>NZ_JBVIIT010000009.1:118360-293519 GCF_055569615.1 Streptomyces sp. NPDC031379 | reverse complement strand
CCACCACCCCCGACCACCCACTGACCAGCCACCAGAACACCCCACAACACCGACCAACAGCAGACCGGCAGCAGACAGGCAACCGACAACCAGAACCCACCACTGCACCCCGCCCGACAGCAGCCAGCAACAGACAGCCAGGATGCTCCGCCGGACGACAGCAGACAGCAACAGGCAGCCAGGATGCTCCGCCGGGCAGCAGCAGGCAGCAACAGGCAGCAGGCAACAGGCAACAGGCAGCAGGCAGCAGGCAGCAGGCAGCAGGCAGCAGGCAGCAGCATCAAGACCACCACCGACCAACACCAACAAAACCCCCAACCCCACCCACCGAACCATCGACAGCACCACCCGGCCGGCCAGGACACCCCCAGACACGGGCCGCCGCCCACCACCCCTCCCGGCCCCCGGCACGACGTCCCACATGCCACACACCCTCCCCCCCACCCGCCCGCCGCTCCGGCGCTGTGCTGCCCCACTCCTTCGATCATCCCTACCCCGCAGGCCTGCACGCTGCCACACAGAACGAGCGAACGGCGGGGCCGGCCCCACGCCACGGACACCCGCCCGGCGCATCCCTGGGACACCGACAAACAGACACCACCACGCGACCAGCACACACACGGGGCACAGACCGGCGCCAGCCACGGCAACCAGCAGCCGGCAGCAGACACGGACGGGCGGCCGGCACCGGCGCAGGGCGCGGGCGAGGAGCGCAGGCGGCAGGCGTGGACGACACAGCGGTCGTCCGCCGGGACGGGGCGCAGGCGTGGACCACACAGCGGTCGTCCGCCAGCTCCTACGACTGGGGGAACCACCGCGTCACGCGGCAGTCCTAGCGTCGTGACGGCAATGACCGAACCCGCCCAGCAGGTGAAGCGAGAGTGACATGCGAAACGAACGAAACGACCGCACCGGACGTGTCATCGTCGGCGTCGACCGGCAGAAAGGAAGCGTCGTGACGCTGCAGTGCGCGGCCGAAGAAGCCCGCCGGCGGCGTTCCGCCCTCGTGGCCGTGACGGTATGGAGCCCCTACGGAGGCGACATCGCCGAACACGCCTATCCCTGCCCCGAACTCGACGCATCCCAGAAGGTGTCGGCACGGACCATGCTCGAAGCCGCCTGTGAACGCGCAGGCCTTCCCGGCGGCCTGGCGGTGGAGCGCCGGGTGGAACGGGGCCTGCTGGGTCCGGTCCTGGCTCACCTGGCCCACGGCCCGCAGGACCTGCTGGTGATCGGCCCGCACTACCGGCAGGCGTTCAGCTGGCTACGCCCCCCGACCGACCGGTACTGCCTGCGCAACACGGCAGCACCCGTCCTGATCGTCCCCCCCGACTGGGCACCAGGTGCCGCCACCACGAACACGGCGGCAGCCTGACACGACACGACCGGTGCTGCCCGGCCCGCCGCCTCACCCCGACCCTCCAGCACCCCGGCCCTCCAGCATCCCGACCCGCCTCCTCACCCCGACCGCCCGGCACCCCCCGACCCTCCAGCACCCCGACCGCCCGGCCCCCCGGCGCACGCCGCCGCGGGGTCAGCCCCCGCGCCGTCAGGGCACCGCAGACGCGCCACCACACCCGCCCCGGCCCCCTCCCCTGCCCCTTCTCCACCAGCGGGCACGGTCCAGGCGGATGCGCCCGCTCCAGGCCGGAGGGAGCATTGAGGAACAACGCCTCACCATCAGCCCCCCACTTCTCCAACGGGTGCCTGCCGCGGGAGACGGCCATGACAGACCCAAGCCACGCATACGGAACCCTGCACCGAGACTCCGTGCTCGCCGCCACACTGCAAGACGTCATCGAACGACTCGGCGCGAACACCGGCCTGGCCTACCTGCTGGCACACGACAGCCACACCCTGCGCACCGCGATCATCGCCGGCGCCCAACCCGCGATCTTCACCATGCCGGAACAGATGGACACCGACGAGCCCAACGCCACCGCGGCCGCGTTCCGCACCGGGGAAATGACCATGGCCGGCTTTCCCACCCCCTCCTACCCCGACCTGAAACTCGCCAGCCGCATCCCCTTCCCCTACTCCGTGGTCGCCTTCCCCATCGACACCGAAAACGGCCGCCTGGGAGTACTCACCTTCCTCTGGGTCCCGCCCCGCACCCGCTTCCTGCGCGCACAGGAAGTGGCATGGCTGGCCGAACGCGCCCAGACCCTGGGCCACACCCTGCACACCATGGCCGCCCACACCGTCGACATGCGAGCCGGAACCAAACCAGCCCTGCTCCCCCTGTACCGGCCACGACCCCGCGTACCCGGACGGACCAACATCGGATGGGGCCTGCCCGACTTCCCCGGCTCCACAGAAGTCAGCTTCATGTACCAGGTGCACCAGCTGGCCGCCGAACTCAACGAAGCCGCCGGCATACCCGACGTCATGGCCGTCGCCCGCGCACGCATCATGACCCCCTTCGGCGCCACCGCCCTCCTCGTCCACACCCTCACCGACGGCAGACTGTGGGTGGCCGGACACATCGGATACCCCACGGTCGCCCTCAGACTCCTGCACGGCGCGGCAGCAACCCCCCACCGCCCCGACGCCGACGCACTCCTGACCCAGACCCCCCTGTTCTTCGAAGACCGCACCACACTCCTGCACACCTACCCCAGCGCAGTCGACGACGACCTGGAAGCAACCGCCTTCCTGCCCATCGTCCTCAGCGGCCGCCCCACAGGCGTGTGCACCCTCGGCTTCGACCGGCCACGAACCTTCAGCCCCGAAGAACAAGCCGTGGCCATGATGATGATGGACCTCCTCGGCCCCGCACTCCAACGAGCCAGCCTCGGAGAAAGCGCACGCTCACTCGCCGAGAACCTGCAGAAAAAACTCCTCCCCCGCGACCTCGTCGAAGTCCCCGGCATGATCACCACCGCCCGCTACGTCCCCGCCCCCTCCACCGCAGGACTAGGAGGCGACTGGTACGACATGGTCCCCCTGCCCGACGGCCGCATCGCACTGATCGTCGGCGACGTCGAAGGCCACAGCATCGAAAGCTCCGTGGTCATGGGACAACTCCGAAGCGCCGTCCGCGCCTACGCCACCGAAGGCCACTCCGCAGGCACCGTCATGACACGAGCCAACCGCCTCCTCCACGGCCTGGACACCGACCTCATGGCCACCTGCTGCTTCATCGGTATCGACATCACCAACGGACTCGCCGAAATAGCCCTGGCCGGCCACCCCGCCCCCCTCCTACGCACCACAGACGGCTCCGTCAAAGCACCAGAAATCCCCCCCAACATGCCCCTCGGCATCGACCCCGAAGCCACCTACCACGTCACCGAACTCACACTCCACCCCGACACCCTCCTCATGCTCTACACCGACGGCCTCACCGAATCCCGCCACCTCGACACCGCCCTCTGGGCCCGCTCCCTCCTCACCCCCCAACCCACCTCCCTCGAAAAACTCGCCGACCACCTCATCCACGAAGCATCCACCCACACCACCCACCACGACGACGTCGCCCTCCTCCTCGCCCGCTACGAAGGACCCCAACCCGGCCCCAACCGCCGCATCACCCGCGCCACCTTCCAACGACACGACCTCCAAGCAGTCAAAGCCGCCCGCCAATTCATCAGCGACAGCCTCCACACCTGGGGACTCGACGACCTCATCGACAACTTCCAACTCCTCACCTCCGAAATCGTCACCAACGCCCTCATCCACGCCGACAGCGACATCGACCTCCGCCTCCGCGAATACCCCGACCACCTCCGCCTCGAAGTACGCGACACCGACCCCACCCCACCCCACCCACCCCCCACACCCACCCCAACCCACACCCACACAACAAACCAACCCACCCCACCCACCCAACCCCCCGAACACGGACGCGGACTCACCATCATCGACACCCTCTCCACCGACTGGGGCAACTCCCCCACCGGACGCGGCAAAACCATCTGGGTCGACATCCACCACCAAAACTGACACCCACCAGCCACCCGGCCTGTCAGCTGGCCGGCTGCCGCCCTGTCGGCGCCGTGACCGAAGGATGAACGCGCAGTCCCCCGCCGCACCCACCGATCAGTGGATGCCTCCCACCCGCCCACGACGAAAAGCTGGACGTGTAACCACAGCCCCCTTGAGGACCTGCACGGCCACCTGGGAAGAAGGCAAGCAAAGGAAAGGCCCCATGGACGACAACACGTCCCCGCAAGACCCGGGACATGCAGCAGCCCGTGCACGGTTCAACAACCGCCTCCGCGCATGGCAACCGATGTCCGCCACACACAGCCCCTGGCCTCTGCCCGAACAGCACCACACCGCATATGCCTACGAGACAGTGACCTACGGACAGCGCGTCCTCGCCCACCTCACCGCGCACGGACGCGCTCACCTGATCTCCGAGACCGGCGACGACATCACAGCCGCCTACCCCGAACTCACACGACTCCCCCAGCTCGCAGACGGCCGAGAAACCGTACTCGACGCCGAGATAATCACTCCAGGCACCGAGCCAGCGGCACCGGCCCGCGCATCGCACCACCCGTCTCCACACCTGGTGATCAGCGACATCCTGTACGCGGGGCAACCACTCCTCCGCCTGCCCTACTCCCAACGACGAGCGCTACTCGAACGCCTCGTGCCACCCCTACGAGACCCCCGGATCACCATCTCCCGCTGCTGGCCGAAAACCCTCGCATACGAACTCGCCACCACCGGCCCACACACCCACGGCTACAAAGCCATCACCGCCAAAGACCTCACCAGCCCTTACCAGCCAGGCTGCCGCACCCACAACTGGCTCACCACCACACCAGCACGAACGACCCGAACCGTATGAGTGGCACCAACAGCGCCGGCGCATAGGGAAGTTGACAGATCATCGACGGCTCGTACGCTGCCTTGCGCGATGAGACGTGTGCTGAAGGGGATGAGCGCCGTCGGGATGACCGTGGGTGCTGTGGGGAGCACTCACCGGCTGCGGCGGCAGCAACGGTCCGAGCGCCCCGGAGAAGGAGCTGGGCAGCAAATGCCAGGGACGAGACTCCGCCGACAGCGTGGACCTGAACCTGCGCAAGGAAGCCAATGCCGCTACACCATCGCGATCCACACTCCCGGAGCACGCCCCATAGAGGAAGCGGGATCGGGCACTGGTCTCCGTCGACCCATTATCGGGTCGTCCGAGCGCGCGGCCACTCTCTGTGATGACCGGAGCAGACCCGCAGCGAGCGCGGGCCCGGCGCCGCCTCCCGAAGATCACGGGCGCGTACGCTCATGCACATGGTTGAGCATCGCATGATCCAGGTGAACGGCATTCGGCTGCACATCGCCGAGCAGGGCGACGGCCCTCTGGTGGTGCTCCTGCACGGCTTCCCCGAGTCATGGCACTCCTGGCACCACCAGTTCGGCCCCCTGGCCGACGCGGGCTTCCGAGTTGTCGCCCCCGACCAGCGCGGATACGGTCGCAGCGACCATCCCGCCGACGTCGACGCGTACACCATCCTCCACCTGGTCGGCGATGTCGTGGGACTGATCCAGGCCCTCGGCGAGGAGAAGGCGTATGTCGTCGGGCACGACTGGGGCGCGCCGGTGGCCTGGCACACCGCGCTGCTGCGACCGGACATGGTGCTCGGGGTGGCCGGCCTGAGCGTGCCACCCCCGTTCCGGGGGACGCAGCCTCCGCTCGCCGCCATGGACGAGAGGTTCGGCGGCCGCTTCTACTGGAACTACTTCAACCGTCCCGGAGTCGCGGACGCCGAGTTCGCCAAGGACACGCGCACCGCTCTGCGTAAGTTCTTCTACTGGGCCTCCGGGGACGCTCCCGACGCCGGCGAGGGCAAGCAGCCGCTGATCGACCCCGAGCGTGGCTGGCTCGCCACCATGCCGGACCCCGAAGTCCTGCCCGAGTGGTTCACCGAGGACGATCTCGACGCGCTCACCGAGAGTTTCTCCAAGGGCTTCACCGGGGCCCTCAACTGGTACCGCAACCTCGACCGCAACTGGGAGCTGACCGCTGCCTGGCACGGCGCCGTCGTCACCCCGCCCGCCCTGTACGTCTACGGCGACCGCGACCTGGTCCCCGCCTTCCCCGGCACGCCCGAACTCATCGCGCGCCTGCCCGAGCTGATGCCCAGCCTGTGGCGCGACCCCGTCGAACTGGCGGGCTGCGGGCACTGGACCCAGCAGGAACGCCCGCGCGAAGTGAACGCGGCCCTTGTCGAATTCCTCAAGGCCTGCCCCTGAGCCCGGCCTCCGAATCGTCGGATCTGCCGCGTCATCGCCTGCCTTTCGCGTCGCCCGGTGGGGCAAGCCGCTGCCCGAGCAGCCGACGGAGGTGATATGGGCCGTCCATGGCGATGCCCGACGACGTACCAGATGCCAAGGTCGACGTACGGGCCGCCGGGCTCCTGGACATGGCGGTCGTCGCACGGCGAGGTCTGCCGGCACGTCGAGTCCGCCCGGCAGTGGTGGTGGGCGGGCCACGCACGCCACCTCGCGCCGTCGTCCGCGCCGGCGCCCGCTTCGAACGCGGGCACCTCGTCGAGCGCCGCGAAGTCCCCGCGCATCGAACCATGTCGACTGATCCGCATGCCTTTCCTGCCCACCCTGGCGGTGCCTGACCCGGAAGGGGCTCACCACCGGATCGGCAGGTCCACCAGGGCGAGCTTGGCCGGGTCGATCACGACCTTGATGTCGGTGATGCGGCCGTCGACCACGGTGAACGCGAGGACCGAGAGCGGGGTGCCGTCCTCGCGCCATGAAGCGATCCCGGGCAGGCCGTTGACGAGCACCGCCCGTCCCTGCGCGGCCGTGCCGCCGGCCAGTCGCGCTCCGGCGGCGACCTTGGTGGCGCCGAGGGTGACGACCACGCCATCGGGTGTGTCGACGGTGAGCCTCACCTCGGGGTCGAGTACGCGCAGCAACTCCTCGAAGTCGCCGTGGCGAGCCGCCGCCACGAACGCCTGAACCACCTTGCGCTGCTCCCGCCCGGAGGCCAGCGGCCGCTCGATCGCCTGCACCTTTCTGCGGGCGCGGCTGGCGAGCATCTTGGTGGCGTCGGCGGACTTGCCGAGGATCTGGCCGATCTCGTCGAACGGCACGGCGAACAGGTCGTGCAGCACGAACGCCAGCCGTTCGCTCGGTCGCAGCGAGTCGAGGACGACCAGCAGCGCGAGTCCGACCGAGTCGGCGAGCACCGCGTCGTCCTCCGGCGCAGGGCCCTCGTCGAACGTCAGCACAAGCTCCGGCATCCGGTCGTCGTAGGACGCCTCGGGGCGGGCCTGGCGTGATCGCAGGACGTCGAGGCTGATCCGGCCGACCACTGTGGTCAGCCAGCCGGCGAGGTTGTGAATGGTCGCCGCATCCTGGCGGGACAGTCGTAGCCACGCCTCCTGGACCGCGTCCTCGGCGTCGGCGTGCGACCCGAGCAGGCGATAGGCGACCGCGCGCAGGCGGTCGCGCTGGGACTCGAACGCCCTGGCCGTCGGGTCCGCCGGGCTGGTGTCGGACATGTTGTTACCTTCCTCGGATCCGCTCCGTCATGGGGATGACGGGCCCGGAAGGGCGCAGGTAACCGATGAAGGAGCAAGGACGATGGAAGCACGTACGAAGGGCTCGGGAAACCCCGCGGTGATCACAGCAATTCAGCAGCTCAACAAGGCGATTGACGACGGGGGCGTCGACAAGCGACTGCTGGCGCTGGTGCACCTGCGGGCCAGTCAGATCAACGGCTGCAGCCCGTGCGTCTTCGCCGGGGTCCGGGCGGCGAAGCAGGCCGGTGAGACGGAAGAGCGCCTGCACAATGTGGCCGCGTGGCGCGAGACGCCCTTCTACGGCGACGAGGAACGGGCGGCGCTCGCGCTGACCGAGGCGGCCACCCGGATCCAGGACGGCGCGCCGGGCGTGACGGATGAGATCTGGGACGAGGTCGCCGACCACTTCACCGAGGAGCAGCTGAGCGCGATCATCCTGGAGATCGCGATGACCAACTTCTTCAACCGGATCAACCGCACGGTCCGGGAGCAGGCCGGCAAGACCTGGTGATCCGGGCGGGGCGTCATCCGCCCGGAGGCCACGCCTCCCCGGCGGACGACGGATGACGCCCCGCCGACCGGGACACCTGACGTCGTGTGGTCGACGCCGACGAAGCCCGTGTGCCCGCCGGGGCGGGCGGCGCCGATCGCCTGCGCGGTCGGCTCCTGCGTCCCGACGGCCTCGACCACCGAGTGCGCGCCGAGCCCGCCCGTCAGTTCCTCGATCTTCGCCACGCCCGCGTCACCGGGGTCCTCGACAATGTCGGTCGCGCCGTAGAACCGGGCCGTAAGTGGCGTCAGAGGGTGGTCAGGATCTGCGGCGAGAGGACTTAGATCATTGTGTTGGTCCAGCGGATCTGCCGGACAGTCTGTGGGTGACATTGCGTAGCCAGGGCCAGGAGCGCCTCGTCCTTGGTGGCCCGCGCGACCTGGGCGAGCATCTCCCTCGGACCAGCGGGCGAGGTCGGTGGCGGCGTGGTGCACCCGGGCCTGGTCGTTGCAGGGCCACTGGATGCCGCTTTCGCCGCGCCGCTTGTCGTAGGTGAGGCCGGTGTAGTCGCACGGCCGGCCGGCGCTGCAGCGTTTCCACGCCTCGCACGCGGACTCCGCGTCGTGCCAGGTGATCAGCGGGCCGCCGTCCTTGTCGCGGAAGTCCATGCGGGCGGCGTAGTCGGGGAAGATGTCGAGGTCGGACTTGGCCTCGCCGGGTCGGCGGACGGCCTTGTCGGACAGGTGCACGGTGCGGTCCGCGTCGGTGAACGTGCCTGTCTTCTCACCCCAGGTGGCCGCGGGCAGGACAAGGTCGGCCAGCTCAGCGGTCTCGGTGAGCTGCATGGCGTGGGTGGGCGGTGCGAAGTGGGGGATCGTCTTCGGCTCGACGTTCCACACCCGTGCCAGGTCGGCGACGTGGCTGTCGTTCTGCCAGTTACGGAAACCCGG
The DNA here is from genome assembly GCF_055569615.1 of Streptomyces sp. NPDC031379. Taxonomy (NCBI): domain Bacteria; kingdom Bacillati; phylum Actinomycetota; class Actinomycetes; order Kitasatosporales; family Streptomycetaceae; genus Streptomyces; species Streptomyces sp. NPDC031379. Next base: position 284,586 of record NZ_JBVIIT010000009.1, on the reverse strand, counting down.
CAGGTCGCCGTCGGCGCCGCGCTCACGCGTGTTCTCCGCCTGGGTTGCCCGTTCATCTGCAGGACGCCGGCGCCGGGCCGGCCGAGCATCCCGCGGATCAGGTGCAGGCTGTTGATCTGCACGGCCGCGGCCGTGGCCTGATGGGATCCGTAGACCCCTTGCAGCACCGTGGACAGGAGCCTGTCGGCCGAGCCGAGGAGTTCGGCCGCCTCACCGATCCGCGCGGCCGGTACGTCACAGATCGCGGCGGCCCACTCGGGCGTGCGCCGCTCCACCCGCCGCACCAGTTGCCAGGTGCACGTGGGGGATGACGGGCGACCTGCGTGGGCCGCGGGTCGACGCACAGCAGACGGTCGAGGATGCGCATCCACTGCACGGGCTGGGTCTCGGCGATGTTGTGCCCGAACAGCGCGATGACATCGGCGTGGTCGGTGTCGTCGTGGCAGCCGGGCCGGCCGTCGCAGCCGAAGGCTCCTTCAATGCCTCGCCCGCGGTTGCCGTGCACTGACGGGTGTTGCCGTCCAGGTGGTCGGTGCCGATCCCGGCCCGGGCGAGCACGGCGAGGGTGTAGTACTCCTCCAGGAAACCCAGTGGGGGCCCGATGCTCAGAACGCCCACCGCGTATGGGTGTAGACCCCGCTGTCCCGACCGAAGCCGTACGCGGTGGTCGGGGCCACCGCAAACACCACCGCGTCCCCCTTCCGGAACGCATCGCCGATCCCGTGGAAAGTGCCCTCGGGCGACGTGATGTGCGGCCCGTACTTCGCCTCGTACGCCGCGATCACCTCTTCCAGTACCGCTGGATCCGCAACCGGCTCCGCCTTGCCCTCAACCACGAGGTCGAGCCCTTCGGTGAGCGAGTTCCCCCCGGTGGTCAGCGCGCAGTGCGCATGGTGTGCGAGGTTCCTCGCCTTCTGCTCCCCCGGGCCCGTGGAGAAGTACAGCACCCCGTCGTGCCAGGCGGCGATCACGGGCGTGACGTGCAGCCTGCCGTCGGGCCGCACCGTGGAGACCCAGAAGATCTCTGCGGCCTCCAACTGCCTCTGGGCCTGTGCCCACGTGGTGGCGGTGACGTCCGCGGCACCTGGGCGGGGATTGAGTGCGGAGCTGTAGCGGGTGTCCAGCTCGGTCGTGGGCTGCTTATCGGGTCCCTGTGTCGGCATTGCGCGCCTCCTTCTTCTCCTCCCCATAACGACCCGCAGCCCGCGCCGAAATCATCGCCGCGTCCGTTTGGGTCAGTCTGCGCGCCCGATCAGGAACGGCTGGGCCCCGGCGGGCGGCACCGGACGCCCCTGACCACCTGGTCGAGAGCGAAGCCGCCGCGATCCATTGTGAAGGTGGACCGCCAGCTGGATGGGCTACGACGTTTCCATCGACGTCCGTGATGCTGCGCGCCACGGGGGACGACACGCCCCCCAGGGATGTGGCAGCGCGAAGCGAGGGAGCAGGGCGGGAACAGGGCGCAGATCGCAGGGCGCTGGGCGCGCTGGGACCGGCTGTCGTATGCCGTGGCGCGTGAGCGTGCGGAGGGGGCCGCCCGGTCGGACGGGAAGCGTGCCGCACCGCCCACCGGCACGCACGGCACAGCGCCCCGGCCAGGCAAGAGCTGATGTCGCAGCCGTACCCCCCGTTCGGCATCCGCCGGTACGGCGCGGGGCCGCACCGGGACCGCGTGGGGATCACGCGGTCAGATCGGTCCTGGGGGTGCCGCTTGCGGCCGGTGTGACGCTGGTTGCCACCCTGCCCAGGCCCCGGGCGGGGCTCGCGCGGGCGTCAGGCCGGCGCCCGTGGCGTCCTCGGGGCGGCGCGAGTCCCCAGGGGTGAGGTCGACGCTCACCCCTGGGACGCACCCTGATGCTCGCCGTGGATGGCGAGGACGGGAGCCGGTACAGGGGCCCAGCCTCTGCCCGACCGGCCTACGGCTGCCGGTGGGACGAGCTGGCGCGAAGACGAGTCAGCATGCATGCGCGAGTTCTTCGATCTGCTCGGCCATGCGCTGGTCTGGCTGGTGGAACTCGCCGGGGACTCGTACGTGCCAGATGGGTGGGTACGCGTTCGCCGGGTGAAGCTGGAGGCGTGAGCATCAGTAGCGAGCGCCCGGTAAGTGCTGAGCAGATCTACGCAGCGCTGGCCGCTCTGGCGGCTGAGCCGGAGCTAGATCAGAAGGAGCGACCCGAGGGGCCGCAGGAAGAAGACCGCCTGCACCTGCTGGGCAGTCTGCTGGCGAAGACGGAACTCGAGATCACCACCGCAACCCGTCTGACCGAGGAAGAGGAGATCGAGGACGTCCTTGAGACGTTGCTCGGCTGGGGGGAACAGCTGGGAGCGGATCCCGACGTCGCGGTCAACGTCGTGACGAACCGGCTGCAGCGCACCGCAGTGCAGGTCTCCGAACCCGAGGCGGAGGAACTGCCACCCGGGCGGGAGGCCGCCTTCGCTGCAGTCATGACCGCGGTGTACGCGCTCGGCGCCCAGCTGCACGCGGAGCGTGGCGATACGGAGGGAACTCGACGTGCTCTGAGTGGGGCGGAAGAAGCCCTCATCGACATTCTGCAAGGCATGCATGACCTGCGTGTGGCCATCGGCGACGCGGCCGAGCCGGTGGACGAAGCCGGCGGCTGACCCGCAGGCATGTGCCCCGGAAGAGTCAAGAACAGGAGTCGGCACGAGCCCCCAGCCGCTCCCCAGCCGCTCCCCGGCCGGCCGGTGGCGGCCGGGGAAGGAGCTGTCGCGGAAACGGGTCGGTAGGCGTCGGCGAGTTCTTCGAACGGGTCGGCAGGCGCTGGTCGGGGTGGGAGACTCCCCGCAGGCGTCGTCGGTGGTACCGGATGCGGTGGTGACCCGAAGGGGGCGCGGGTTTCGATGAGCAGGCCAGTGCTGGGGACGGCCTGTCGGCGGGCCTTTCGCGGATACTGGCTGACAAGTGGGCCCTCGCGGTGTCCCGTGAGCGCTGGGCGAGGTCAGAACCCTCGCGTCTGGGGCCGCCGCGCCGTTCCTGTACGCCATGGGGACCCGGCTGGCGTAGGCCGTGAGCCGGCGGGCTGCCGCTCGCGCTGCTCGGCCACGGCGAGCTGCTGCTCACGCTCCATGACGGTGGCCTCCTGCGCTGGGGACGGTGTCAAGGGGGAGATGGAGACCGGACCGGCAAGGGCGAGGAGGGCGAAAGTCGCCCCGTCCAACTTCTCGGTACCTTTCGTCTTCGGCCGGTCCCAGCCCGGTCGACCGCGTACGCCCGGGCAGCGAGCTCTATCTCACGGCATGCGAGGCACTCGGTGTGGTCCCGAATCGTTCCGTCGCCTTAGAGGACTCGGCCCAGCCGTCGTCCAATCGCCCGGAGCAAGGCGCGGAACACATCGAATCGATCATGGCCCTGCAGCTCCCTCAGATCCGAAACTCGGCGTCAGGCGGGCCGGACAGCACCGCCTCCGCCCGAGGCACTGGCATCACGACATCGCCCTCGGAGTACTGGCACTTCCGGGAGGCGGCCCCGCCGCTGCCGAAGTCGATGTCCACGAGAGCGGGAGGCATCCCGTTCCTGGCAAGCGTGTTTGTGGGTCCCGGGCCCGTCGATGAGGGTGCGCCGGGCCGGTGGGTTGATCGATCCGCGATTCTTGATCGCCGGCGAGCCTGCTGATTAGCTGGCCGGCATGACTGACCTCGGTCCCGTCGCCTGGCCACCCGCCCCGATCACGACCGCGAGGCTCGTGCTCCGTGAGCCCGAGGCCCGGGACCGTGCGGCGCTCATCGAACTGCTGGCCTCACCAGAGGTGGGCACCTACCTCGGCGGCCCTCGACCGCGTGATGAACTCGAGCGCGCGATGCCCGGGGCGCCTAGCCGGCGCCCCGGCCTTTTCATAGTCGATCTCGACGGAACGATGATCGGCCAGATCACGCTCACCAAAGCAACGGGGCACATTCGTCAGGCTGCCGGGAAGGCCGAACTCGGCTACATGTTCCTGCCGAAGGCGTGGGGGTGCGGGTACGCCGCCGAGGCGTGCGCAGCGGCACTCGACTGGTTCGCCGGCGCTCTTCCCGACGAACCAGTGGTGCTCGCCACCCAGACCGCCAACCTCCGCTCGATGCGCCTCGCGGCGAAGCTGAGGTTCATCGAGGTAGAGCGGTTTGAGGCTTACGGTGCCGAGCAGTGGTTCGGCATGTGGTCCCCGGTCGCGCTGTCCGATTGAGTTCGAGTGTGATGGCCGAGCGCTCGCCCGCCATCTGAAGGACAACCCGGGACTCGATGCGGCGGCTCTACTCGAGCACCACCACGACACGAAGGAATCCGCTGCCCAGGCCAAGGCCTTGGAGAAGGAGGCGGTCACCGCGATCCGCCAGGGTTTGTTGTCCGCGGACAACAAGCCGAAGGTGTCCTCGCAGGCACACCATGAAGACGGGGAGCCGGCACCGGCATCAACTGAAGCAGCCAGTCGGCCTCTCGACGACCGAAAGAGGGACGGGGTTCGAGGCGGTGGCCCGATCAACAACGGCGGCCATCGCCGCCGCCGACTGCTCATCGTGGCGTCTTCCAGGCCATCCAGTACGCCACTCAGGCTGTACCACTCCGGCAGGTCACGCCACAGGGCACCGGTCCGCAACCGCCACGACACCCCATTGATCACCTGTCGGTGATCCCGCCACGGACGACCGACCATCAACACCCGGTAGCAGAGGCGCTGTCCGCTCCCACGCCGCATCCGTCAGCTCACCACGACCCACCGCAAGATCAACTATCAGACGGGTCCTGGCGGCTGGCGAGTGAGGCGAGGAAGGAGTCGACCATCGCGGTCTGCACGTCCAAGGGGAAGCGGTCGGGGTCGAAGAGAGCCTGGACGACGAGGCCGTGGGTGAAGGCGACGGCGGTGCCGGCGAGTTGCTCCGGGTCGGCGGTCGCCGGGATTTCGCCTGCGTCGCGTGCGGCTTCCAGGTGGGGGCGGATCGTCGAGCGCAGCCGGGTGTAGCGGCCGGCCTGCTCCGCGGCGAGGGCGTCGTCGGCGAGGGAGAGGTCCCAGGAGCTGACCCAGATGCGGTTGCGTGCGGTGTCGCCCGGGGTCAACGGCAGGATGTCGAGGAGCATCGCGCGCACCGTGCCGAGCCCCGGCGCCGGGCGCGCTCTGCGGGGCCGCTGCGCGGTGTCCTTCTCCAGCAGGTCCAGGGCGTGCGTGACGAGGGCCCGTTTGGTTGGGAAGTAGTGCATGAGCATCCCGGTCGAGACGCCCATCGCGGTGGCGACGGCGCGCAGAGTCAGCCCGCCGAACCCCTTGTCGGCGAGGACACGCCACACCGCCTCGGACACGTCCTTGCGGCGGGCTTCACGGTCTCCAGGTGCGGGCGGCATGCTGCTAGCTTACGTACCGAACGCTTGTTACGTACCTGGAGAGCGAGGCCCCATGTTCACCCTGCCGCTCGGCGACCGTGCTCAGCTCCGCCCCCTGGAGCCCTGGCAGGCACCGGAGTTCCTGGCCCACATCGACCGGGCCCGGGCCACCGTCGACCCGTGGATACCCTGGGCCTCCCTCAGCACCGACCTCACCTCCGCCACGGCCACCCTCCAGCGCTACGCCGACCGGCAGGCCACGGACGGCGCCCGGATCCACGGCATCTGGCTGAACGGCACCCTGGTCGGCGGCGTCATGTTCCCCCGCTTCGACGCCGCCTCCGGGGTGTGCGAGGTCGGCTGCTGGCTGGAGCGGGCGGGGGAAGGGCAGGGGCTGGTCACGCGGGCCTGCCGGGCGCTGATCGACTGGGCCTTCGCGCAGCGCGGGATGAGCCGGGTCGAATGGTGGGCCGCCTCGGGCAACGCCCGCAGCATCGCGGTCGCCCGCCGGCTCGGCATGAGGCGCGACGGTGTGCTGCGGCGGCACTCCGTCCACCGGGGCGAACGGCGCGACATCGAGGTGTGGTCGGTCCTCGCCGAGGAGTGGCCGACCGCCGGTGACGCGTCCGAGGCCGCCGTCCGCGCGGAACTCGACCGGCTGATGGGCGTGTTCGTGGGCGCCTTCACCAATACCGGCGGCAGGCGGCCGGACCTCGGCGTCATCCGTGACGTCTTCGTACCGCAAGGACGGATCATCGCGAACGTCGGCGACGAACCCGTGATCTACGACCTCGACGGGTTCATCGCACCACGCCAGAAGATGCTCACCGACGGGACCCTGACGGAGTTCTCCGAGTGGGAGGTGGCCGAGCGCACCGAACTCTTCGGGTCGATCGCCCACCGGTTCAGCGAGTACCGCAAGTCCGGTTACCACAACGGCGAGTGGTTCGAGGGCCGCGGCCACAAGACCACCCAGTTCCTCCGCACCCCTGCGGGCTGGAGGATATCCTCCCTGGCCTGGGACGACGCCCCCGCGAGGCCCTAAATGTATTGACCCGCAGGGCTGTTCACGCGGGTGATGGGTGGCTGTCCTCCGAGTGCGGTGTGGCATCGGTGATGGTTGTGGCTGTGCAGGAAGCTGTCCAGTGCAGCGGTGCGCTCGGCATCCGGGCCGCGTTGTGGGTCGGGGCCGGCCTCCGGCCGACCCGTGGCCTCCGCTACGCTCCAGCACGCTCCGGCGTCACTAGGCATGCCACGCTTCGCGCGGCCCACCGGCGTGGCCAAGGCACGGGCCATGGCCGACGCGGCACGGGCAGGAGATCCTCCCTCGCTGGGAGCCTTCCGCACCTTTCAGGTGCCGGTGGCCGGTGTCGCCGAGATCACCGGCTTGGGCCTGGGCCCGCTTCCGGCAACAGACCGACTGTCTGCGCACGTGCGCGCCGGAAAGCGGTGGACCCAATTGGAGACGTTCGAGGACTTCGTCGTGTAAGTCACGAAGCAGCAGCATCCGAGACCGCCCTCGCGTACCCAGCTATCGGCCTGCCCCGGGGGGCAGAACACGATGCAGCAGGAAAGCGAGCACGGCCGGCGCCTGGTCGGAGGAGCGGCGCGAGCAGCCGGACATCGACCCGTCGTGGTGCCCGGCTTGGCCGGTGGAATGGCAGCGGGCCTTCCATCTCACCCGGCTGCACCTGGACGAGGGCGGCACGCTGCCGACCGAGGCGGGTGACGTCATTCGCCAGGGCGAGGATCTGGGGCGGTAGGTGCGGTCGGTGCCGGTCGGCTGCAAACGGCGTGATCTTCGTAGCGGGTCGCGCAGGCGACCCGCCCGGTGCCCGGGACCCGCTCTACCCGATCAGGCGGTAAGTGCGATCGTCGACAAACGGCTTGAGCACGAGACCTGCTTGCGACTACTACGACCATGTGTCACCCGCGCGGCGGACCGTGAGGGCCGAAATACACGCCCTGTCCGGACGGTGCAGCAGGCTGTCCCTGCCGGGCGCTGACAGAGGCGGCCGCCCGCACCGCCCACGGCTGATGGAGCTGACACATGTCCCACGGGCCCGCCGAACTCAAGTACCCCTACGACCACGAGTGGATCCGCACCGACGACGGGACCGTCACCGTCGGCATCACCGACCACGCCCAGAAGACCCTCGGCGACATCGTCTTCTTCCAGCTGCCCTCCGTCGGCAAGGTGGTCGAGGCGGGAGACGCCGTCGCCACGGTGGAGTCGGTCGAGGCGGCGTCCGACCTCTACACCCCGGTCAACAGCGCCCCGTACGGAATGTGGCTCTTCAAGGTCATGGCCGCCAAGGGCTCCTTCGACGTCCTGCTCGATACCGAGGCACACCAGAACTTGTGTCGTCCACATGGAGGAGTCGGCGTGTTCGGCGCCCCGACCACGGCCGCGACCACCGCAGAGGCTCACTCCGCCCCCTAAGGTCCTCATCCTCACGGAAGGCAAGACGACGAAGATCAATCGAGAGCGCCTCGTCAGAACGCTGACGTTCTGGCTGCGGCCTGTGTTCGCGTTGCGGGTCATCAACCGGTTTCAGAAAATCGTGGGTTTCGACCGCTCGATGGCCCTGGCATCCAGCGCCCTGACAGCGTTGGTCCCGGTCTCCATCATCCTTGGCACTGTCTTCGGGCACTACGACGCCGCCGAGCGGATCATCAAGCGCTACAACCTCACCGGTGCAGGCGCCAAGGCGGTCAGCTCACTGTTCTCTCCCGCCGAAGAGACCAGCGCGAGTGTGGGAATCTTCGGCGTCGTGTTTCTGACGATCTCCATGCTGAGTTTCACGCGAGCCTCACAGCGACTCTTCGAACAGGCATGGGAACTCAAGCCCCTCAGTGTGCGCAACACGCGTAACGGCTTGTGGTGGATCCTCAGTCTCGGTTGCTACGTAGCAGTCATCACGTTGCTCTCCGCGCTTCTCGGCGAGCACGGGCTGGGTCTGGCCGCCTTGGTGTGTGAGGTACCGGTGACCGCCGCGTTCCTCGTCTGGAGCGGCTGGATTTTGTCGGCGAAGCGGATCAACTGGCCGGACCTGATTCCGTTCGGCGTCACCGGCGCCGTTCTGACGGCGGCGTATTCAGTGGCCGCGGCCATCTACATGCCACGTCTCTTCAACTCCTCCGCCACACGTTACGGAGTGGTCGGTGCGGTCTTCGCGATGATCTCCGCCCTCTTCACGGCCATGCTCGCCCTGGTCGCGTCGGCGGCACTGGGACGAGAAGTACGAGACGAACTCGGCCGGATCCGTGCGGGCCACCGCACGTCCGACCTTGAGGTGCGCCGGCAGTGGGACAAAGTGGTCGAGCAGACGCGGTCACAGTGGCGCACGGTTCGGGACCAGGTCTCTCATCATCCGACGAAGAACTCGAAACACTGACGCGCGCCACCGCCGGCCTTCCACGTTTCCAGCTCCATCAGCCAGGAAGATGGAGGTGGCGAACGCGACTTGATGATCCAGGTCACAGCACCGCGCAGCCAGCGGGGACGAGGTCCGCCACCCACTGCGCAGTACCGGAGACGGCACCGGATCCGGAATCGCACGCTGCGGCAGACCACGAACACTCTGGCTACATGCTTCGGTGAGGAGCGAAGGCCAGGGTGCGCTCACCTCAAGTCGTCATGCCCGTCCTGTAGGGCGGGAGGCTCCTGCCAGGTCAAGGTGTCCAGGGGCGACAGCAGGCCCCGGGCCGGAGCGGGCAGGGGCCTCATCACGGCGGACGCCTCGTCGCTGAAGAAGACGACGGGCTTGTCCGGGACGCGGACGGGCACGGGCACGGGTGCCATCGTGCGCGAGGTCTTCCTGGCGGTCATCTGTTTCCCCCTGTGTCGGTGCGGGCCATGCCCGGTTGAAGGCCGGCACACGGGCCGGCTGCGAAAGCGTATCCAGATCGGAATCGGCGTCCCGAGGCATTTCTCCGGGCCGTTCCAGCAGGATTGCTCCGCTTCCGCTGGGCAGGGCGTCCCGCCGACGCGTCGTCAGCGCTCGGGCGCATCACCCGGGTGGGGCCTGGCCGCGGACAGGGCAGGACCGGCGGTACGGCACGTCGGGCGCGTACACCGACCACTCCCAGTCGAGCAGGTCGCCGCCCGCGACACGGCAGGCCATGCCGATGGTGTCGGCGGCGATCTGTGGCTCGTCGCCGAGGTCCCAGATGAAGACGTTCTTCCCACTGGCGGTGACCAGGGTGTGTCCGTCCCGGCCGAAGAGCAGGTCGGACACGTCCTCGGGGTGCCTGCCGAGGAGGGTCGCCAGGTGTGGTTCCGTGCGGGAGCCGACGCTCCACATCCAGACGGCGCCGTCCCGGCCCGCGGCGGCCACCAGGCTGCCGCCGGGGTCGAAGGCGGCACGCTGGAAGGTGACCTCCTTTTCGTCCTCCGGGGCGACGCTGCCCAACGGGCGGGGATGGCGTGGGTCCCGAACGTCGAACAGCGCCAGCGTGCGGCGGGGCACCGAAGCGCTGCTGACGCCCGCGCCGACGATGGCGACCGTGCCGCCGTCCGGGCTGAAGGCCGTCGCGCCGTACACGCCGTACGTCGAGACCTTGTCGCTGTACGGATTGACGGTCCTGGGGTCCAGCCGGACGAAGGCCTTGGGGCCGGCCGACACGTCCCACAGGTCGGCGTTCTGGAGGGGCCGGTCCATGTCGATCACCAGACGGCGGCCGTCGGGGCTGAACGACATGTCGGTGAGAGAACCCACTCTGGGCACGTGGGCGGTGCGTTTCGGCCGGGCCGGGTCCGCCACGTTCCACAGGGTGAGGTTCTCGGTTCCTCCGCTGTCGCTGCGGACGGCGAGGAGCGGGGCGCGGGGCGCGAAGGCGAGTTCGTGCGCGTACGACGCCTGGGTGCGGATGCTGCCGACGATGCGCGGACGGGTGCGGTCGGCCACGTTCCACAGCACGACCTGCCCGTTGACGTGGACGCTCGCCAGCAGGGTGCCGTCACTGCTCAGGGCGATGTCGTCGACGATGCTCTGCGGGCCGGTGAGCGACGCCTGCGCCTTGGGGTGGGTGCGATCGGTGATGTCCCACAGGTGGACGTCGGTGATCCCGCCGACGGCCAGCGTTCTGCCGTCGGGGGCCAGGGCCAGGCGCGACGACGAGGCGTCGTTCGGAAGCTTTCCCACGACATGGGCCTTCTGCGCACTGCCCAGCTTCCAGTGGATGACCTCCGCCTCCTCACCACCGTAGGTGTTCACGGAGACCAGGGTGCGCCCGTCCGGGCCGAAGGCCAGCGCGTCGACGTCGACGCCGGAGTTGATCTTCGTCCGTACGCTCTTGTGACCCACCAGCCGGTCCCGCTGCTTCGGCGATCGCCGATCGTGGACGTCCCAGACGCCGACCGTGCCGTCCTCGCCGACGGCGGCCAGTTCGGTTCCGTCCCGAGAGAAGGCGAACCCCTCCACCTCGTCGGTGTAGAGCGGCCACTCGGCCAGCCGGTCCGGGTCCAGCGGCTCGGAGAGGTCTATGAGCCGGGCGGCGCGGCCGTCGACCGTGGCCAGGACCTTGCCGTCCGGGCTGAACCGCAGCAGGCCGTTCGACCCGATGACGCGGCCCCCGCGGCGGGGGTGGCGGGGATGTGAGACGTCCCAGGTGCGCACGCCGGTGACCGTGTAGTTCTTGCCGATGTCGAGGCGGCTGCCGCGGCTGCGGACGACCCGGGACGCGGTGGCGAGCGTACCGCCACGGGGGGCGAAGGCCACGCTGTCCGCCTCGTAGACGCCCCTGGTGACCGACACTCTTCTGGGCCGGGCGGGGTCGGAGACGTCCCAGAGGACCAGCGTGCCGCCGTTCCGCGCCGCCGCGTTCTCGTTCTTCTCGTCCCACCAGCCGGTCGCCGCGAGCGTTTTGCCGTCGCCGCTCAGCGCCAGTGCGTCCAGTGAGCCCGGCAGGCTCGCGGCGCCGGCGTCCAGCGTGGTGAGCCGCCGGGGGGCGGCGCCGGTGCGCAGGCCTGCGAGGTCCCACAACGTCACCCTGTCGTCGGTGCACCGGGCGGCCAGGATGCGTCCGCCGGGCCCGCCGAAGGAGATGTCGTCGCGTGAGGAGGGGGTGCAGTCCAGCCGGGCCAGGGGGCTGCGCCGAGCGGAGCCGGGGGAGACGTCCCACAGGGTCGTGTCGTGCCGGCCCATCAGGGTCAACGTCTGCCCGTCGGGCGCGAGAACCGCGTCCCCGCCCCGCGACGGCAGCAGGGTGCGGCCGCGGAAGGGGCTGTCGTGGAGCGTCTCGAAGATCACCCGGCGGGACTCCCCTGACGGACGCAGCGCGTGTGCGGCCAGTCCCAGTTCCAGGGAGCTGCGCGCATCGGTGTCCCGCAGGTTCTGCGCCTCCGCCAGCAGCGCCCGGTAGGTGGCCAGTTCGCGCTGCCGTTGTGCACTCGTGCGCTGTTCCCTGGCGGTGTCCGCCTGCCGTACGGCCACCACGGCTGAGGTGACCGACGCCACGAGCAGGACGACGAGGGCGACGACCGCCGACTGGAGCAGTCGGACCCGGCGCCGCGCCCGGCGCCGCGCGCTCTCCGTCGCTTCCTCGCTCGCGGTCAGGAACGCTGACTCCCGCTCGCCCGCCAGCCCCAGACCGTCGGAGCGGCGCAGCTGGAGCGCGGCCTGGAGCCGGCTGCCGCGGAGCAGGAAGGCGGGGTCGCGTGCGGCGGTGTGCCACTCGTCGGCGGCGGTGCGCAGTTGCTGCCGCAGCAGCAAGGTGGCGGCGTCCTGGCCGATCCAGTCGCGCAGCCGCGGCCAGGCCCGCAGCAGCGCCTCGTGGGCGATCTGCGCGGTGTCGTGGCCCACGGTGATCAGCCGGGCGTCGGCCAGTCGGTCGCGGATCTCCCGAGCGCTCGGCGGCAGTCCGTCCAGCAGACCGGCGAGCGGGGCCGGGTGACGGATGACCACCGGGGTGCCGGTGCCCTCGGGCGGCAGGTGCACCATGCGCAGCAGCAGTTCGCGCAGGGTCCTGCGGCCGTCGTCGTCGAGCGCCCGGTACAGGTCCTCGCCGGTGGTGGCCACCGACCTCCGAATGCCGCCGGTGGCCTGGTATCCGGTGAGGGTGAGCCGTGCGCCGCTGCGCCGCAGCCAGGTCTCGCGCAGGGCGTGCGCGAGAAAGGGCAGTGCGCCGGTGTCGTCGTCGCCGAGACCTCCCTCGCTCAGGTCGTGCAGAAGCCGGTCGGACAGGCCGCGATCCAGTGTGAGCCCGGCCTCGGCGGCGGGCTGCTCGATCGCGGCGCGCAGGTCCCGCTCCCGCATCGGCGGCACGGTGACCTGCCCGTGCTCCAGAGCCCGTTCGAGTTCGGGGTGGGCGAGGCAGCTGCCGTAGTGATCGGCGCGCAGCCCGAGGACGACCCGAGGGCGGGGGCCGGGGCCGTCGCCCGCCAGGGCCGCGACGAATGCGGCCCGCTCCCCGGCGTCGTGACAGTGTGTGAACAGCTCCTCGAACTGGTCGACGACCAGCAGCCGGCACGCGGGCCGCCCGCCTCGCGGCGGCGGGAAGACGCCTGCCTCCAGCTGCGTGCGCACGTCGTGTGTGTCGCGCCCGGTGGCTCGCGCCCAGGCCTTCGCCAAGAGGTGCATCGGGCGGGGGCCGGGGGCCGGAACGAGCAGCGCGGGCCAGGGTGCCGTGTCGTCACCGGCCGCCTGCCTCCGCTCGAGTCCGGCGAGCAGCCCCGCCCGCAGCAGGGACGACTTGCCCGCCCCGGAGGCACCGACGACGACCACCGGCCCGCCCCGGCCGCCTTCACCGCCGTCACCGCCGCCTTCACCACCGTCACCGCCGCCTTCACCACCGTCACCGCCGTCGGACGCGGCCGTCGGCCCCCCGGTGCCGTCCTCGGCCGCCGGGTCGGACCCGACGGCCTTCAGCAGGCGTTGCACCAGGTCGTCGCGGCCGAAGAAGTGGGCGCTGTCCTCCGCGCGGAACGCGGCAAGGCCCGGGTAGGGGCAGGGTACGTCGGCCGGCGGCTCGGCGGCATCGGTCATGTCCGGGGTCTGGTAGGCGCGGTTGCGGGCGACGACGAGGCCGCCCAGTGTGCCGTCGCTCTGCCGGGCGGGCCTGACGCGCGTGTCGTCGGCGAACTCCCGCTCCAGCGCCGCGTGGAGGCGGTCGGCGGTCAGCCACAGCGGCCCTGCCGGATCGCCCTCGGTGAGCAGCCGCAGCAGCCTCCCGCTGAAGAGGGTGTGCCGCTCGCCCTTCGGCGCGAAGGACAGCTCGTACTGCGAGGCAGAGCTGAGCAGGAAGCTGCCGCGGGGCCGGGCGGAGGCGAACGGCCGCCCGAACGCGCCGTCCCCCCGGGGCACCCGGGCGCGCCCCGAGAAGCAGCAGTCCAGGACGACGAGGCTGCCGTGGGCCGCCTCGCCGAGGAGGTCGCGCAGGGTGCGGTAGGGGACGGCGCCGGCGACGCTGCGGTCGGAGGGGCTGAAGCAGGTGGCCAGGTACAGCTCGTCGCCGGGGCCGAGCAGGCCGTGTCCGGCGTAGTGGAGCAGCACGGGGCCGGTCGCCCCGTCGACCGCGCGTTCCACGGCCGCCACGATCTCGGTGGAGGCGGCCCCGGCCGAAACCCGCGTGATCCGCTCGGCCGGCAGGCCGCAGGCGTCGTGGAGAGCGTGCCGCAGATCGTCCAGCGTGGCGTCGACCGACGGCAGCGCGGACAGCGTCGACTCGGCGACGAACGTGCCCGTGCCGATCAGCACGGCCCGCGCACCGTCGAGCGCCGGTCCGTCGGTCACGACGACGGGTCCCCATCGCCGGTCCCGCCCCGCCGCCGGTCGCCCTGCCCCTCACCCGCCTCGTGCATACTGCCGTGCGGCCGCTCCCCGCCGGGCGGCTCTGCATGGTCCCCGCCGTCCTCCCCGTCCCATGGCCCGGCCAGGCGTTCGGCCAGATCGGCGAGTTCCTGTGGGCTGAGGCTGCGGGCCTGCCGGGTGGAGATCTCGATGGTCGTGCCGTCCGTCCGGGTGATGCTGACGGTGTGGTTGCTGCGCCGGCTCTGCACCCAGGCGACGACCGCCCCGGCGAACACGGCGGCGACCCCTCCCGGCTCCAGCAGGGCGACCAGGGCGTCGGTGGCCGGTCCCATGGCGCCCGGCGGCTCCGCCGCAGGCCGCTGCCGGACGATGCGTCCGCGCAGTTCCGGCTCGTTAAGCAGCCAGCCCCGAAGCTCCTCGACGCCCTCCGGGCGCCCAGCCGCCTGCACTGTCATGACCGTACGCATGCGTCGTTCCCCCCACGACGTCCGCCCTCTCCCGACTGGACCGGGCCATCGGCTCACAGAGGCTACCCATGTGGCACACGGGCGTACCAGAGGCGTACGAATCCCATGACCCACCCCACCGACTCCCCTCTCCCACACGGCCCTTGCCGTCACGCGCGCATCCCTCCGCTCTGCCGCGGCATCATCTCGCCCATAGCAGAGCCGATGACCTCGACCGAGGGCGCGTCCGCGAGGAGGCACCTTCAATGCCCTCCTCGCCACCCGAGGAAGTCTCCTGGGCGAGCTGTACGCGCTCGCCCGGACCGCTGACCTCCCTCCCGCATCGATGGCGGGGCCGCGTCCAGGCGCGGCCCCGCCCCTCCCCCGTTCACGACGTCTAGAGGAGCATCATGACCAACACGGCCACCGGCGCCGAGACGACGAACATCCGAGCGTGGACCGCGTACGGCGCACACCACCTACAGCGCGGCACACCGGTACCCGAAGTCGACCGACTGGCCTGGGGATTCTGGCCCACCGGCCCAGGTGCCGAAGTCCGTACCTCTCCACTTGGCGGACCTGGCGTCCGCCCACCAGATGGCGTGTAACTGAGAGGTGCTCCCCGCCCGTCCGGGGATGGCCCCCAGACCATGCCCTTGGCCAACTGTTCGCGAGCGTGCGCCGGCGGCGGGCGCCGATGCCTTCCGCCGCGTGACCACGGACCCGGCGACCGTCTCCGCATTCGACGCCGAGTTCGGCGCCCCTGCGGTCCAGCCCGCCCTTGGCGAGCGGCTGGTGAGGCATCGTCCTGTACCCGGTCCGCAGACCGATCACCGTCACCGGACGACTCGGGGCGGGGGAGCGGCCGGCCTGAACGACCTGGTCCAGCGCGCCCACGCGGTTGCACAGACGTGCGGGAATCACTGGCGGTGTGCGCACCCAGCCCCCCGTATACGACTCCAAGGATCTCGCGGCCTTGCGTGCCTTCGCCGCCCAGCATGCGGCCGCTCATGCCAAGGCGGCCACTGCCCGCCCCCACGCCTTCTGTCACTGCGGCTCCCAGCAGTGTGCTGCCCACCCCGGCTCGGTGCACTGCTCGGGCGCCGTGGTGATGATCCTCAGGCACGATGCGGCCAGGTCTACAGCGGCGAAGGGGTCTGCGCAGCGTGCGCCCCGCTGATTCCCAACGCCACCGTCGTTGCCCGTGCTGCGCGACCGCGGCGCGTCGACGAGCGGCCTGCCGCCACGCTCCCGCCGCCCGCCTCCCGCAGAGGGGGCACCCACGCCGCTGCGCTCTGGCCGGCGCTCGCTACGGCCCCAGTACCGACGCTCGAGTGAGCAGCGCTGAGGTCGTCGCGTTGATTCAGCCCAGCATTCCGACGAGTATGGCGGCGGTCACCTACGACCACGACAAGTACCGGCGGCTGCTCCGCCAGCGCGGCATCCGTCCCGTGATCGCCGAACGAGACCAGCCACACGGCACGGGCCTGGGCATCTTCCGCCGGACCATCTCCTGGCTCCGCGGATTCCCGGCCAACGCATCCGCTGGGAGCGACGCGACGACATCCACGAAGCCTTGCTCCGGGTCGCCACCTGCCTGATCACCTGCGGCACGTGCAGCGGCTTTGTCAGTACCTCTGAGAACCCGAGCCCGGTCCCTGGGGCTCGGACTTGTGTGTTCACTCTCCTTCCCGGGACGGTGCAAGTTCCTGGAGCTGTCCGTCGTCGTCGATGTAGCGGACGCCGATGCCGTACTGAACGCGCACCCCGGCGCCGCGGAGCTGGGCCGACTCCCGTGAAGGGAAGAGATACCAGACGTCGGTGATGCTGGCCGAGGTGCCGTCGACGGCCTTCAACGTGTGGCCTTTGGCGCACCATTCCAGCATCGCCTGGTAATCCTCCAGTTGGATTTCGTCCAGCCTCGTTCGTGGCGATGTGGCGGCCTTGGTGTCGTGGACGACGCCGTCAGCGAGCTGCAGAAAGTCCAGACGGTGCTCATCGGCTCGCATCTCCAGGCCAGGGTTGTCGGCGGCCCGGATGGTGAGCTGCTTACGAAGTGTTGTCTTTCGCCAGAGGAGGATGTGGTGTTCGACCCATTCCTCGAAGAAGAACCCCTTGCTGCGGAAGTCGAGCTTCTTGAGCAACGCGCGCATGGTGCCTACTGGGCTGATGCCGACAGCCAACGTTCTGGCGTCCTGCCTGGTCATCGGTTCCCGAGCTGGCCGTTCCCGGCTTGCCTGGGGCGGGCGTGTCTTCCCAGGGCGTCCAGGTGGACCTCCAGGGGGCGGCCCTGCAGGTGGACCACCGGAGGGCCCGGCGAGCCGGTTTCCAGTCGATGTGGTGCCGAGGGCGGCTCTGGCGGGCAGCGGGGTGGAACCACTGGGTGGGCGGCCCACAGCCGGTCTGGTGGCGACCGGAGCCTGGCCTGGTGTCAGGGGCTGCTCGCCAGGTGCCGCTCGAAGAGCTGGCCCCGAAGGGGGCTCCGGTTCCCCGCGGCCTTCCGTGCGCCGACGGGTAGGGGCGAGATTCGCCTGGTCCATCTCGATCAGCACGCACAGGTTGTAGACGAGCCGAAGGAAGCCTTCCGGGGTCCGGAGGGACTCCAGGAAGCCCCACCAACCCATTTGATAGATGTCCACTGCGGTATCGACTGCAATCTCGAGGATCTGGAGTAGATCGGGCCACCGTCCGCTGAGTATCAGGCCCTGGATCTGAACGGCGGCGATGCCCCAGAGCCGCCCGAGCGCACCCGCAGCCTTGCCGACGAGTGCGGCGGCCTCAGGTGCGGCGAGAATCGCGATCGAGAAGGCGATCATCGCGTAGCCGAGGATCACCGTGCCCTGTGCCGATACGACTGCCTGTCGCAGAGCTTCGAGGCGAAGTCCGCGCTCGTCGATGTGGAAGAGCCGGCCGTCGGGGCTCATCCATATCTGGTCATGGGGCGCCGACGGCCCACGCGGATAGCAGACGAACATCAGACCGCCAGCGTGGACGCGCCCCGGCTGGTAGGCCCGTGGGTCGGACCTCGCTCGGCTGGCGCGGTTGAGTATGACGGCCCAGGCCCAGAGCACTCGGTCGCCAGGAGGCAGGCCTGCCAACAATTCGCGCGCACTCGTCTTCGGCCGCCCGTGGAACAGCGAGTCCAGCCAGTCCTGCATCTGCGACTCCGCAGTCTCCGATCGTGCGGCGAAGAGCGCGTCCGACAGGAAAAGGCCACTCTGACTTTGCATCAGTCGGAAAGCAGTCTCGTCCACCTGAAGGGGGAACACCTCGCCCACCGCGAGCGGATCCACATCGGCCCAGTCGAGCGTCAAGGTGATGGTGCCGGCATCGGCCATCCGATGGGCTGCCGCGACGATATCCGAATCGTCCGCGTACGGGCTGAGCTGCTGGAGCACGGCCTCGAGGACGGCGACGAAAGCCCGCCTGCGGCTGGCTGCAGGCTCAGGCCCCACCACCATGTCGTGGCGTTTGGGGATCCACATGCGCAAGACGGTGATGTGCTCGCCGCTGCGCGCTGACGGGGCGAAGCCGAGCCGCGGCCGAGCAACCGCGCCCGCGCCTGGTGGTGGTGCAGCGGGGGCTGTCCGTGCGGCGGTGTCACGGGAGCCGGTCGGCCGGGCGCGCGGCCACGGTTTGGCCGGAGACGCAGCCTCGGCGAGTTCCTTCCAGCGGAACACTGCTGTCTCGGTGAAAGGGGAGATGTCCGACAGCTTTCGGGGACGTGCCTCAGTCCAAGGCTGAAGCCCGCGGAACGCGCCCTCGTACAGGAGAACACCATCGCGGTCCTTGCGGGCGACCGCGGCTCTGCTGCTGAGGTGCTGGTGCAAGCCCAACAGGGCCCGCGCCGCCGCTCTGCGGGTGCGTGGGCCGGCGTTGGGGCCGGTCCTTAGATCAAGATTCACGGCGTCCGTGAGTAGACCGGGGATGCCGATCAGCGCTTCGCGCAGGTCGAGGCGGGTTGTACCGGCCTCGATGATGCGTGCCGTGACCTCGTCGATCTTGGACTCCGCCGTGTCGGCGGCGCCCAATCCCCGGTCATTCGTGCCGCGTTGCCCAGCAGGGGGCCGGGCGAGTCCGCGGGGGCCGGTGGTCGACTCGGTGCTCTCGCTGTCAGGAAACGCCACAATTGGGTCCTCGGCTGGCTCTCTGTATGTGTTGCTAGGTGCCGTCCGTCGGGACGATCGTGGAGTCACCGCCCTCTATGATGATCTTCTTGTCGATGTCGGGGTCTTCAAGCTCTTCCGCCACCAGCCGGGCGGCGAGGCGGAGTTGCTGGAGTCGCTTGGTGACAAGATCTGCGGCCACTTGCTGGACGTCCATGGCCCGGTGCAGGAGCTTGAAGTCCTCGAGCACGGGGTGGGCGCCCGGGAGTGCCTCGATGAACAGCGATCCGGTGGGGAGGACTATCTCCTCCGTGTCAGGGCGGGGGTCGGCGATTCTCGCCTTGTAGGCCTCCTCGATGCGTGGCACCAAGGCATTGAACTCAGCTTCGGGCAGATGCTCCTTGAGGCAGCAGACGAGCCGGTCGAAGTCGGCGAGGGTCAGGTTCGCCCAGTCGTCGGGATCGCTCACACCTGTGAGGGCGTTAGACGAAGGGGCGAGCAAGAAGGTGACCAGTGGGTCCCAGGCGACCAGCGGGTAGACGATCGCGTTGCCCAGGTAGCCGAGCGGGGTCGCGAGGTCGGCGATCTCGTGAAGGGGCCGTTCCCCACGGACACTGAGGTTGGCGGTGATTTCGACCTCCAAGGGCGGTAGCCAAGTGGGAGGTCGGGGTGGCCGATCGGACTTTCGCAGCTGGTACTGGACGGACCCCTGCACGCGCGGCACGAGGGTGTCGCGCAGCCGCAGGTAGCGCTGGTCGCGTCCTTCGTGATCCCACAGCGCCTGCTGGTAGTACAGGATGTTTTCCTTGAAGTGCAGTAGGGCGCGCTCGGCTTGCACAGCCTCGGTCGCGTACGACGTGAAGGCAGTGTTGTAGGCATCGGTGGCCTTCTCGAGCCGCCCGGTCTCGCGCTGCAGTTCTGATTCGACCTGCTCCTCTGAGCGCCGGCGCATGGCGAGGCGCTCGGCCACGTCCTCCCCGAAGACCTCACGCACCCGCTGCTCATCCTGCCGCCACTCGGCGGGTCCGTACTTTTGGTCGTAGATCCTTGCCTTGAAAATCTCCGCCAGATTACGGGGATCGGGTACCAACTGGGCTGTACGGAGCGCCTCCAATTGGAGCTGAAGCTTCTTTACCAGGTCTGCTTGTTGGTTCAGGTGCGCTTCCAATTCCTCGACCGCACCGTAGTCCGCGGCCAGCTTCCCGGAGGACATCCAGTCGACGGCAGGCATGAACGTCGGGTCGAGGAGGATACGGCGGAGCACCCAGTCGTTGCGGATCACCCACTCCTCGTTGATGTCGCTGGGCCTGGGAAGCTCTTGTGCGATCAGAACCACGGGCGTGACCTGTTGCAGCTGCTCGGAGAGACGGAACCTTCGCTGCAGCTCGTAGAAGAGATAGGTGACCACCAGTTCGTCGTTGGGGTTGGTCACCTCGCTGGACTCCTGGGCTTCTTCTTCCTCCGTGGCGCTCAGCACGACCTCCGTCGATGAACTCTGCTTGAGTTGCTCGGCGTGCTTCCGGGTCGCTTCGCGGAAGGACTCTTTGGTGGATTCCGACGTTCGCTCGGCACCGGCCTGCCAAACACTCGTGCTGCTCGCCGAGCCAATGCCAGGGATCTCGCCGCCGGCCTGGTTGGTCAGCGTGAAGGAGGTCGTCTGCTTGGCATTCCGGACGATCTTGGCGACATCGCGCTGCACGTCCTGACTCTCATTGCTGTAGGCAGACTCGCTTGCCTGAGCCCTTTTGTCGTTGTAAGACCGTCCGGTTTTCCGTCGCGCGGTGTACTTCACAGTGGACTTCGGACCGAGCGGAACGGTCTTCACCAGCTCGCCCGCCTGGTACCCGCGCGGCTCCCAGCGCTGCCGGTAGCCCAACAGGAGCCCAAAGGTCGCGGCCCCGCCTTCCTCATCGGTGGCGAAGGCAGTGAATCCGTAGTCACTGGAACGCATCCGCTGCAGTTCGACGAGCAGCTTGCGGAGGTCGGCGAAGCGGTCCCGGCCTCGTGGCGATGGCGAAGCGGGGCTCTTCGGGTGCCGGTGATCCCGTGAACCACGTCGCCGGGTGGAGCCTCCAGAGCCTCCGGCCAGGTCCCCCGCGAAGTCGACAGCCTCATCGACTATGTCCTCAACGATGCCCAGGGGGCCGAAGGCGAACATCCGATTGGGCGGTGTCGCACGATCGGCTGCCCAAGGGTCGGCAGCGGCGAGCAGGGCCGATTCGGCCTTGATCGCCTCTACGATGTCGGCTCCGCGGCGCAAGTGGACATCGAGATCACCGCCGAGTTCCCGTATGGCGCGTGCAGCCCACTCGAGTTCGGCGACGACAATGATGTCCGGGTGGTGCCGTACGGGCAGATCCGAGGCCAGCAGCAGCCGGTCGAAGTCGAACTGGGCGACGGAGTCAGCCGGTCCGCTGCGGAGCGTGAGGGCATGCAGATCGTTGCCGATCCGCTGTGCCGTAGCACGCGGCGAGGTGACGCCTTCCGGGATGGCGAGTTCCTCTGTGGCTTTGAGGAGCCGGGCCAGCGACTCCTTGAGCGTGGAGAGCGTGGCCTCGCCGGTGGCTGGCTCGGGCCCGCCGCCGTTGGTCGGGGGACTGCCGTCCTCAGCGGATGGGCAGCGGTCCTGGGGCGGCGTTCGCAGCCGACAGGCCACCTCCAGAATGTCCCGCCGATGACGCGGAGCGGCGCCATGGGTGTGGTCGGCCCCGAACAATAGTCGCTCGATGTCGCCCTGGGACACCGAGGAGAGCGGCTCCCCACTGCTGTCCAGCAGTCGGGCGGCGTCGGCCTCCGTGATGTCCACCAGAGCCTTGGCAGTGACCTGCTGCGCACGTGTTCGCAGGGCGGCATCGAGGAGCGACTCGGCGCGGGGACGCACCCGCTGCCGGGGCTGGAGGACGGTGTCTGGCAGCGAGCCGTCGGACAGTCGCAGCGGGGCCGTGGCCCGATGGGACAGGGCGTCGGCGATGTCGATGAGCCGCTGCTCGTGCGCCCCACGGTTCTTATCGGCTGCTTCCTTTGTGGCGCTTCCCACGCCCTCCCGTACGAAACGCAGGGAGGCAGCCCACTCCGTGGCCGTCCCTAGGGCGGCCGGACCAGAGCCCGGAGAAATACGATCTGCCGACGCGCTGTCAGGCGGCACGTCGCGCAAAGCATCTGGAGGAATGGAGATGACGCTGCTGTGCGTCCCTTCCATGGCCATGCGCACCCTGTTTACGAGGTGGAGCAGGTCCTCGACAGTGCGGCCTCTGTCACCTGAGCGCTGGGCTCGGAATACGGCGGTGGCGAGTGGGACTGTTAAGCGTCCGCCTGGGCCTCGGATACGGAAGGATCCGTCTTCTCCTGTGACGTCCGATCCAAGACTCGGCTGCGTGACGACCCATTCCGCGTCGTCCTTGCGCAGCAAACCTCCATTGCCGAGAGCTCGGCTTGAGTGTGACACATCGAAGATCTCGACAATGACTCCGGCGACAGGTGCTCCTGATCCTTGGACCTCGACCCGACCGGCGATCTCCATCGTGCGCCCCCTCTGCAGCGCAGGTATGCGAGGACGGTCTCGGGATCATTGCCATGACTAGTCACGGCAGATATTTCATCGCTACATGCAGCCTACGTCTGGCGGCCATACACGTCATTTCGGTCTGCCATGCCTCGGCTCGGCAGAGCGCGGCCTCGTCGTTGTCGTGTGACAACGGCTACCACAATGAGCCGAGCTGTCGGTGGGTGATCAAGCAGCAGGCGAGTTTGAGGAATGCTTCGCGGGAGCGTGGCCCACGGCCGTACCGGTCGGGAACGACCCGACAAGCGCTCCCGGTGCGGAACTTGAACACCATCCCGTTGAGGACTCCGCGGTCGTCCAGCCGCTTGCGTCCCCGCAACGTCTCGGGCAGCCACGGCCGGACGAACTCTCACTCGGCGTCGGACAATTCACGGCGCCGTATCACGACCCCATGTTCCGCCTCCCAAGAACATTTGAGGACACCCCCTGGGGGCCGCCGGACGGGCTGGAGTTCGCCCTCGAACGCCGAGCGCGCACTGGAGGGGGCCGGGCCCGGACGTGCCGTCAGTGGCAGAACGGGGCCGCCCCTGGGGGTGTCCCGGTGCCGCAGGGCAGCCAGCGGCGGGGGCGCTCGTGGCGCGGACCCGTCGGGGCCGGCTGCGAGGCGGTGGCGTTCGGGCCGAACCTCCGGCCCGGGAGGGCTTGGACGCGGCCGATGGCATTGCCGAGGAGTTCGGTGAACCAGACGTTCTGGTCAGGCCCGGTCGCGATGTTGAAGGGCACCTTGTCCGCGCCGCCCGGCACCGGGAACTCGGTGATCTCCCCCGTCGGGGTGATCCGCCCGATGTGGCCGAACTGGTCGGCGTACCACATGTTCCCTTCGGGACCGCGGGTGATGCCGTCGGCACCTCCGCCCGGGTTCGGCCGGGGGAAGAGCGTGATGGTGCCCGACTGGGTGATCCGTCCGATCTGGCTGGAGGCGGTGAACCACATCCCGCCCGGGCCGGCCGCGATGTCGGACGGGAACTCGAACCCGGTGGGCAGCGGGTACTCGGTCACGTGGCCGAAGAAGTCGACACGGCCGATCTTGCCTGCGATCAGCTCCGTGAACCACACACCGCCGGGGCCGGCGGCGATGTGGTATGGGAAGCTGTCCGGTGTGGGGATGGCGTACTCGGTGACGGTTCCATCAGGCCGCATCCGTCCGATCTTGTTCGTACCGTTCTCGGTGAACCACAGGGCGCGGTCGGCACCGAGTGTGATGCCCGTGGGAAAGCTGCCCGCTACGGGCAGGGGGAACTCCGTGACCGCGCCCGCGGTCGTGATCCGCCCGATCTTGTCGGCAGCGCCCTCGGTGAACCACAGGGCGCGGTCGGGGCCCTGCGTGATGTCGAAGGGGAAGCTCGACCCGGTGGGTACGGCGAACTCGGTGACGGTGCCACCGGTCGTGATGCGTCCGATCTTGTCGGCACTCGACTCGGTGAACCACAGCGCCCGGTCCGGTCCCGCGGTGATCCCGGCGGGGAAGCTCTCGGGGGTCGTGATCGGGTACTCCGTCACGTCCCCCACGTCGGCCCGGGCGGGAGCGGCCTGCATCGCGATCGCGAGCAGCGCGCCCAGGGACGCGGCGAACAGGCGGTTGAGTCGTCGTCGGATCGTCGGCGTGCCCGGCATGACCAGCCCCTTTGCGGTGAGCGACAGGAGAGTGACCAGTGACGGCTTATCAGCTCACGCTCGGGACCGCCCGGCCCGCGCCACCGAGTCGGCCGCGAACCAGCCGACTGCCGTAGCCGGCCGGGGGGCGGATCACCCCGGCGGCGTGCCAGGCACGTCAGGCACGTCAGGCGTCAGGAGTAAGCCTTTGACGTCGCAGCGCTGCCCAGGTGGGAGCGGTTCGTCGGGGTAGCTATCGACTGGGTCGTGGCCTGGTCCGGCCGGGGCGTTTGATACTGCCGTCGGTCGGCTGCTCCGGCTGCTCGGCGGTCGGCGATGGCGCGGCGGCGGGACTCGGCCTCGCGCCTGGAGGTGGCGCACCGGGCGAGGTTCGCCGGTGTGCGCATCCGCGTCGCCGGATCGGTCGTGCGCCGCCGGACCCGTTGACGCATTGGTCCAGACCTTCTACGTTGTGTGCCTCAGTCAGGTAACGCGCACGCACGGTTCACCTCGCCCCTGTACCACCCCACGATGACAGGGAGAGCCATGTTCCACCGGCGCAGACCACCACGCGCACTGTCTCGCAAAGGCCCGCTCGGAGCACTCTTCGGGAGTCCCGGCACCGGCCCTGGACCCGAGGCCCGGCGTCGCGGTGCCCGGTCGGGGCGGCGGATCGCCGCCCTGGGCACCGCACTGCTCCTGCCGCTCGCGCTTCTCACGACGCTCGCCGCGCCCGCCCACGCGGCCGGGACCCTGACGGCGACGTTCATCCTCCAGGACAACGGCTCCTGGTGGAAGGGTACTTACATCGTCCGCAACAGCGGCTCGGCTGCCGTCAGCGGCTGGAGCTTGGAGTTCGACCTGCCGGCCGGGGTCTCCGTCACCGGCCACTACAACGGTGACGCGACCGTCTCCGGGCGGCACGTGACCGTGAAGAACGCCTTCTACAACGCCAACGTCCCGGCGGGCGGCAGCACCGAGCCGTACAGCTACTGGTTCATCGCCAACGGGCCGATCGGCACCCCGACGGGCTGCACCGTCGACGGCGACAAGTGCGACGGCACCCCCGACCTCCCGCCGACCGCTCCCGGCACGCCGAAGGCAACCGCGGTCACGGCGCACTCGGTCGCGCTGAGCTGGGCCGCCGCGCAGGGCGGCGACCACGCTGTGGCCTCCTACGAGGTGCTCAGCGGCTCGGACACCGTGGCCACCGCGACCAGCACCTCGGCCACCGTCAGCGGCCTGAGGCCGGCGACCGGCTACACGTTCACCGTGCGCGCCAAGGACACGCGTGGCAACGTGGGACCGGCGAGCGCCCCGTTGACCGTCAGGACCGTCGATCCGGCGACCGACCCGACACCACCGACGGCCCCCGGCCATCTGCGGGCCACCGGGAGGACCTCCTCCAGCGTCGGCCTGGCCTGGGACAAGTCCACCGACAACGTGGGCGTGGCCGCCTACGACGTGTACCGCGGCGGCACCCTGGCGAAGACCGTCGGCGCGGACACCACGACGGCCACCGCCGACGGGCTCTCCCCCGCCACCGCCTACACCTTCACCGTCAAGGCCCGCGACACCGCCGACAACACCTCACCGGCGTCGAACACGGTGTCCGCCACCACCGACGACGTGGCCGGACAGGGCAAGCAGCTCAAGGTGGGCTACTTCGCGCAGTGGGGCATCTACGGCCGCCAGTACTTCGTGAAGAACCTGGACACCTCGGGCGCCGCGGCCAGGCTCGACGTGATCAACTATGCCTTCGAGAACCTGGACCCGGCCAACCTCACCTGCCAGGCGGGAGTGACCAAGGGCGTCTCCGGCAACCCTCAGGACCCCGACGAGGGCACCGGTGCGGGCGATGCGGACGCCGACTACGCGCGTCCCATGCCGGCCGGGCAGTCGGTGGACGGGGTCGCCGACGACGGCTGGGGCAAACTCCGGGGCAATTTCAACCAGCTGAGGAAACTCAAGGCCAAGTACCCGAAGCTGAAGGTCGTGGTGTCGCTCGGTGGCTGGACGTACTCGAAGTTCTTCTCGGACGCCGCTGCCACGCAGGCCTCCCGGGAGAAGTTCGTCAAGTCCTGTGTCGACGTGTGGATCAAGGGTGATCTGCCCGTCTACAACGGCGCGGGCGGCCCGGGCACGGCCGCCGGGATCTTCGACGGCATCGACATCGACTGGGAGTGGCCGGGCTCCGAAGGACATCCGGGCAACCACTACGGCACCCAGGACAAGGCCAACCTCACCGCGCTGCTCGCCGAGTTCCGCAAGCAGCTCGACGCGCTCGGCGGTGGGCACCGGCTGCTGACCGCCTTCACCCCGGCCGACCCGGCGAAGATCTCCGCCGGCTGGGACCTGAGCCGGATCTTCGACTCGCTCGACTACGCCAACGTACAGGGGTACGACCTCCACGGCGCCGGCAGCGACAACTCCTGGGAGCCCAAGCGCACCGGCCACGCCTCCAACCTGTACACCGACGCGCAGGACCCGTACTCCTTCCACTTCAGCGTCGAGGACGCGATCAAGGTCTATCTCGATGCCGGGGTCAACCCCCGCAAGCTGACGGTGGGCTTCCCGTTCTACGGGCGCGGCTGGCAGGGCGTGACCGACGGCGGGGTCGCCGGTGAGTGGCAGGACGCGGGCGGTGCGGCGCCCGGCCAGTTCGACACCGAGGCCGGGGTGCGCGGCTACAACAACCTGATCACCAGCTTCCCGGCCATGGCCGTGCGTCACGACGAGCAGTCCGTGTCGACGTACGGCTACACCGGTCCGGGCGGCCAGTGGTGGACGTTCGACGACGCCTGGTCGATCGGGAAGAAGACGGCCTGGATCAAGTCCAAGGGGTTGCTGGGCGGCTTCGTCTGGGAGATGTCCGGCGACACGCCGAACGGTCAGCTGATGACCGCGCTGAACGACGGACTGAAGTAGCCGCACCGAGGTGCCCGGCACGGCGGTGCCCGGCGCCGCGGTGCGGCTCCCGGGCGGGTGGGCGGCGCACCGCCCGCCCGGGTCCCCCACCCCACCGAGCCGGCCTACCTGCGTGACAGCCGACGGTGCACCGCTCAGAAGCAGTCCGCCGGCATGTCGAGGGTGGTGCGGTCGAGGCTTTCCAGCAGCGCGAACTGCGCCTCGGTCCTGGGCAGTTCGTACCGGAAGAAGTACTGGCCCGCCTGGCGCTTGCCCTCGTAGAAGGCGTCGCTGCGTCCGGCGGCGGCCAGCATCTGCTCCAGCCACATCCAGGCGACCACGACGTGTCCCACGGCCTCCAGATAGACCGAGGCGTTGGCGAGGGCGGTCTCGGCGTCCCCGGCCTCCCACAGGCGCCGCGTCACGGCGGCGACGCGGGCGAGGGAGGCGTCCAGCTGCCGTCCGAAGGCGGCGACCTGGTCGTCCGCGGCCGCCGCGCGGGCGGTCGTCGTGGAGACGGTCTCGATGAGCAGGCGGAGCCCCGCGCCGCCGTCCATGACGACCTTTCGGCCCAGCAGGTCGAGGCCGTGGACACCGTGCGTCCCCTCGTGGATGGGGTTGAGGCGGTTGTCCCGGTAGAACTGCTCGACGTTGTACTCGCGGGTGTAGCCGTAGCCGCCGTGGACCTGGATGGCGAGGTTGTTGGCCTCCAGACACCACTGGGAGGGCCAGCTCTTCGCGATCGGGGTGAGCATGTCCAGCAGAAGCCCGGCCCTGGCCCGCTCGTCGGCCGTAGGGGCGGTGCGCTCGTCGTCCAGCAGCCGCCCGCAGTACAGGATGAGAGCCAGCGCGCCTTCGACGTACGACTTCTGGGCGAGGAGCATGCGCCGGACATCGGGATGCCCGATGATCGGGATCTGGGGAGTGGTGGCGTCCTTGGCCATGAGCGGGCGCCCCTGGGGCCGGGTGCGCGCGTAGTCCAGGGCGTGCAGGTAGCCGGTGTAACCGAGCGCTGTGGCACCGAGTCCGACACCGATGCGGGCCTCGTTCATCATGTGGAACATGTACGACAGCCCGCGGTGGGGCTCCCCGACCAGGAAGCCGACGGCACCGGGGGCCCCGCCGGGCCGGAAGACGCCCTCACCGAAGTTCAGCAGCGTGTTGGTCGTCCCTCGGTACCCCATCTTGTGATTGAGGCCTGCCAGGGTGACGTCGTTGCGCTCGCCGAGCGTCCCGTCGGCCCCCACCAGGACCTTGGGGACGATGAAGAGCGAGAGTCCCTTCACGCCGGGAGGGCCGCCGGGGATCCTGGCGAGGACCAGGTGGACGATGTTCTCCGTCAGTTCGTGGTCGCCACCCGAGATCCACATCTTGTTGCCGAACAGGCGGTAGCTGCCGTCGCCGGCCTCTTCGGCGCGGGTGCGCACATCAGCCAGCGAGGAGCCCGCCTGTGGCTCCGACAGGCACATGGTCCCGGAGAAGCGGCCCTCGACCATCGGGCGGACATAGGTGTCGATCTGCCCGGGGGTGCCGTGGGCCAGCAGCAGGTTTGCGTTGCCGATGGTGAGGAACGGGTAGGCGGCCGTTCCCACGTTGGCTGCCTGGAACCAGGCGAAGCAGGCGTTCGCCACCACGCTCGGCAACTGCATGCCGCCCACCTCGTGGTCCATGCCCCCGCCGATCAGGCCGGCGCCGGCGAAGACCTTCAGGGCCTCTTCGACTTCGGGGATCATGTGCACCCGCTCGCCGTCGAAGCGCGGCTCCTGGGTGTCGTTCTTCTTGTTGTGCGGGGCGAAGTGCCGGGCGGCGATCGTCTCGCTGAGGTCCAGTACCGCGTCGAAGGTCTCGCGCGAGTGGTCGGCGAAGCGGGGGCGCGCGGTCAGGGATTCGACGTCGAGCCACTCGTGCAGCAGGAAGTCGAGGTCTCGGCGGGAGAGCAGGAGGGAGGCCATGGTGCTCTTCTTCTCGGGTTCGGGTTGCTTGTGCGAGGGTTCGGGTTGCCTGTGCGAGGGTTCGGGTTGCTCGTGCGAGGGGAGCTGTCGCCGGCCGGTCAGACCGTGGTGCCGAGGCCGCCGTCGACGGGGATGACGGCGCCGGTGACGTAGGCACCCGCACGGCTGGCCAGATAGACGGCGACGCCCGCCATGTCGTCCGGCCGCCCGATCCTGCGCAGCGGAGCCGCCTCGGCGATCGCCTCGCCCACGGCGTCCAGGGTCGCGGCCATCATCTTCGACTCGAAGGGGCCGGGCGCGATGGCGTTCACCGTGATGCCCTGTGGCCCGAGTTCCTTGGCCAGGACGCGGGTCAGGTGGTGCAGGCCCGCCTTGCTGGCCGCGTAGGAGTAGGCCGAGGTCGGGCTGACGTGCAGGCCGTCGATGGATCCGACGTTGATGATCCGCGCAGGGTCCTGCGTCGACCCGCCGGCGCGCAGCTTCGGCAGGAGGGCCTGGGTGAGCAGGAAGGGGCTGCGCAGGTTGAGGTCCATCACCTTGTCCCAGCCGCTGACCGGGAACTCGTCCAGGGGCGCGCCCCAGGTGGCGCAGGCGTTGTTCACCAGGATGTGCAGCCGCTCCTCCCGCTCGCCGATGTCTGCGGCGAGTCGGTGGCACTCCTCCTCGCGCGACAGGTCGGCGGGCAGCGCGACCGCCTGGCCGGGACCGGAAAGCCCGCGCACGGCCTCCTCGCAGGCTTCCGCCTTGCGGGAGCTGATGTAGACCTTGGCTCCCGCTTCGACCAGGCCCCGGGCGATCATCAGGCCGATGCCCCGGGAACCGCCGGTCACGAGGGCGGTCTTGCCGGACAGGGAGAACAGTGAGGTCACGGTGGACTCCTGAGGGGGAGGGGCGGCGCGGGCAGGCTGTTCCCGACCCAGGCCAGATACTAAGCAGTCGCTTAGCAGCTGTCCAACCCTTGCACCCTCCCCCGGCGCCCGTGAGGACGGCCGGCACGCCCCGCGATGAAGTGTGACCTCAGGTGCTCGCCGGTGCCGGCAGCGTGTCCGCGCCCTTGTGCGTCTGGTCCGCGCAGACGGCGCGAACCTGGCCGGCATCCTCGGCGGTCAGCTCCCGGGCGACGGCCTTGATGTTCTCCGGCACGAGGGTCGGAAGGTCCGCTACCGGCGGATGGGCGGGGTAGGCGCGCTCCATCCCGGTGATGATCGTTCGCTGTTCGTCGGCGGTGACCGTGCCGCCCTCGGGGGAGTCCGGGGCAACGGCCGACCGGACGAGGCCGCGGACCCGCCGGAGATAGCGGCGTTGGTCGTCGATCAGCGCGCGGGCTGGACCCGGGGCCCCGTGCCCCGGGTACATCGTTGCGGCCCTGGGGAAGCGCCGGCGCAACTGGGCCAGGATCCCGAGCCAGCCGCAGCTGTGCCCCTCGATCAGCGCGGGCGTGACCTTCCTGGCCGCCAGGTCACCGGAGAAGAGGTCGCCGGTGTCGGGGCGGTAGTAGACGGTCGCGGTGTCGGACTCACCCTCGGAGAAGTCTGCGGTCTCGAAGCGGAGACCGCCGACCCGCAACGGTGTGCCGTCCTCGAAGGTCCGGTCGGCGTAGCTGAGTTCGGAGGGGAAGCGGGGGTTCGCCGAACGGGCCAGCGGGTAGAAGCCGCGCCTGTCCTCCCGCATCGCCCTGTCGGTCGCCCTGGACGCGTAGACGGGGGCATCGGGGAAGGCCACGTGGAAGGCGCCCGCCCCACCCACATGGTCGGGATGGGAGTGGGTCAGCAGAATGGCTGCGACGGGTTCGCCGGTCTTCCTGATCTCCGCTATCGCCCTCCGGGCGTCGGCCGGCGTGCGCAGGGTGTCGACGAGGACCAGGCCTTCCGGCGCCTGGATCCAGTAGGTGTTGACGGAACCCGGGTTGGGTGAGGCGAACCGTCCAGGCCGCGCCGCCTTCCCGGCGGCCGCCTCGGAGATGTCGCCGCTGGAACAGCCCACCACCGACGCGAGCGCGCATACGGTGGCGGAGGTCGCGGCCAGCAGGCGCCGCAGTCGCTGGTTCATCGGGAGCCTTCGTGATGTCGGGGGTGCGAGGGCACGGTGAAGGCCCCGCGGTGGGCGAGGGCCCAGACACGAAAGGGGCGGGGCGGACCACCGGTCACCTCCTCCACGGTGGCGTGGACCCGGGACTCGTCCAGGGTCCCGTCGCCGTAGAAGCTGAAGAACGCGTGCACACCTCGACCACGGCTTGGCGCTCCATGTGGTGAAGCAAGTCCGCCCCGAGGGCGGGACGGTCGGTCGTGCTCACTGGGCCTCCCCTGTCACAGCGTTGAGCTGTCGTAGCGTTGAGCTGTCATGGCGTTGAGCTTGTCTTCGATGGCTTCCGCCTCAGGCCGCGGCGACCGGCGCGCCGCACCGGGCACTCATCCGCGCTGCGGCGCATCAGCCCGCTGTTCCGGTAGCGCGCCGTTCCGGTCTGCAGGAAGATTCTGAATCGGCAACGCTCTTGGAGGAAACAGCGAAATCTTGTGCCGGGCACCGTAGATCGTTGTGGCCGTTAGGGTGTTCGACGTGAGCGACATCGACCTTCGGCACCTGCGTTCGTTCCTGGTAGTGGCCCACAAGCGGTCCATCACCGGTGCCGGGGCGACGCTGCATCTGACACAACAGGCGGTGTCGACACATGTGCGGCAGCTGGAACGCTCCCTGGGCGTAGACCTCTTGGTGCGCACCTCACGCGGCGTGCTGCTCACTGCCGCCGGAGAGCAACTCGCCGCCGACGGCGCGACCGTCATCGACGACGTCGCCCGCCTGGCAGCACGGGTCCGTGCCGTGGCCAACGCCGAGACCGGCACCCTTCGTCTGGCCTGCTGTCCCGCCGCCACCACCTTGTTCGCCGTCGATGTGGCCGACGCTCTCGAGGCGGCGGTCCCCGGGCTGCAGGTGACATTGAACGGCGTGCGAAGCCCCCGGCAGGAACTCGAGCAACTCGTGGACGGGAGTGCGGACGCGGCCTTCATGTGGCTGCCGGTCGGTGACTTCGGGCTGCACACCGCGGTCGTCCGCACTGATCCCCGAGCCGTGGTGCTGTCCACCCGCCATCCGCTGGCCGACCGTCCCACCCTGACGCTCGCCGACCTTGCCGACGATCCGGTCGTACGTCCCGATGTCCTCGCGTCGCCGGAGGCCGAGCGGTTCTGGCTCGCGGACCCCCGACCCGACGGCCGCCCCGCACCATACGGCCCGGTCGTGCCCCACATGGAGGACTGCCTGCTGGAAGTCGGCCGCGGCCGCGGCATCTGGTTCGCCCCACAACCGCTGCACGCTCTGATGCCCGCCGGCAACGTGCGCTGGATCGAGGTCGCGGACGCGAAGCCCTTCGACCTCGCAGTGGTGTGGAACGACGGCGCTCCGCAGTCTCTGATCACGCGCCTGATCGCCGAGGTCCGCGCCGCCATCGAACGCGCTTGACGACTCAGGTCGCCTGCAGCGGCGACGCCGATCACCGGGTTGGCCAGTTGACGCCGGCCCAAAGAGAGAGCCGGGGCGACAGATATGCCCCTGAATTTCGCTGAGCAAGTCGTCGATGTGACCGCAGCCGCTCACGGGACAAGCGTGCCGCGCCCCAGATTCGCATGCTCTGCCTGATCCGGGGGCGAGAGCCGGCGACGGGAACCACCCCGGATCATTTCCCCAGTTCAGCGGTTGATTCAGGTGCGTATCAACCTGGGCGACCTGCCCCGTGCGGCAGCCGGCCCGCAGGCGCGGGCCCTGGAGCCGGGTGAACCTGTCGCGAATCCTCGCGAATTGCTGCGGTTCACCGGACCATCGCTCGTTAATTAACTCCCCCCTGCATAAACATTTACCACTCTTCTGAATAATTCCCATCCCCTTCATTATGGATTCACGTTCGGAACCAGGACGGTTCCCGAAAGGAAAATCAGGAGGGGGCAGCATGTCTTTCTTTGGTGTGCACGCATCATCGTTTTCCTCTTGCAGTCGGCGCAGCACCAAGGTGCTCCGCGGGTGGGTGTGTGCCGCGGTCCTGGCCGTAACCGGTCTGGGGCTCGCTGCCCCGGCGGCGGCGGCGACGCCGGAACCGACGGCAGTCGAGTCCACCGTGTCTGCTCCACAGGCCCCGGTCCAGGCGCCGGTCACTGTGGAGCAGCCCCCGGGGGTGAGCGGCTACATCCCGGTGGAGTACCTCCTCCCCGTCGTCGTCGCGTTCCTGATCGTGTATGCGGCTTCCCGGCCCGGGGGGCGTGAGGCGGTCAAGGCTCTGATGGAGCTGGTTCGCGGCCGGGGTGGTGGGGGAATGCCGCCCTTGGGGTGATGTCCTGGGCTGGTGAGAGGCGGGGGGTGCGCGGTGGCCTCCCGTCTCTCACCGGCAGGTGCAGTACCTGGCGTGGATCGGGTGCGTGGGGAGGTCGGTGCGGCGGGGTTGGCGGAAGTGTCTGCGGGCGGCAAGCCCATCGAGCATGCTGGGAGCTCCTGATCGGCGGTCTCCGACTTCCGGGTGAGACTGTCGGTAGGGGCATGTGAGTCGGCCTCGTCCACCTTTGACTGGCTTGAGTCGTCGGGTGCGGGAGGCTGTGGGGGTGGGGGCATGGTGGAGGTAGCGCCGGGTGACGGGCAGCCTGGTGAGATCGAGGTGCGGCCGGTAGGGCGGCCCCCGGCTGAACTCGATCCCAAGGTCGTGCCGAAGTCACGCTGGGAGCTGGTCCAGCTGATGCGTGAACTCATGTTCGACCCGCTGAAGAAGCGGGGTTTCACGCAGAGGAAGATCAGCCTCGCGCTGGGGGAAGAGTTCAGCACGGCTGCCGTGTCCCGTATCTCGTCGGCGAAGAAGCTGCCCACGTTCGCCGAGGTCGACGCCCTGTTGAGGCTCGTCGAGGGCGAGCCGGGCCAGGCCCTGGAGCCCGCTCGGCGCCAGGAATTGCTGCTCGCTCATCTGCGGGCGGTGGAAGCCGAGGATTCCGCTCTCTTCCAGCTGTTCATGGCAGAAAGCGCATGTCAGGCCTATCAGGCCGAGTGCGAGCGAAGGCGGGATACCGAACGCTCGCTCAAGGGCGAGCTGGTCCAGACTCACTGGGTCCTGCACTGCTCGAACCAGACGACCGCAGCGGCGAGGGCGCGGCTGGCACGTCTCGAGCGCGACAAGAGCCGGGATGTCGCTCGGCTGGCCCAGATGCGGCAGCTGCTCGTCGACACGGAGACGGAACTCGCCATCCACAAGGCGGCGCTGAGTGAACAGGCCCTCAGACTGCGGGCAGAGGTGGCCACCGCACATGCCGCGCGTAGAGCCGCCGAGCAATCGGCGGCGAAGGCTCAACGTGAACGTACCGAGGCCGAGCAGCGGCTGCTGGAGGAAGTGGCCAGTGCCGAAGCTCTGGCGGAGGAACTCAGGGTGGTCAGGGCCTCCCGCCAGGAAGCGCTCCGGGAACGGGACGAGCTGCAGCAGGAACTCGAAGCCGCCAGAAGTGAGGACGCCGTAGTCTCCGCTGCCAAGGCCGCCGTACGCCGGGCGCAGGACCAGTTGGCCGAGGAGGAGTTGCTGGTAGGGGCTGAGACGGCGGGCCCGGCCGGGGGCGGTTCGTTCTCGGAGCAGGAGGACGGCCGGCACCGGGGGCTGCTTGAGAAGGCGCTGCTCGGCGCCGAGACGGCGGTGGCCGATCTCGTGGCCGATCTGGCTGACGCTGATGACAGCGAGGCGGTGACCTTCGTTCTTTCCACTGCTGCCGGGCGTTCTGGCGAGCAGGTCGCCGCTTTGATCCAGGCCCTGGGAGATGCTGGATACTGGCCGCAGAGGGAGGAACTCTTACGCCACGCGGGCCAGAAGCCGCCCCAGGTCGTGGCCGACCTCCTGCAGGCCCTGGAACGCGATGACGCGATCACGGAGATGGGGCTGCTCTTCGATGCCGCCGCCCTGGCCGATGTGCCCAGCCTGCTCAACCATCTGCTGCACCTGGAGCAACAGGTACAGGCCATGAGGCTGCTGGACGCCGCCGTGCGCCGGCGGTCCATGGCCGACGTAGCGGGCCTTTTGGCCCTGCTGGCAGAGGGCGGGCGTCTGCAAGAGGCAGAAAGCCTGCTGAGGGATGCCGTTACGCACCGCAATCCCCGAGAGATCCTGCCCCTCCTGCAGAGCTTCGCCTCTCTGCCTGACGGCAGCCGTTTCACCGCGCTCGCCCTCGAGGCCGCGGCTGAGCGCAAACCGTCCGCGGTAGTGGCCCTCTGCCGCGCTCTGCTCATGGCCACCGAAGACGCCCGGACGGGTGCCATGGCGGCCGAACTCCTCGCATGCGCCGCACGGGCCCCCATCACATCGGTCGCGGAGACGGCCAGCCTCCTCGCCGGCCATACGGACGTCAGTCGATCGCTCCCGTACTTCCTGACCGTCTTCTTCGATCAGCGCAGTGAGCATGCGTGGCAGCTGATCACTCACGTGACGGTTCAGTTTCCCGCCGCCCTCGGAGCCTTGCTCGCCGCGACCGGGGCGTCAGCACCGGCAGGGTTGCTGGCGGCCCTCACCGTCCAGGCCGCCGCCTGGCTGCCGCCGGCGACGCAGGAGGGGGAAAGTGACGCCGTCACCGCGCTGCTTCTGAGCGGGGCACGACGCGAGAGCGAGTACGTCGTCGCTCTGTTCCGTGAACTCGGCAATACGGACGGCGACCTGGCTCGCCAGCTGCTGGGCCACACCGTGCGGCAGTCCACGGAGAGGGCGACGGACGTGGTCGCCACACTTCTTCGAGCCGGATATGAGGAAAGCACCCTGCTCTCCTACGTCAGTATGGGGGCGCCGTCGCTGGCAGCGGTCGTGCGGGTGGCAAGAGATCTCAACGAACGCCGTTATCACCATGCCGCCTCGACCTTGCTCCACGACGCCGGCTCCCGGGCTCGCTTCCCCGCCACCGAGATGGCGGCCGCCCTGCACCAGCATCTTCCAGGCTGGGCCACGCAATGCCTCCTGGCCGGCGCCTGCACACGGTCCGCCAACCTGACCGCGGAACTGGCCGTCGAACTGCACCAGCAGGGCCGCTCCCTCTTCGTGCAGCTCATGCTCACCACCCTGCCGATGGAGCCGGCGAAGACCGTCGACCTCGCCGACCACCTGTGGGTCGGCAACCTGCGTCACGACGCCACCTGGCTGCTGGCCCGGCTGGCCGGTACGGCATCGGCAGCCGAACTCGGCACAGCCCTGCACCTGGCATCCCCGTCGGCGCAGGACGAGCTGATCACGCAGATCGTGCAACACAGCAGCGCTGCTCAGTACGCCCTCCTCGTCACGGCCCTCTCCGCCCAGGGCCAGGGCCATCTGTCCTTGGCCCTCGTCCGCGCGGCAGGCACAGACCCTGCGGGCGCAGCTCGTGCCAGCGCCGGCACCCTGGCCCGGCATGGACACGACCACCAGGCCCGCTGGCTGCTCGCTCAAGCCGCGGAAGACTCCGGCACAGCGCCGTGGCCTCCGGCGGAAACCCCGCAAGAGCTGGCCCAGGCGCTCACCTACTACGCGGCCCAAGGTCCCGACACACGGGCAGACGACATCCTGCTGTCGACCATCTACAGCAACCACGCCATGCCCTGGAACAAAGTGCTCCCCCAGATTTCGGGAGCGGTGCTGGAACGGACACTGCTCACCGTCCTGGAGCATCTCCCGCACAACCTGATCGCGCAGACCAGCAAGCCCCAGGTCACGGCCATTCTTCGCGTTCTCACCTCCGCCCCGTCAGCGCTGCGTGCCCGGCTGCTGCAACCGCCTGAGGACCATAAGGTCGCCCACCTGACGAACCTGGTCATCGCCCAAGCCGATCTCCCAGAAGGCTCGCAACTCGCCCGCGAGATCCTCGGCATCGCCGCCACGCTGCCGGAGGAACGCGACATCCTCGTCATTGCCCGGCAGACCCTCTCCGAGGGGGCCAAGGCAGCGGCCTCCCAGCTCATCCGGGCCGCTCTGCGGCAACGTCCTCTTGCGGATCTCCCGCCGTTGATCCGGTTCGCCGTCTCCAACCAGCTGTCCGGCGGGCGTGCCGAGATCGGGACCCTGCTCAAGGAACTCCACCCTCAACACCGCGACGACGTCGACACATGCCTGGCCGAGGCCTTCCGCCCCGAGTTCGATCCGGACATCACCCGCGCGGGACGGCCCCTGCCCGGCGCCCTGGTAGCGGTGACACTGCCGACCCTGGGTGAGAACGTCACCGAAGGCACGGTCACCCGCTGGCTCAAACAAGAAGGCGACCACGTGGAGATCGACGAACCCCTCGTCGAAGTCTCCACCGACAAAGTCGACACCGAGATCCCTGCAAACGCCACCGGCACCCTCCGCCACATCGCCGTACCGGAGGACGAAGACGCCGAAGTCGGAGCCGCCCTCTGCTACATCCAGCCGCCGGCTGCCTCCGCCGAGGACTGCACACCGCCTGACGACCTGGTAGCGGTGACACTTCCGACCCTGGGTGAGAACGTCACCGAAGGCACGGTCACCCGCTGGCTCAAACAAGAAGGCGACCGCGTAGAGATCGACGAACCCCTCGTCGAAGTCTCCACCGACAAAGTCGACACCGAGATCCCCGCAAACGCCACCGGCACCCTGCACCACATCACCGTGCCGGAAGACGAGACAGTCGAAGTCGGAGCCGCCCTCTGCTACATCAGCCCGGGCACCGGGCAGGCCAGCGACGACGGCGTTCCTGTCACGACGCTGGCACCTGGCATCACTGCGGTCACCGTCGGCTTCGGATGGCACCTGAACACCGTCTTCTTCGCACTGGACGCGTGCGCGATCGCAGTCGACACCCGCGACCAGGTCTACTCCACCGACCACTTCGTCTCCGGCAGCAGACAAACTCCCGACGGCACCATCGTCCACGCCAGCGGCAACCGCCTGCGTCACACCCGCGACAAACAGGCCGTCTACATCAACCTCGCCGCTCTGCCCGACGCCATCGAAAGAATCGTCTTTCCGACGTACATCTACAACGCCAGGAACCGCAACCAGCACTTCGGTCAGCTCCGCACCGCCTACGTCCGCCTCATCGACCAGGCCGACGGGACTGAGATCGCCCGCTACGACCTCCCCGAGCACACTCCCGCTGACACTGCCTTGATCTTCGGCGAGCTGTACCGCAGCGGCGCCCGGTGGAAGTTCCGGGCCGACTTCCAGGGCCACCCCACCGGCATGGCCGGCATCGCCCAGCACTTCGGCGTGGACGCCCTCCTGCCAGGGCAGCCCCTGTGACGCCTCCCTCGCCGACGCGGACGGCCCCGGACCCGGCCGGACATGGTCTTGGCCCGCCGGCTGCTCTCCGAAGTCGACAGGCCGAGAGGGGTGTCCTCGAGCGCCGCCCCGGCCGGCGAGCGAGCCGGCCGGGGCGCTCCGGATGATGTGGCCTCCGCGCCTGATGGGTGTGGGGGTCGGCTTTCCTGCCCTTGCCTACTCCTGTCCGGCCGACACGATGTCGTCGTCGCGGCTCGTGTCCCTGGAGCTGATCTCCCACTGCGGCCCCGTCGTGTTCACCGTGACGGTGAACGTGATGATGTTGTGGTCGCACCAGGGGCCGAACTTGGTTCCCAGGCAGGTCTTGTGCTCGACGTTCTGTTGCAGGACGTACTGGCTGTCCGTCGCCTTGACGATGGCGGGGGTGGTCTCCGGGGTGACCGTGACCCCGTAGAGCGCGTCGCCGGCTGTCGTCGTCGTGGCGAAGATGCGCGTGGTGGTGCTTGCCGTCAACTTGCCGGAGGAGTCGACGCACCGCGTGATGCGGATCCTGAGGTCGGCGGTCTTGATGTTCACCACGTGGTTGCGGACCTCGTAATGCGAGGTGGCGGTCCTGCAGCCGGCTTCCTCGGCCGGCCGCGGGTCTCCCGCGGCAGCGTTGACGACCGTGTCGGTGCCCCTGGCTGAGGAGTCGGTGATGGATCCGTTGGCGGCAACGGCGGCGGCGCCGACGGCGAGCAAGCTGCCGACGAGAGCCCCGATCACCACAGGACGGTTCCGCCGGGTTCGTGTGCTGCGCATGCTGATGCTCCTTCTGTGAGCAGGTGGAGTGAGGTGCGCTCGAGGCGCGGCCCGGCACCCGCAGCGGGGGGCGCCTGAGCGAGGCGCCGGCCGGGTGGTGCGGGGCGGTGGAAGAAGCGTTTCCCAGCGGTCGCAGGCACGGCAATGCCCTGTGGCGTCCCGGACGGTCCTGGGTTGTCTTCGCTGGTCACAGGCGGTGTCTGGGGCCGGGACACGGCCCGTTCGCCAGGGCTGGCGCAGCGCGGACGGGCCGGGACTGTCCCGGACGCCCGAAGATCTGGCGGGACACCCTCGAGGCGGATCAGCCTCCTTGTCGTGCCGCGAACTCCGCGGCCCGTGAAGGAGGTTGTGATGGGACAGCAGACCGTGCTCTCGCCCTCGCGGCAGGCACCCCGTCAGCAGAGCGCGAGGAGGAAGCCCCGGCCGGCACCGACGTCGCACCGCAAGCCGCGCACCCCCGGCTCGGGTGCGAAGAAGATCCGTCACGGCATGTGGGCTGTGGTGGGACTGGCCGTGGGGTTCGTGCTCTCGCTGCTGGCGGGCGCGCTGCTGGCCGTACACGGCCCCTCGGACTCAACGGCGGCCGGTGGGCCGTCGGTCACGCTCCGGCCCGAGGCGCCGGCCGTGTCCCAGCCCGCGCCGGCCAAGCCGGTCAAGCCGGCCAGGCCGGGCACGACCGAGGCCAAGCCTGTGAAGGTCGAGAGGATTCGCCTGAGGCCCGGTGACACGCTGTGGGCGCTGGCCCGTACCCACGGCACGACCGTGAAGGCGCTGCAGCGACTCAACCACCTGGGATCGTCGACCCTGGTCTACGCCGGGCACACGCTGCGCCTTCCCGCCCAGCCGGACGCTCGCGAGTCCGCGCGGCAGCCGCGAGTCACACCGTCGGCGACCGCGCACACGCCGGGCCGGCAGCCCAGCGCGGCACCCCGCACCAAGCCCGCCAAGCCTGCCAAGCCCGCGGCGAGCGCCGTCATCGGCTACGCCCAGGACCAGTTGGGCAAGCCCTACGTGTGGGGCGGTACCGGTCCTCGCGGCTTCGACTGCTCCGGCCTGGTGATGCGGGCGTGGCAGGCCGCCGGAGTGACACTGCCGCGCACCACCTGGGGACAGATCCACGCCGGGACCGCCACCACCCGCAGCCGCCTGGTCCCCGGTGACCTCGTCCTGTCCTACGGCGGCGGCCACGTCGGCCTGTACATCGGCAACGGACGGGTCATCCACGCCCCCCGGCCCGGCACCGTGGTCACCACCGCGCCCCTGCCCGACCCCGGCCACATCGTCGCCTACCGCCACATCCGCCCGTGAGCCGTGTGGAACGCGACGGGGATGCCGTGGCCTCATCGGCAGCCGGCACCGGTCCCCGAACTTGGCTGAACGACGTTGGAGAAGAGCCTGATGTACGGATCAACTGCCTTTACGCTCCCTTGGTACGCGAGAGACAAGGGAGTGGTGATGGGACACGGGCCCGACCCGGCAGGCGCGCACAACCCGGCAGAGTTCATGGAGCTGATGCGGCAGTTACGCCGCTGGGCGGACCTGAGCTACCGGCAGCTGGAACGCAACGCCACCGACGCCGGCGACGTCCTGCCACGCGCGACGGTCTCCGCCGCGCTGAGTCGCGACGAACTGCCCCGCACGGAACTCCTGTCCGCCTACGTACGGGCGTGCGGCGGCGACGACGCAACCGTGTCCGCATGGCTCGACGCCCGACGGCGCCTGTCCATATGCAGCACGACCACACCGGCACCAGCCGGCGAAAGTGCACCGCTGACCGCCAGCCGGCAGGACGACCGCACAGCTCCGGAGACAACGCCGGGACCTGAGGCTGCAACCGGCCAGGAGCACGGCCCGGACACCGGCCCAGCCGGCGCAGCGGCCTCTGCCCCCGGTGGCGGACCGGTTGCTGACCCGGCCGGCGAACCGACCTCAGGCCCGGTCGAGGACACCACCCGCCCACCGGCCGCTCAGTCGGCGTGGCGACGGCAGGGGCCGCTGGTCGCGATCGCCGCCTGCACCGTCGTAGGCATCCTGACGCTGGCGCTCTGGCCGTCCGACGACGGCCCCGGCAATCACGTCAGCGGCCCGACACAGAGCACCTCGCCCGGCAACACCGCTCCCACCACACAGCCGAGGCAGCCCACCTCCTCCCCCACCAAGAGGCCCGCATCCGACGCCGAACCCGCAGCATCTCCCACCCCCGCACCGGCCGC
Source organism: Streptomyces sp. NPDC031379 (assembly GCF_055569615.1). Taxonomy (NCBI): domain Bacteria; kingdom Bacillati; phylum Actinomycetota; class Actinomycetes; order Kitasatosporales; family Streptomycetaceae; genus Streptomyces; species Streptomyces sp. NPDC031379. The sequence goes on along the minus strand of NZ_JBVIIT010000009.1, from coordinate 243,737 downwards.
ACGTGAGAAAACACCGACCCCCCGAGCCAGCCGCACCCCCACCCGCGCTCCCGCGCAGATGCCGACGGCCGGCTGGACCCATATCCACCCCGCATCCGCTCCCTCCCTCTGCCTCACCGAAGGCCGCGAACGCAACGGGCGCACCGACCGAGAAATCGCCGTCCAGCACCCCTGCTCCGACGCCCCGCTGCCTCGCGTCTACCTCGAGAAACTGAGCGGGCAGACCTACCGCATCCAGTGGCACAACCCCGACCCCGGCAAAGGCACCGGCTGCCTGGCCGTCGACGGAGCCTCCACCTCCCCGGGTGCTCTGCTCGCACCTCGGGACTGTGCGGACGAAGACAACCAGAAGTTCCGCCTCGAGGCCTCCGGCAGCGGCTTCCGGCTCCGGCCGGTCCACAGCGACCTGTGTGTGGGGTTCCTCCCTCCGATCACCGACGGCGCCGAAGCCGTGCAGACCGAATGCACCACAACCTCAACCCAGGCGTTCACCTTTACCGCAAGCTGAGATGGAACCGGACGCTGGGGCTCCGTGCGGCGCGTAAGGCGCGCCCGCGCCGAGGACCGGCCCCGACCGGCAACTTTGTGACTCGCTCAGAAGTCGAGGGACCAATCCTGATTTACGTGCCACGGAGCGTTCGGCTTGGCGATGCAGTCCCAGATCTGCAGGCGCGCACCGGCCGGCGGAGGGGTCGGGAAGGCTGGGTTCCTGGCATCGAGGCATCGGCCACTGTTGCTGTGTACCAGCAGGTATGCGTCGAGGTCGGCGCCTGGGCCGTAGAAGCCCTCTATCTTCCAGAACTGACTCGTCGTGCCGTCACAGTCCGCCAGGACCACAGGTGTCCCGTTCATGGAGCCTTTCGCGTCCAGGCACTTGGTCGAGGACCACCTGATCTGGCTTCCGCCGGTGACGTCCACCACGTTCATGGTGTGACCGGCGGCGCTCAGTACGAAGCCCTTGCCGTTGAGACAGGGCTGGTTCTGGCAGGTGTTGGGTTCCAGCCTCACGTCGAGTCCGGAGGCCCTGTTCGTGAGGTACGTCGACACGTGCCAGGTTTCGGCCTGGGCCTGTCCGGGAGCCAGGACGGTGACCGAGAAGAAGGACGCGGTGAGCGTCGTCAGCAGCACAGTTCGTCTACTTCGCATGGTGCTCTCCCCCGCGGGGACGTGTGTTCCTGTCGCCGCCGGTACGTGTCTGGCGGCCCTCACGATCCGCTGCGTCACCTCCACGATCGCATGCGTGTACGCCAGCCGCGACCTGCCGAATGGCGCGATCAGAGCCCCCGCCCGGACGCGCGCCGCAAGCGCTCACATCCGGTAGACCTCGAAGCGGCATTCCACGTCGACGCGCCGCTCGTCGGGCTCTTCCTGTCCGTCCGGGGTCGTGGCGCTGAGTTCGCCGTGCACCTCGACGTCCATGCGGGCGCTGCCTCCCGCCAGGTCCCGGAGGATCTTCGCCACCGCCTCCGCGCGCCTCCGCGCGAGGGCCTGGTTCTGCTGGACGGTGCCGGTGGTCGACGCCCGCCCGACGAGGCGGATCGGCTGGGTGCCCTTGCGGATCTCCGTTCGCACCGCGTCCGGCAGCCCCGTGTACCAGGAGTGGATGTGCCGGATCTTGTCCTGGGGCAGCGCGGAGCTTCCCGAGGGGTCGAAGTGGACGGTCGTGACGTGCGACGAGATGGCAGGCCGGGGGACCGCCCCGCCGCCCGACTGGGTGAGTTCGCCGTGACGGACCCACTGCTGGGACGAGGAGATCTGGAGCCCGGTGAGGTTTCCGGCCGCGTCCACGACGAAGTGGCCGCTGAAACTCTCGTCGCCGCTGCCTACCGGGTCCCAGCGCCCGTTGATGGAGTATGCGACCGCCGCCACCGGCTCGTTCGGCGCCGTGTAGGCGGACGGCGAGAAGACGATCGAGAAGGTCGAGGAGTAGAGCGAGCTGGAGCGGCCGCGGTCCTCCGTGACCGACACGCGGCGCACGTTGAAGCCGTCGTACTCGAGTACGACATCGAACCAGAAGGTCTGGGTGTCGACGAAGTAGCGCGGGTGGTGCGCGGAAATGGGGAACCGGAAGGACCGGCGCTGGATCGTCAGGCCGGTCGGACTCGGACTGTGGATGTAGGAGGCCGGCGTCGAGGTCACTGAGAAGTCCCCGTTGAACACATGCTGCTCCAGAGTCCCGAAGGCCCCGAGCCCCAGCTCGGCGGCGGGGATCAGGGCCCCCGCGAGCGCGATGAAACCCACCTCGGGCGAGGCGTCACCGTCCCAGCCGGGTTCGACGTGCTCCCACACCTGCCGGGGCACGGCCGGCTCCCGACCGAGCGCGGGGCCGGACGCGGTCCAGGCTTCGGCCGCACCCGGGCCGACGTGCGGGGAGACGACGGCGTGCGGCGCCGTCGTGCGCACCAGAGCGTCGAGCAGCACCGGGATCGCCTCCAGCAGGGAAGGCACCACCTGTAGAGCCTCCAGGGCGGCTGCGGTCGACGCGGGGGCTGCCTCCGCCTCGGTCAGCCAGGCGAGGGCGTCGTCCTCGCTGTAGCTCGTGCCGTAGTGCGTGCTCTCATCCGCCAGAAGGTCGTCATCCATCGTCGGTCACCTCGTCCGGTGCTCGATATGTGCTGTTCGGTCTCGTGGCGGCGGTGTAGGACGTGCTGCTTGTCGTCGGCCCTTCGGATGGTGCTTTGGGTCTGAGCCCTGCGAGCCGCGCCAAGGCGGCGCCGACGTCGAGCAGTCCGTGGCCCGTGCGCTCGCGTCCGGCGGGGGACAGTCGCGCCGTACTGCGCAGCAGGTCGGTGACCTCGTCCGAGTGCAGCGGCCGCCCCGCCGCCTCGAACAGAACTGCGACCGCTGCGGCGACGTGCGGCGCCGCCATGCTCGTGCCGGTCATCGTGGTGACACCGTCCCGCTCACGCCGCCCGTTGACGAGCACCGCGGAGCGGGCCGCCGTGATCGCGACCCCGGGCGCGGCGAGGTCGGGTTTGAGGCGCAGGTCCCTGGCAGGGCCTGCGCTGCTGAACCCGCCCGGAGGCTCGGCGGACGCGCGGTGGTCGTAGGCCGCGACGGCGAGAGTGCGCCTGCCGTTGCAGAGGGTGTTGGTCGTGAAGAGCGGGTCGGGCGCCGTGAAGCGGCTCTGGTGGCCGCGGTGTACGCGCTCGATCCAGCCGTGGACCTCGCCCCGCTCGATGTGCGTCGGCAGCAGCCGCACCCGCCACGTTCCGTGGGGGGCGCCCGGCCACAGGAACAGGTCCACGACGTGGTCCCTGCTGCCGGGATCCGTACGCCGGTGGAAACCCGAGAAGATGACCCGGTCCCCGTTTCGGACGATCCGCTCTGCACCGGGCGGGAGGCGAGCGAAGACAGCACCGTCGGGCGCCATCAGCTCGACCGTCAGATCGTCCGCCGCTGGGTACCACAGCTCCATCTCCGCGTTGTCGGCCACCGGCGGCTCGACGGTCCAGCCCCAGTCGACCGCGGTGCCCTCGGTGAGCTGGGCACTGCAGTGCTGGGCGGTGCTGAAATAGTTGCCCGCCGAGCACACGATCTGACGGCCGGGCGCCTCAAGCAGGGCGTCGAGGGCGCTGACGACAAGTGACGATCCGTCATGTGGGCCCCCGCAACGGCCGAGACTCATGCTGAGGACGACGGGCCGGTCACCGGCGGTTCGGAAGATCCAGTCGACCCCTTCGAGGATCCGTACGGAGTCGCCGAGGGTGTCGTGCGGGGATGTGTCGTCGCCGCGTAGGTGGACCGCGAGAATCGAGGCGTCCGACGCGAGGCTTCTCGGCGCCCCCGACCGGCCGTTGCCGCACGCGATGCCCAGGGTGTGCGTGCCGTGTGTGCCCTGGCCGTACGGGTCGACCTCGGCCGGGTCGTAGCCCAGGGCCGTATAGGGATCCGGTTGCTCGAGCGCCCGGTCCACAGCGGCGGCGTCGAACACCCGGCCGTATCCGTACGCCGACGGGCTCAGCTGCGTACGGCCGCCGCGCTGGTCCCACAGCGCGAGAAAGCGTGTGGAGCCGCTGCCGCTGCCGCTGCCGCTGCCAGCACAATTGCCGCTAGGCCGAATGAAGTCGGCGTGCGCCACGTCGAAACCCCAGTCCAACACCCCTACGACGACGCCGCGTCCGGTCCACGGCCACGGCGTACTCGGCGGCGCCGCGGTCCTCGTGTCCTCGGCCGCGGCCCCGGCGGCTGCCCCGTGCACGGACGCGGGTACGCCGTGCACGACGACGTCATGGGGCAGATAGTGGTGCGTGCGCTTGAGGCTCAGCACGTCGGGGTGTCGCCGCACCTCTGTGATGGCATCGACGTCCACGCGCCCCGTCACGATCGAGCCGGCGCGCACCACCACCTTGAGGCCGGGAACCTCGGCGTCGGCTGTGCGGAGGCGTGCGATGACCCCCACGCGATGCGGGCGCGCCGCGAGCGGCTGCCGCTGCGAGGTCTCGAGCAGGAGTTGCCGCAGGTGCGGGTCGAAGTCGACGGCCATAGTGATCCCCGCTGTGCTCTGTTCACCGTTGCACGGCACTCGTCATGCCCGGGCCCGTGGTCCTTATGACTTGGGGGTTGACTTCTTGGCCGCGGTGGTGGCCGGCGGCGGCGTGGGACCCGCCCCCGTCGGCGTCGGCGTGGATGGTGGCGTGGAACCGGATGCGGTGGCCGGCGGGGTCGGCGGCGGCGTGGACGGCGGCGTCGGCGTGGATGGTGGCGTGGAACCGGATGCGGCGGCCAGCGGGGTCGGCGACGGCGTGGACGGAGGCGTGGAACCGGATGCGGCGGCCAGCGGGGTCGGCGACGGCGTGGACGGCGGTGGGGTTGAGGTCGCGATAGCCGCCTGGAGCAGGGCGAGCGCCCGCTGGAGATCTTGGGCCGAAGCCCCTGCGAGAGAGCCCGTGCCCAGGATGGCCGGATTCGCCGCCAGGACCGTCTGGGCCAGTGGAATGTCCTTGAGGTCGTCGGCCGTCAGGTGTGCTCCCTTGGCGACCGCCGTGGCGATCAGCTTGGTCACCGCGGAGGTGGCCTCGGCGGTGACCTCTTTCACTGCGGCGGCCCCCGCCGCGATTGCGGCGTTCCCCTCGCGGCGGGCGGTGCCGTCAGCCGAGATGACCGCGAGCGCGCCCGCTTGGGCGGCCGGCATGCCAGAGGAAGCGGCCACGGCCAGCGGCAGAAGCTGACGGCGCCGGTTCTTCGGGACCGACATCAGCGCGACGAACGGCAGGAGGCTGTTCATGTCAGAACCCTCCAGACATGGCCATCGCCATGGCCATCATGAGCATCGGGTTGTCGCCGCCGCCGTCCGACTGCGGCATCATCATGAACATCAACGGCAGCATGCTGTTGTCGTCGCCGTCCGTGTTCGACGGCTTGTCAGTGTTCGTGCCGTTCACGGCGTGGGTGTGGTCGTCGAACCTGCCGCTCAGCTGCTGCTGCATCATCAGGCTCATCATCATGTTCGTCATCTGCTGCTGTTGCTGATCCGCTCGGGTCTTGCGGAGTGCGGCCTGGGTCTCGTGCCGCAGTTTGCGCACCGCAGCCTGCTGCTTGGCGATCGCCGCCTGGGTCTCGCCGACGACGGTGCCCACGCGGGTGCCCAGCGTCGTCAGGTCCTTCTGCAGCGTGTTGATCCGAGCCGAGTCGGAGTTGAGCACCGCCTGAAGACGCGCGACAGCAGAGTTGAACTCGTCGCGGTGCACCATGGGGGTCTGGAGCTGTACTTGAGCCGGGCCCCGTGGCGTGTGCACGGTGGCACTGGTGACACCCTGTGCAGGCGCCACAGAGACGCGCTGCGCACTCGGCCGCGTCGGTGGCTTGAGGGCGTTGCCCACGGCTCTGATTCCGGCCCCGACCGGGTCGATGAACCCGAGCTGCGGAATGACGGCGCCAAGGCCGGGGAGGAACTCGGCCTCGTCGTCCCAGTCGGGCAGGTCCTCGGACTCGGCCACCGTCTCCGGCTCGTCCAAGAGGTCGTCGAATGCGTTCATCACTCTCCTCGGTTCGCAGTGGTGGTGCCGGGCGCGCTCATGGACGCCCGAGCGGGCAAGGGGGCGCAGGCATCGCCGGGGCAGACGACGGGCCCCCGACTCTTCTGCGCGACGCCGGGACCAGGACCATGTACGAGCGCCGGTGCGAGCCACTCGCGCAGCTGCGGGTCCGGGGGGAAGTGCCCGGGTGAGCCGTGTCCAGCACAGGTCGCGCAGCCGGCGTCGGTGCCCCAGCAGCCCGCGCAGCAGCCGAGCTTGGCGGCCAGCTGCTGGAGCACATGGAGGGCCGCGTCCCGCTGCTGCCGGACCGCGGAAAGGCGCCGCGAGGTCTGAACGAGCCGCGCCTGGAGGAGGTCCGTGGCGGACGGCACGTCGAACACGTCGGACTCGGCCGCCGGCAGGTCGTCCGACTCGTAGGCGAACCCGTAACCCAGCCCGCCGTCCGATGCGTGGTCCGGTACGACGTCAGTCGCCATACCGTTCGACGAGGGGGGTGTGAGGGCGGGTTCGGGGCCGGCCGACATTTGCCCGGCCAGAAGGGCCGCGTAATCTCCCCGGCGCAGCGCGTCGAGCTGGCTCCCGCTGAACCCTGCGCGCTGGGCGGCCAACCGCAGCACGAACTCACGGTCGATGGCCATCAGAAGACCCCCTCGTCGATCCAGCGGTGCACAACTTCCGCACCGACCTCGAAGTGGACGGCGTCCTCGGGCTGAAGCACCACGCCCCAGAAGATGCCGAACCGGCTGAACACGTCGTGCAGCGTGAGCAGACCCCGCTCAACCTGGCCGTCGCCGCGATTGCGGACGGCCCGATCGTCGAGCGTCACGTCGAGCGCGAGGCCCAGCGCGTGGTTGCTCAGGACGTCCGGGCGTCCCTGGACATGGCGGACACAGAGCATCCCGCTCGTGCCCGTCCGGGCGTACAGCTCCGGGTCGGCTTGCTCCAGCGCGGCGAACGCGTCGCGGAAGAGGGCGACCGCCTGCCGGTGCCCGCGCACCCGGAACGCACCGACCTGGCCCGTCACCATCCGTCCCTCCCAGAAGGGCGAGGTGAGCGCCTGACACTCGTGGGTGACCAGGTCACGGGGCCGCCCGAACCGGGCGACAAGCAGACTCGTCGGGCATGGACCGACACCGGCGTTGAGCGCGCTACGGTCCGGCATCGGCACCAGGTCATCGCCCGAACTCCGCGGTGCGGCGACCAAGGCGGGGGCACCGTCCGACTCGGGCAGACCGTACCGGGCGCGGCTGTCCTCGGTCGTGCGGCCGGACTCGGGAGCACCAGAGGGGTCCTGTTCCGAATCGGCAGGCGGCTCACGCTCGCCAGGCCGCGCGACGAGGTCCGCCAGCTGGGGAAGGAGCACCGCGAGCTGCCGCAGGACGTCGGCCGCGCTGCCGAGCGCAGGCGGTGGTGCTGTCGGCGGCGCGGCGGTGGGCGGTGCCGAAGCAGGCGGGGCGGGCAGCGGGGGTGGTGTCGGCTGCGCGGCGGCGGACGGTGCCGAAGCAGGCGGGGCGGGCAGCGGGGGTGGTGTCGGCTGCGAGCGCACGGGTGCGGTGGCGGGCGGCGGGATTGGGCGGGCGGGCCCCGGGACCGGTGCCGGTGCCGGTGCTGGTGGCTTGCTCGTGAGTTGCTGGACCGCATTGATGATTGCCGGTGCGGCGCTGATGACGGCTGGGATGATCGCGGCAAGCGCGGGCAGGACCGCGGCCTCGTCGATGCTCGGCTCGTACGGCCTCGGCTTATACGCCTCAGCCAGCCACCTGGCCACGGCGTCGTCGGTCCCGGCACCGAAGTCGTCCGTCTGCCGTCCCGGACCCACCAGCCACTCGGCCGCGCTACCACCATTACCCCAGGCTGATGCTGCACCGTCCACGGTGCCGCCTTCCCGTTCAGGCGCCATCGGCGCCTCCCTGTGCCTGAATGTCGACTTTGAGAGCATCCGGGTCAGATCGTGCGCCAAGGGCGACATCGGTGTCCACAGACAGGGCCGCATCCATGCGGGGGACGCCACCGCTCGGATGCCGCGCTTGCGCAGGGACACAGTGTGGCCGGGGGCGTGAATGCCGCGGCAGCCGACAGGGTCGGTGGCTGGGTCGGCGCCATGCCCGAAGCACGGCCAGGACGGCTTTGGGGTGTGCTCATGGGACGGCTCCACGGGTGTGTCTGGCACCGCGGATGGTCCGGGAAGGCAGCATGGCGGAGCCGGCGGCGGCTATCGCCGGCTTCGGCGCGGTCAGTCGTCAGCAGTTTCTGCGGACGAGGGCGAGGTGGCGGCGTCCCTGCGCTATGCGGACAACCGCCGCGCCACCATTAACTCCTCGACGCGTTCCCTCATCTGCTCCGACGGAGAGATGCTCAGCTCGCGTTGGATCAGTTCCTTGTAGTTCTGATAGCACCTGAACGCGCTCGCCACGTTTCCCTCCGCGATATGCACCTCCATGATGATGCGATGCGCGGTCTCGCGCACAGGGTCGATGCCAACCGCGGCCAGAGCCACATTCAGCGCGGGCACGAAACGCTGCGCCGTCTGAAGTTGCTGGGCCAGAGTCTCCAGGGCGTGCAACCGCACCTGGTCCCACCGTTCCCGTTCGAGGACCAGCCAGTCCTCCGACCACTCCGGCAGGAGTTCCTGGCGCAGATCCTCGATAAGCCCGGCTTCGGTTCCGGGCGGCGGACTGAGCCCTGCGGTGACCTCGTCACCGGCCTTGCACACCGTGTGCAGGTCGACGCTGACCGCCGGCGCCAGGCGCAGGCTCTGGCCGGTGGCTTCGACGACCATGGCGGTACAGGCGCGCCTGGCGTGGCACAGGGCAGACCGGAGATTGCCCGCTGCCCGGTACGGCGTGCAGTTGGGCCACAGGTGTTCGGCCGCCCAGGTGCGATGGGCGCCGTCCTTATGCAGGGCCAGAAAGGCCAAAAGTCGCTGGGCGCCCATGGGGAGGCAAATCAGTCGGCCGCTATCTGAAAGTTCGAACGTCTTCAGTAGCTGAAGGTGCACATCGCTTCCAAACACTCCACCACTGTGCCGTCAGCATGGGACGGGCGCATGTGCAGCGAACATCGGCCGCAGGGCGACACGGACTAGATCCGTGCAGGTCATGCCCCTGCCGATACCCATCGGAATGCGCCGGTAACGCTCGAAGAACACAACTCGAACGCCGCGGACAACGCGAGATGGGCGGGGCTGGAAACGGCTGGTGCGCCCGCCCGCTCTGTTGTTGGTTCAATGACACGGAATTTCCGGGGACCCTCCCTCCTCGGGTCGGCCGTTCGCTCACCTGACCGGCGGAAATTTCCGCTCTTGCCGGGACCGGTCCTGACCAGAGGGGTCCACAGTCCGGGCAGCCTCCTGCCACGCCTCGCCGACGCAGCCGTGACGTCCGGTCAACGCGCCGGGAACGGCATGGTGCGACGGTCGAAATCGGGCAACGCTCCAGAACCGGGGCCAGGACTTTCACGGCAGCCCCGATTCCTCCGCTCCCCTCTCTTGTTCCCGCGTACATACCACTCGGCAGCTGCCGGTGCACGGTGGAGAAGTGGACCGATGAAAGTTCGTTCGGTACTCGATGGCCTCGCCTCCGAGAACGACCTCCTCGGAGACGCCCGGGTCTGCGTCGCGGTGCTGGACGGACCGGTGGATCTGTCCCATCCGTGCTTCGCGGGTGCGCGTCTGACGAGAATCGAGACGCTCGTCCAGGAGGAAGCCGGCCAGGGGCTGATGTCGCTGCACGGCAGCCATGTCGCCAGTCTGCTGTTCGGCCGGCGGGGCAGTCCGGTGAGTGGCATGGTCCCGGGCTGTCGCGGGCTGATAGTGCCGATCTTCCGGGACACCTCGGAGGGACGTATCCCTCAGCTGGACCTGGCCCGTGCGATCGAGCAGGCCGTTGAGCACGGCGCGCATGTCATCAACATCAGCGGTGGTCAGCGCACGACCGACGGACAGTCCGAGGGCATGCTCGAACGGGCGCTCAAGCTCTGTGACGACAGAGGCGTCCTGGTGGTGGCGGCGGTCGGGAACGACGGATGCGACTGCCTCCAGGTCCCGGCGGCAACCCCGTCCGTTCTCGCCGTGGGCGCGTCGGGAACCGATGGAGAGCCCCTGGAGATGAACAACTGGGGTGCGATGTACCGCAGCAACGGTGTCATCGCCCCGGGACAGGACATCGAGGGAGCCGCCCCGGGCGGCGGTGTCAAGGCGCTGACGGGGAGCAGCTTCGCCACCCCGGCGGTCGCCGGCACCGCCGCCCTGCTGATAGCGGCTCAGCTACGGCAGGGGCGCCGGCCTGATCCCAAGGCGGCAGGCCAGGCCATCCTCGCCACTGCGCAAGCCTCTGCCTGCGTCCCGGAGGACGCACCCCGCTGCCGCCGCTATCTCGTCGGCCGGCTGGACGCGCCACGGGCCTACGAGCAGATCACCGGCGGCAAGGCGGGTGCCGCGCCCGCAGTCCCGGACAACGAATCGCGAGCCGCCTCGGCGCGGCCTCAGGAACCGGTACCGGCCGCTCACCACCAGCACGACGGTCAGGGTGAAGACGACGTACGCGAGGGAGCCTACGCAATGGAAACGAACCACCCGAACTCGGTTTCACCGCAGGACAGCGCCCTGGTGGGCCAGGGTGCGAGCCCCGCCGCGAGCACACCGCCCGGCTTCGCAGCGGGCGGCGAGGCCGCGCCGCCCGCCGTAGCCCCCGCCTGTGGCTGCGGCTGCGGCGGCGCGGGAGCCGGGGCGGGGGCGCAGGCGGGGGCGGTAGCGGGCGGCGAAGCCCAGAGTCGGCAGACGGCAGCGGCCGCGCCCACCGGCACCGGCGGTGACGGAGGATGGGGCACAGCGACCGGGACCATACCGGCGCCCGAACACGAGGCGGCCGGCGCGATTCCCGCATCGTCCGGCGCCGGCGTGGCTGCCGCGTGTGCGCCGCCACCGGCCCCTGGGACGCCTGCGGCCTACGCACCGGCACCCGCCACGGGGATGCCTGCCGCCTACGCACCGGCACCCGCCACGGGGATGCCTGCCGCCTACGCACCGGCACCCGCCACGGGGGCGCCCACCGCCTACGCGCCGCCACCCCCCACGGGAATGGCTGCCGCCTGCGCCCCGCCGCCCGTGAGCGCCCCGCCGCCCGTGAGCGCCCCGCTGCCCTTGGTCTATGCGATCGGGAGGATCAACTTCGACTTCGGAACCGAGGCGCGCCGCGACAGCTTCCGTCAGCTGATGGGGTTCGACGTCCTGCCGGAACCGGACAGTGAGGGCAGGCCGATCTACCGGGAGGCGAACCCGTACGACCCGCGTCAGATGCGCGACTATCTCTCCGCCAATCCGTGGGCTTCCGACAAGCTCATCTGGACCCTGGAGATCGACCGCACCCCGATCTACGCGCTGGAGGCCGAGACCCCCTTCGGGATGGACTGGGGCGGGCCGATCAAGGCACCCGAGCCGAGTCGTTCCTCGTCGTCGTACGGTGAGCCGGAGAGCCTCACCGACAGTTACTACCCGCCCGTGTCCCGGGTCTACAGGATGTTCCGTGACGCGATCTGGGGACAGGTCGGCGAGGAACCCGTGAAGGCGCCCGACGAGCCGGATCAACCGCAGGGCCGGACTGCCGCGCAGAAGGGCGGAGGGGACACCGGGGGGCCGCGGCGGGACTACATCTCCCGGGTGTCGGTCCCCGGGGTACTGACCGGGGAGACCGTCAGGCTCTTCTCCGGTCAACGCGTCCCGAAGGTCCGTGTCGACGCGCGAGGAGTGTTCCTCTGGAACGAGACCGAGCTGGTCAAGGCCGTGCTCAGGGCGATCCACGACCATAACCATGATCACCCGGAGATGATCCTGCCCGATGAGGACGTGGAGATGACCGTCCGCGTGTTCATCGACAAGGTCTACCACGCGTTCCGGAACCTGGGGCAGACCTCCGCCGACCGCGCGCTCAACTACGCCGGGACCAATGCGTACAACGTCGGCAAGGAGATCGCGAACGGGCTGTTGTCCTCCACGTACGTGCCCGCGCCCGCCGAGGCCAGGAACCACCTCTACACACTGGACACCATCACCGTCAGGAAGAGCGCCTTCGAGCGCATGGGATCGGACTGCCAGGACGTGATCGTCAGCTTCATGGACCCGGAGAACGACCGGCGGGCACGCGTCTCGTACCTGTTCCCCGTCGACGTCAACGAAGCGATCCCGATCACGCTCGGACCGGTCCACCGCTTCCTCGGTGACTTCTGAACGGTCCGGCAGCCACCAGAACCGAGGTCCGCCATGACAGACAGGAAACCGTCCCCGACGCTGCCACTCCAAGCCCCGCCGATCCTGCGCACGGAAGGAAGGGATCCTGCCGTGCGGGCATCTGGCCAGGGTGTCGAGGCAGCTGCCAAATGCAGTCAACTCACCGGCGCAGCACGTCAGATGTGCCTCGCCTCACGCGGCGTCTACATCTGACCGAGGTGACAAGACGCCCTTTGGTACCCGCGAAAGGAAAGAACCATGTGGGAACGCACCGAGCAGAACGAGCAGGACAAGCGCGCCAGGCCGCCCGCCTCGCCGGCGATGCCGCAGCAGGCCCCGCCGGTCAACCGCACCCGCACCACGGCCCCCAACCCTGAAGAGGGCTCCGGCGTCGAGGCGAACGGCCTCCTGCGGATGATTCTCGGCATCTGATCTCCCCACACCGTCCTGACGGATGAGACGGCCGCCCGGCCGGCCTCGCCGAAACGGAAAGGAGAACCACCATGTTCGAACGGACCGAGCAGAACAAGCACGACGAGCGCGCCAGGCCGCCTGCTTCGCTGGCGATGCCACAGCAGGCCCCGCCGGTCAACCGCACGCGCACCACGGCCCCGGACCGCGAGGACGGCTCCGGCGTCGAGGCCAGCTTCGATCTGGGAGGCTTCCTGAAGAACGTGCTCATCTGACACCGCCTGTCAGGCCGCGCCGGGCCGTCCGGGTTCGCACCGGCCACCGGCGCGGCGCCCCTGAGCGTCCCGTGCGGGCAGCGGGACAAGAAGGTGACCCCCCATGGAACTCAACCTGCCGGTTCAGGGAGTGATCGACCGCCGCGATCAGCTGGTGCCATTCACCGTGCGCACGGCATTCAAGGACGTCGACGACACTCCGAGCGTGATGGAGCACCAAGTAGGCGGTGCGCATGGGCACGATCCCAATGATCCGAGCCCCTGGTTCTGCGGGCCCGCACTGGGCTTCGGTTGCGAACCGGCACCCGGTGCCGACTGAGCCGGCCTCCCGGAAACCTCTGACGGAGGAAAGATGAACAACGACCACTGCGCACGAGAACTGCCCCGTCCTGCGCCTGTCGTGCTGCTGCTGCCGCAGCAGGCACCCGCGGTCGACCGTACGTCGGCCCCAGCGCAGCGCCACGACGACACCGCCGGCGTCGAGGCCGACTTCCTGCCCCTGATCGGGGTGCTGAGTCGCCTGCTCGTGTGAGGCGCTGCCCCTGGATGACGCCCGGCCGCGCGACGCGGTCGGGCGCCCCTCTTACACAAAGCCCCTGCTTGCCGAGGAAGGGGAGAACGATGGCTTACGCGGGAATCGACCGGCTCGCATATCCGGGCAACGCGTTCTTGGAAGGTCTCATGACGAACACCAACCTTCTGTGGACCGGCTTCTACCTCGCGCCCGCCCCCTCGCAGGGAAACACCAGCTGGATGGCCCACCGGGAGCACCTGCGGACGATGGGCCCGGGCTGGGGAATAGCACCGATCTTCGTGGGGCAGCAGCATCCCTCCGGGCCGGGTTCCCACATCCTGACCGCGGCCCAGGGCAGACAGGACGCCCTGCTCGCCGCGGAGCTGGCCGATACGGCCGGATTCTCGTCGGGGACGGAGGCGGACCTGCCTGGAACGCCGAGGATCTACCTCGACGTCGAGATCGGAGGGAACCTTCCGGCGAACTTCGTCACGTACGTCAACGCCTGGTGCGAGGTCGTGCGTTCGGATCAGACGGCCTATCTGCCGGCGGTGTACTGCTCCTTCAAGGACACCGCGGCGCAGCTTCTGGCGGCCAACTCCGATCTGGTCGTCTGGGCGTTCAACATCAACCAGTTTCTGCACCATCACGACCAGGCGCTGGTGGGGCCCGGCGAGTTTCGTGTGCCCGAGCCCACGCAGTCGGGATTCGCCGAGGCCATGGCGTGGCAGTGGATCCAGGGTTTCGCCTCGATCACCACGACGCTGCCCGACGGCACCACCAAGACGGTGGCCAGCTGGGACCTGGACTCGTCGGACGCCCCGGATCCGTCCCATCCGGCCCGCGAGTGGGACGACGACGCGGGCACCTGGGTCACGTGACGCGTCGCCCCTCACCTCGACGGCGATAGATCGATGGCCCGGTCGACATCCCCGGGCCGAAGCACGCGCAGGATTCCTTCGAGCAGGTGGTGGTCGGCGCAGGGCAGCGAGACCTCGATCCCGTCCTCGGCCGGACGGTTGCGAATGCAGCGAGCCATGACCGCCTCGGCGCGGGGCCGGCGCCGGAGCCGTGGCGGCACGTGATGCCCGTGAACACCAGCACGCCGTGCACCGTCCTGGAGCGGTTCCCCGCCGGAAGCCCCGGCGGTTGAGGCCGCGAGGCCGGGCGGTCGTCGGTGTCGGACCGAACGAGTATGTGGCGGACTCGCCTTGGGGAGACTCAGCCGCATGCAGGTCTTGAGCAATGACGAACTTCTCCGCGAGGAGGCGACGTGGTTACGGGACGCCGCTGCGCGGAGCCGCTGGTATGCGCAAGCCTTCCCCGAACTCGGTGACAGCGAGCGCCGCAAGGTCCAGCTGTCTGTGCTCCATGCCTGGATCCGTATGCGTTACCCGCTCAACTTGCAGTTCGTGACCAACTACGCCGCCACCGTTGTCACGGCGGTGGGTATGGCGGCGGCCTCCGTCCTCGCCGGCGTGGTAGCCGCACCGTTCGCAGCGGGCACCGACGGTTCCGCCGACGCACCCTGGTGGCTCTTCACCACGGCGACCTGGGCCGCCGTCTGTCTCAGTGCTCTCGTCGTCACCCGGAACGACATGCGCGAGATCGTCTCTGTCTTCGGTGGAATCGGCCTCCGAGGCACGATCTGGCGCGTCGCGCATCCGCAGGTTGCCTACTGGTTCGTCCCGGGGATGGTGCTTGCCACTGCTGTCGTCGCTGTTGTGGCTTCCTGGCTGACGATCGACACGGCCGTATCCGTCCCGCCGGGCCAGCAGTTGATCGTTGCTGCCGCAGGCCTGTTCGGTGTGATCCTTGGCTTACAGGTGAACCGTTGGATCAGCACGGTTGAAGGGCTTCTCAACCGCAGGTATCAGCAACCTGATCGACCTCGTCCCCTCGACGCTGTGCTGGTTGAACTCATGGCGGCCACATCGGTGTGCTTCCAGGGGCGGGCTCGCTGGTGGGATCCGCGGAACATCAAGGTGGTCAGGACCCAACTTGCCGTGGCAACCGCAGCCGCCCACGACACGGCGACCTTTCGACGCAGAACCTCGATCACCGAAGTCGCGGCAAGACGTCAGGCAAGGCGGTTCCATGCGGCTTTGGCAGAACTCGTCCGACGCCACGACCGCGCGATCACTCAGGTGCGCACAGCACAGGAGTACGACGCGGTCACGGCCTCGCTGCGCATGGGTGTCCTGGCCCTCGCGACGGGCGATCTGGAGGCTCTCATGCAACACAGTGCTGCTGAGCCACCGGCATCCCGGGCCGCCCGGCTCGTGCGCCGCACCGGCTCCAGCCTCGTCCTGGTGGGCTTCGCCCTGGTCATTCCGCTGCTGCCCGGGGTGGACAGCGCCACCGGCGCAGGTGTGCGCGTGCTCCTACTCATGACAGCCGCACTGGCCCTCACCCCGGCCAGTGACAGTGCCGCCGGCTCCGTCCGATCCGCCCTCGAACGATCCCTGTTCGCCAAGGGGACGCACTGACCATCCTGACCATCCCGGGAGGGCCCAGCACACAAGGGCCTGCCGGGCGGCCACCACCGGGCCGCAGCGGCCACCCGCACGTGCCGGTGGCCGAAGGCGCAGGAATCTTCTGGCGGTCGGCCTCGCCGATCGGTTCGGTTCACGGGAGCGCGTTGGCTGACCGTGACGGGCCGTGACCTGGATGGCGGGGAGCCAACCGGACAGGAGCCTGTCCGGTCGGCTTCCGTGTGACGTGATGGCCGGGGTCCCGTGGGTTCCTCGGAGGAGCCGGCCGTCAGGGCCGTCCCGGTTGGTGTGTTCAGGCGGCGTCCGGGCATGGCGGTGGCGGGCGCCCGCGGGCACTGCCTCGGGACCACCGTCCGGAGGCTTGTGAGGGCGGTCTTCACAGGCGCAGCAGGCGCTCGGCGTTCTTGTGGGCGATCCTGTGCTTGGCCTCCAGGGAGAGGTTGGCCCGTTCGAAGAAGGGCAGGACGCCCTCATGGCTCACGAAGGGGTAGTCGACCGCGAAGACGATGCGCTCGATCCCGACTGTCTCCAGGCAGTACTGCAGTTGCGCCTGGTTGAAGAAGCCGCTGGGGGCGATGTGGACGTTCTGCCGGAAGTAGTCGCTGAAGGAGCGCTGGAGTCCGGTGGCGCGTTGTGGGAGGGCCTCGTCGATGCGCTCCAGGTAGAAGGGGATCATCTCGCCCCAGTGGCCGAGGATGAACTGGAGGCCGGGGTAGCGGTCCAGGATCCCGGAGAGAACCAGGTGCAGGAAGTGCACCGCGGTCTCCTGGTGCCAGCCCCAGGCGCTGGTCTGAAAGCGCGTGGCGACCGCGGGCGACAGGCCGCCCAGATAGTTGCTCTCCGTGACCTCGCGCGGCGGTAGGCCCGGATGCAGGAAGATCGGTACGTCGAGGGCGGCGGCCTTGGCCAGGATCGGGTCGAAACGCGGCACGTCGAGGAACTCCCCGTCGGTGCGGCCGAAGATCATGGTCCCGACGAAGCCCAACTCGCTGACGCATCGGTCCAATTCGGCGACGGCGGCCTCGGGGGCGGTGGTCGGCAGGGAGGCGAAGGCGGCGAAGCGGTCGGGGTAGGACCGTACCGCGGCGGCGGACTTGTCGTTGGCGGCACGGACGAGGTCGGGGGCCACGTCCGCCGGCACCTGCTGAGCGCCGACGCACGAGAGCACCTGCACGGTGACGCCGCCCGCGTCCATGTCGGCGATCCGCTTCTCGGCCAGATCCATCAGCACCTCGACGGGGGGCGAGTAGGGCAGGCCGCCCGCCGGGTCGTACGCGGTCCCGAAGTCGGGGCTCAGCACGTTCGCGGCGGGCGCGGCCGCTCTGCTGACGGCCGGGTCGACGAAGTGTTCCTCAAGAGCGATGATCTTCATTCGGTTGCGCCTTTCGTTGTCGCTGGGGCCGTGGGTACTCGCCACGGCCCGCGTAGCACGACCTGTTCACCGCGCGGCACAGGTCAGCGCGCCGGTCGCCCGTGGCTTCCGGCGCTCGATTCCCTTGCTCATGCCGTACTCCGTTCCTCTTCGCTGAAGTGCCGAGATCACTGCCGTGTTGCGGTGTCGCGACTCGGATGGCGGACGGTCACGACCGCGCTGCCACGATCCCGGGAGGCTTCGGCGTAGTCGGGTGGCGTCCGGTTCGTGCTCGAGTGAGGCCGACTTCGACGAGAACAAGACGGCTCGCCGTGGACGCCGTGGACGCCGTGCCCGCCGCGGTTTGGGAAACCGCCACCCGCCTCCGTCTCAGCCCTTACTTCACCTATCGATATTCGATATATTCCTATCGCAACTCGATGGAAGGATGGGCCGT
The DNA here is from genome assembly GCF_055569615.1 of Streptomyces sp. NPDC031379. Lineage (NCBI taxonomy): Bacteria > Bacillati > Actinomycetota > Actinomycetes > Kitasatosporales > Streptomycetaceae > Streptomyces > Streptomyces sp. NPDC031379. Next base: position 226,033 of record NZ_JBVIIT010000009.1, on the reverse strand, counting down.
GGGAAAGCTGGCAGTGCGTGCGCTGCGCGCCGTGCTCGTGGTGGTGCTCGCCGGCACCGTGTTCGTACAGGCATTGATGGTGTGGGCGTTGGTCAGCGGAAGCGACCCGGAGGACGGGTCGCTCCCGCTCACCCCGTTGCGCGTGATCACGATCCTGGGCATGGTGTCGGCCCAGGTCGCCCTGGTCTGCGTAGGGCGACTGGTGACGATGGTGCGACGCGGAACCGTGTTCTCCCACGCCGCCTTCCGGTACGTGGACGGGATCATCGGCGCGATCGTGGCGGCATCCCTCGTGTGGTTCACGGTCACGGCCATCAACGCGCCGGGCCAGCGGGACGACCCGGGCGTCACCGTCATCATGGGCGGGGTCGGCGTGGCCATCCTCGGGGTCGCACTCATCGTGCTCGTGCTGCGGACGCTGCTCGCCCAGGCCGTCGCACGCGACGTCGAAGCGGCGCAGATGCAGGCCGAGTTGGACGAGGTGATCTGATGCCGATCGCCGTCGACATCGACGTGATGCTGGCCAGGCGCAAGATGTCCGTGGGCGAACTCGCGGACCGCGTAGGGATCACGCCCGCCAACCTGGCGGTACTGAAGAACGGCCGCGCCAAGGCGGTGCGCTTCGCGACGCTCGCCGCGCTCTGCGAGGTGCTCGAGTGCCAGCCCGGCGACCTGCTGCGCTGGGAGGCCGAGGACGCCGCGGGCGGATGACGTGCCCCGGATCCGCCGACCCGGTGGGGCCGGCGGAATCCGTCACGGGCGAGGAGGTCGGCGCACGCCTGCCCGAAGCTGTTGGGCTCATCGAGGCGAGCGGAGCCCATGGACGCCGACGAGCAGTCGACAGGGCCGGGATGCTCCAACCCCGGGGCAGGGGCGACCAGGTGGCTGGATGCCGACATCATCGCGACCGCGACCGGGTTGAACATGTCGCCGTTCGGGAAGGTCGGGCTGAGTGTCGACAGGCACGGGGTGAACGCGGCGGACACGACGGCGTACCAGGCGATGATGCTCTCCGGTGTGCCCGACCTCGTGTTCGCGCTGGGCTACACGAACCTGTCCTGGACGCTCAAGGTCGACCTGGTCTGCGAGCACTTCTGCAGGCTGCTCGACCACATGGACGCCCACGACTACAGCGCCGTCGAACCGGTGCTGGACGACGCGGAGATGAGCCGGGTGCCATACATGGATCTGAGCGCGGGCTACGTCCACCGGGGGATCACGAAGTCCCCGAGGGCCGGTACGAGCGGCCCGTGGACAGTGGAGATGGCCTACGAGAAGGATGTCGAGCGGCTGTGTGCGGGCCCGGTCGAGGACAGCGCCCTGAAGTTCACCGCTCGCGTGCCGGCGATGCCCAAGCCCGGGCCGGAGACAGCATGATGAGGAAGGACATCACCCTCCCCAGCCACGGCATCAGCTGTGCCGCCTGGCACGTGCCGGCCACCACCGACGCCCTGGCCGGTCGCGCCGGCCGGCCCGGCGTCGTCATGGCGCACGGCTTCTGCGGCACCCGCGACAGTGGCCTGCTGAACCACGCCGAGCCCTTCGCGGACGCCGGTATCGACGTGTTCGCCTTCGACTACCGCGGCTTCGGCGACTCCGGCGGTACGCCCCGCCAGGACGTCTCGGTGAGGCGCCAGCGGCTGGACTGCCACACCGCCCTCACGGCCGCCCGGCGCCTGCCCGGCGTCGATCCGAGCCGGATCGCGCTGTGGGGCGTGTCGTACGAGGGCGGTCACGCCCGCGCAGCTGCAGATCTGTGCGTCCTTCGCGGACCCTGCCTCGCGACGAAGTGTGCGCTGGGCCCCCGCGGCGCTGAAGGTCGGCCTGAACCGGCCTACCACCTTCGTCTCCCGCCTGACGCGCCCGATCCTGCTCCAGGTCGGCACCGACGACCGCATCGCGCCGCCCGGCGCCGCGCGTCGGACCGCCAGGAAGGCGGGGGCGGAGCTGCGCGAGTACCCGTCGGCCATCTGGACGTCCACGCGGCAGCAGCGGGCGCCGGCGGACCAGCTCCCCTTCCTCACCCGCGCCCTCGATCCCGCGCTTTCACCCCGGCTCCGGGGGCGGCACCGGGCTCCCCGGCCCTGGCAGACCACGTTTCACGACACCTCTACTTCCTATAAAAGGGGTTGGAATTGAGCACCTACGACTACGTCATCGTCGGCGCCGGATCCGCGGGCTGCGTCCTCGCGGCACGCCTGTCGGAGGACCCCGCGGTCCGGGTGGCGCTGATCGAGGCCGGCGGGCCCGACACCGCGCAGGAGATCCACGTCCCGGCCGCGTTCCCGCAGCTGTTCAAGTCGGCCCTCGACTGGGACCTCGACACGGAACCGGAGCCGGGGATCGGCAACCGGCGGACCTACCTGCCCCGGGGCAAGGTGTTCGGCGGGTGCAGCTCGATCAACGCGATGATCTACATCCGCGGCAGCCGCGCCGACTACGACGGCTGGGCCGCGACCGGGGCCGAGGGCTGGTCGTACGACGAGGTCCTGCCGTACTTCAAGCGTGCCGAGGACAACGAGCGCGGCGCGGACGCCTTCCACGGCGTGGGCGGGCCGCTGACGGTCAGCGACGGCCGGTCGGAGCATCCGCTGGCCTCGGCGTTCGTGCAGGCCGCGGTGCAGGCCGGGCACAAGGCGAACGACGACTTCAACGGCGACACGCAGTTCGGCGTGGGCCGCTACCAGCTCACCCAGCGCGGCGGTCTGCGCTGCAGCACCGCCGTGGCCTATCTGCACCCGGCCCTGGAGCGGCCGAACCTGACCGTGCTGTCCTCGGCCCTCGCCCACCGTGTGGTCATCGAGGGCGGCCGGGCCACCGGTGTGGAGGTGGAGCGGGGCGGCACCGTGGAGGTGGTGCGCGCCGAGCGCGAGGTGATCCTGTCTGCGGGCGCCTACGAGTCCCCGAAGCTGCTGATGCTGTCCGGGATCGGCCCGGGGACCGTCCTGTCCGCCTTCGGTATCGACGTCGTACGCGATCTGCCGGTCGGGCAGGGCCTTCAGGACCACTACATGACGCTGCTGAACTTCCGCGCCGACGCCGAGTCACTGATCAGTGCGGCGAGCCCGGAGAACGCCGCGTTGCTGCAGAGCGAGGGACGCGGCCACCTGACCTCCAACATCGGGGAGGCCGGCGGATTCTTCCGCAGCCGGGACGGACTGGATGCCCCGGACCTGCAGTTCCACGCCGCTCCCGTGCTCTTCCACCAGGGCGGGCTCGGCGCCGTCACCGGGCACGGCTTCGCGTTCGGCCCGTGCGTGCTCGCCCCGACCAGCCGTGGCGCGGTGACCCTGCGCTCCCCGCGCCCCGACGCCGCGCCCCGGATCGTGCACAACTACCTCACGACGGCCCAGGACCGGGACGCCATCGTCGCCGGCATCCGGCTCGCGCTGGAGATCGCCGAGCAGCGGGCGGTGACCGACATCGTCACCGGCACGTTCGACGTGCCGGCATCGGATTCCGACGCGGACCTCCTGGCCTGGGCGCAGCGGTCCGGGCAGACGCTGTACCACCCGACGTCGACGTGTGCCATCGGCGAGGTGGTCGACCCCGCGCTGCGTGTGTTCGACGTGGCGGGCCTGCGGGTCGTCGACGCCTCGGTGTTCCCGGCGGTGCCGCGCGGCAACACCAACGCGCCCACGATCATGGCCGCGGAGAAGGCGGCCGACCTGATCACGGGGGCGGGGCGATAACGAGTCCCGCACTGGCGGCCGACCGTGCCCGGTCGGCCGACCGGGGCCGTCGACGACCTGGTTCGCGGCGAGGCCGCCTGAGCTGCCTGCGGTCTGACGCGGCGGCGTGAACCGCTGGAGCAGGTGGGTGCGGCCACCGCCGCGCAGGCCGAGGAGTGGGTGCGCGCGGCCGTGGCGTACAAGCGCTTGCCCTGGCGGAAGGCCGCAGCCCCGTCGACGGGTTCTCCCGTAGGCCGGGCACCCGGCGGACGCGTCGCGGTCCGCGTCCCGCCGCACAGCGTCTGGGACCAGCTGCTGGTGTCAGGTGGTGATGGTGGCGACGGGTTCGAGACCGTAGGTTCGCGCGTAGCCGTTCTCGGTGCCGACGAGAAGGTCGATGACCTCGAAGTAGCGGTCCCAGAACGGGGTTTCGCGCAGTGCGTCGATGAGGCGCTGGTAGGTGTGGTGGTCTTCGGCTTCCCACACCCAGACGTCGGTGACGCGCGCGGAGTAGAACTCGGTGTCGTAGAAGCGTGACCGGACTCCGGTGGTCCTGGCCTCGATGGCCGGCAGGACCTGGGTGGTGAAGGCGTCCACGCGTTCCTGGACGGTCAGGGCGAGCCACTCGGGTGTGGTCTTGACCAGCATGAACGCCGTGACCGGCGGTTCGGTCCTTTCAGCGGGCATCAGGGTGCCTCCAGGGTGGCAGGTGGGTTTGGTTCGCCGAGCTGCTTGTGTTGCGGCGCCGGGTGCCGGACTTCAGGAGAGGACGGCGGGCTTGAGGGTCCGGGCGCACCACTGCTCGAAGCCGGTGGGGGAGGTGGTGTCCGCAGTGCGGGCGATGCCTGCGTCGAGGCCCTCGTCCTTGGCCCGCTTCATGTCGACGATGCCCTGGACGAACGCCTCGTTGAGGCCGTGGCCGACGAGGGTGGTGAACAGCTCGTCGAGCGGCTGGCGTTCGTAGCGGACGGGGCGACCGAGCTGTTCGGTCATGATGCGGGCCAGGTCGTTGGGGGACAGGTCCTGCGGCCCGAGGACCGGGACGCTGTCGGTGCCGGTCCACGAGCGGTTCAGCAGCAGGCCGGCGGCGGTGGCAGCGATGTCGGCGGCAGCGACCGAGGGGGCCTTGCGGTCGGCGTCGACGGAGTCGGTGAAGACGCCCTTCTCGCGGATCGAGTCGGCTTCCTCGAGAAGGTTCTCGAAGAAGGACGGGCAGGCCAGCGCCCGGTAGGCGACGCCGGTGCCGGCGATGAGGTCGTCCATGGCGAGGGAGGCGGTGACGAGGCCGGCCCGGTCGGCGAGCGGGGTGCCGCGGCCGAGCGCGGAGACGCCGACGACATGGTCGACGCTGTGGGCGGCGAGCGCCTCGAGGGCGGGGAGGGTGAAACCGCACCCCCGACACACGGCCGACGGCGCCCACCGCTGGCTCCGCGACGCCGTCCGCCGGACTCTCCGCACACCGACAGCGGGTTCTGAGATCACCGCGGCGGACGCCGTCGACTCCGAGTAGCCCGAGTAGTACGACACCGCCGAGAAGGCCGACCAGGGGCCCTCACACGTCGTCGCCGCCGAACAGCGTCAGCAGCAATGCCCACAGCGCCTTACTGATGACGCCCGCCCATACTGCACGGCCGAATTGCTGTGGCTTGGACGACGTCCGGTCCGTGGATGACTTGCGCGGCCGCGGCCGAGGACTCCGCCTGCGAGCCCCGTGCCAGTGAGGCGTACCAGGAGCGTACCGACGTGCACCCGGGAGGAAACCTGTCGCCGACTTGGTAGGAACGCACAATCTCGCCGGATGAGGGATAGCCAGGGGGGACTCACCCCGTCGTAGCGGTCGTAGAGAAGGGGAGGGCCGATGGAGGCCTCGAGTCACGATGAGTACCGGGAATTCGTAGCCATGCGCTCCACCGCGCTGCTGCGGCTCGCGGTGCTGCTCACTGGCGGGGACCGGCACGCTGCGGAGGATCTGCTGCAGATCGCCCTGATGAAGGCTTATGGGCGTTGGGCGCGCATCGAACAGCCCGAGGCGTATGTCCGCCAGATCATGTACCGCCAACAGGTCAACCGTTGGCGGCGGCGCAGACACCGCGCCGAGATCACGGTGCCGGTGCTGCCCGAGTCCGACGAGGAGGCGGGCGCCGGGGCGGACCTGGAGCTGCGGATCGCGTTGTGGGCGGCGCTCGGCCGTCTGTCGAAGCGCCAGCGCGCCGTGGTCGTACTGCGCTACTTCGAGGACCTGCCGGAGGCCGAGGTCGCGACGCTGCTGGGCTGTCCGATCGGCACGGTGCGCAGCACGGCACACCGGTCGCTGGCGAAGCTCCGGGCGCTCGTACCGGAACTGGAACCCGAAGGGCCTGTGGAAAAGGTGCTGCCGCTCAGCTACACGTCGAAGGAGATGCAGGCATGACGACAGAGCAGGTGGAGCAGAAGGTCCGGGAGACGTTGCGCGCGGTCGCCCTGGACGGGGTACGGGCGCCGGGTGACCTGGCGCAGCAGGTGGTACGGCGGCGCAGTCGGCGTCGTTTCTCGCAGGCCGCGGGGGCTGCGGTGGCCGTCGCCGCGATCGCTGCGGGGGCGATGCTCGGCCTTGGGGGCGGCGGTGTGGCCGATCAGGGCCGGCCCGTACGGCCGGCGGCGTCGCCGGTGGGCTGGAACCCGTGGGAGAGCGGCGTGGCGGGGGTCAGCGAGCGGGGCTGTCTGGTGGACGGTGCCGCACTGTATTGCAGCGGGTCGGAGTACGACGTTGCGAAGTTCGACGCCAACACCGGCAAGCGGCTGTGGACCGTCAAGGTCAATCGCGAAGGCGACGGGAACGACCGCCCGTTCGCCGTGCGCGACGGTGTGGTCTACGCCTACCGCAACCACACCGCGAAAAACCTGCCGAACGGGGACTACGCCGGCGGCACCGATCTGATGGCGGTGGACACCGACACCGGCAAGCGGCTGTGGGCGGTCGAGATGCCGCAGGACGACCGCACCGGCCAGGCCGCCATGCTCATCGACGGCGCGGTATGGGCGAACACCCCGTCCCTGCGTACGATGTCGGCCCTAGATCCGCTGACCGGTGAGGAGAAGTGGCACCACACCTGGGCCAAGGGCGTCGTGTGTCAGCGGGCCGTGCTGAGCGGTGCGCCCTTCCTTCTGTGCACGCAGGACACCGAGGAGGTGCACGACACCGACGTCCTGCGTCTCGATCCCGCCACCGGAAGGGTCCACCAGGTCACGACCCTTCCCGGGAGGCAGCAGCTGGTCGGGACCTCGGGTGACCGGATGGTCCTGGCCGGAGCCGAGGATGCGGCCGGCGACGACTTTCAGCTGACCTCCGTCACCGGCTCCGGGAAGCGGACTTCACTGCCCGGGCACGTCAAGGGGCACGTGGCCAACTGGGCTGTCGTCGGTGATCGTCTGATCTCCGTGTCCTGGGAGGGCAAGGCCTCCGCCTACTCGCTGACCACCGGAAGGACTTTGTGGACCGGCCCGGTGGGCGTCACGATGCCCGACAAGGACTCGATGGCGTCCCTCGCGTCTCCCGTGGCGTCGGCGAGGCAGGGGATCGTGTACTTCCTCAGCCCGGCCGGGGACCTGTCCGGCCTTGACCTGCGCACGGGTAAGCAGGTCTGGAACGGTCACGTCGACACCGGCAAGCCGAAACCCGGTTTCACGGACGCCCCCCAACTCCTGCTCTACGAGGATGTGCTGATCGCCCGGAACGGCAGCAAGATCATTTCCCTCCTACCGCGGATCGGCAACTGACGCGAGGGACGCCAGGCTGCGCGCCGGGATCTGTCCTCTTCGGTAGTGGCGGCGGGCGATGGCCTGGTGCTGTCCGCGCCAGAGGGATCGGTTCAGCGCGTGGGTGACTGGTCCCGAGGCGGGGTGCGGGGCGGGGCAGGAGAGTGTCCAGGAGTCGGCGGATCCCTGCCACCGTGAAGCGGATGGTGCCGGTATCTCCCGCCGTTTGCCGTAGGTGACCTGCGCACCCAGGGCGCCTGCGGCCCCTACGGCTGATGGAGAGGGACTTTCCCGCGGCCGCGCGCTCAGCGCCGACGACATCGGACCGATCAGTGCGATCGGGCCGTTCGGTCCAGGCGGACGACGACGATGGCGATGTCGTCGTTGGCGCCGCTGGCAAGGTGGAGGCGGGCGAGGAGGGCGTCGGCGAGGTGTTCCGCGCCGAACTCGGTGCAGGTGGCGAGCGTGGAGGTCAGGCGGGTGAGGCCGACGTCGATGTCCTCACCGCGGCGTTCGATCAGGCCGTCGGTGTAGAGGATGAGGGTGTCGCCGGGGGTGTAGGCCGCGTTGGCCTGGGGGCGGGGGACGTGTTCGGGGCGGGCGCCCAGCGGTGGGTCGGTGGCCTGGTCGAGCAGGTCGCAGGTGCCGTCCGGGTGCAGCAGGACGGGCGGGGGGTGGCCGGCGCTGCTGTAGATGAGTAGTTGGCTGTGGCAGTCGACGAGGACCTGGACGGCGGTGGCGGCCAGGGCTCCCTCGACCGAGCGGGCGTACAGCCCCAGGACCTCCAGTGCTTGGGCGGGGCCGTGGACGGTGCGGGTGGCGGCGCTCAGTGCGCTGCGGAGCCGGCCCATGACGGTGGCGGCCATCAGGCCGTGGCCGACCACGTCGCCGACCGCGACGGTGAAGCGGTCTGCGGGCAGGTCGACCGCGTCGTACCAGTCGCCGCACACGTTCAGTGAGCCGGTCGCGGGCAGGTAGCGCACGGCGATGTCCGGGTGCCGGACCAGGTCCGGGGAGTGGAGCATGGCTTCTTGGAGGGCGACGGCGATGCGCCGTTCACGGGCGTGGGCCTGCCGCAGTTCCTCGTTCAGCTGCTGCAGTTGCCGTGCCCGGGCGTACAGCTCGGCTTCCATGGCCGCTTCCCGGCCGGGGCTGACCGACGGCATGTGCGCCGCGCGGCGGGCGCGGACGACGTCGGTCATGTCCTCGGACCGGTGGATGATCCAGGCGACCTTTCCGTCCGGGCCGAGGACGGGCACGTTGATCGCGGTCCACCACCGCTCCTTGAACACCTCAGGGTTGCCGGCGACCGGGATGTCGTACTTCTGCAAAGCCATGTGATCGGTCTGGCCGGAGGCCAGGACATGGTGCAGTGAGGCTTTCAGCGTGGCCACCCCGTCTGCCTCCGGGTCGGCGGGGTTGTCCGGGAAGGTGTCGAAGAGGTACTGCCCGAGCAGCTCGGCCGGGCTCCGTCCGGTCACCTCGGAGAAGGCCGGGTTGGCGTCGACGATCACCAGGTCCGTGCCGAGCACCAGGCACGGGCTCGGAAGGGCTGCGAACACCCTTGTGTAGTCGATCTTCGGTGTCACACGCATTCCCTGCCAGTCGCTCGATCCTCAATCTACGAAAGGTCTGGCTCCCGCGCCCGCCGAGTTCGCTCGGGGGCAGCGAATGACACCCCCGCGCAGCGCACTGAGGAGGCGAGGAGACGGATCAAGGGCGGCGTCGCCCGGCGTCTGGGCGTACCGGCCGCGGAGGCACGGAGGCGGTCGATGGCTGACCCGGCCGCGCGTGTCCGCCGGGCCGGCCGTAACCTGCCGCCATGACAGAGATCCAGGCCGCAACCCCCCGTGAAGCCTTCGAGCTGCTGCTGGCCGGCAACCAGCGGTTCATCGCGGGTGCCCCGGAGCACCCGAACCAGGACGCCACCCGCCGCACCGAGGTCGCTCCGTCCCAGCGCCCGTTCGCCGTGCTGTTCGGGTGCTCAGACTCCCGGCTGGCCGCCGAGATCATCTTCGATCGCGGCCTGGGCGATCTCTTCGTGGTGCGCACCGCCGGCCACGTCATGGGCCCGGAAGTGATCGGCAGCATCGAGTACGGCGTCGACGTGCTGGACTGCCCCCTGGTCGTGGTCCTCGGCCACGACTCGTGCGGCGCGGTCGGCGCGGCGTGCGCCGTGCTGGAGGACGGCATGACGCCCGCCGGCTACATCCGGGACGTCGTCGAGCGCGTCACTCCCAGCGTGCTCGCGGCGAAGGCCGCCGGACGCGTGAGCGCCGACGAGATCCTCGCGGAGCACATAGGGCACACCGTCGACCTGCTGCTGGACCGCTCCCGACTCCTGGCCGAGCGCGTCGCCGCCGGGCAGGCCGCTGTGGTGGGCCTGTGCTACAGCCTGGCCGACGGGACCACACGCCTCGTCGCGGCCCGTGGCCTGGACATGCCCGTCGCCTCGGCCCTGTAGGGATCAGAGGCAGGGTCCTGCGGATCGGGCACGAGGTCGCCCACCGAGGCGCCGCATCCGGTGGGCGCCCCGGCAGGCACACCGAACGGCGTCGGTGCCGGTCACGCCGAGGGCCGGGGCCCCGCGGCACGACGGAGCCAGTGGGTGCCGGTCACGCCGAAGGCCGGGCCCCGCAGCACAACGGAGCCGATCGGCACCCGTCACACCGAGAACCGGGACCCGCAGCACAACGGAGCCGATCCGCACCCGTCACACCGAGAACCGGGACCCGCAGCACAACGGAGCCGATCGGTGCCGGTCACGCCGAGGGCCGGGGCCCCGCGGCACGGCGGAGCCGGTTGGTGATCGCGAGTCCCAGGCCCTCCTCCGCCGGCAGAGACGCGACGATGAGGTCGCACCCCCGCTGGTCGAGTTCGCGCAGGAATCCATACAGCCCGCGCGCGTAGGCGGCCATCGAAGCGGGGACCGCCACCACGGCGTGGGCCTGCACCGACGCTTCGGCGAAGGCGGGGGGAAGAATCACGCCCACCTGGTGCCCCAGCTCCTGCGCGAGTTCCGCTTCGGCGACGACCTTCTCCGGCTCGACGAGGACGACCCGCGCCCGCGGCGCGTAGTGCGACGGATGCTGGCCCGGCACCCGAACGCGGCTCGTCGAGTGCACCGCCAGCGGGCACCCCAGCACTGCCTCGAGATCCTCGCGCGTCACCCCGCCGGGCCGCAGGACACTCGGGATCTCGCCCGTGACGTCGACGATGGTCGACTCGACGCCGACTTGGCAGGGGCCACCGTCCAGCACGAGGTCGACGGCATCACCGAGTTCCGCACGGACGTGATCCGCCGTTGTCGGGCTGACCGAGCCGAAGCGGTTGGCGGACGGGGCCGTGACACCGCCGCCGAAGGCCGACAGCAGCGCGAGGGCGAGAGGGTGGTCGGGCACGCGCACGGCCACCGTCTGAAGGCCACCCGTCGCTTCGAGAGGCACCCGGCGACCGCGCCGCAGGACCAGCGTGAGCGGCCCCGGCCAGAAGCGTTCGGCCAGCAGGCGCGCCGTCGCCGGCACCTCCTCGACCCAGTCGCCCAGCAGCTCCGCGCCGCCGATGTGGACGATCAGCGGATGGGAGGGCGGGCGCCCCTTGACCTGGAAGATGCGGGCGACAGCGGCGGGATCCTCGGCGTTGGCGCCCAGACCGTAGACGGTCTCGGTCGGGAAGGCCACCAGGCCTCCGGCGCGCAGGGCACCGGCCGCCTTCTCGATATCACTGGTTCTTGCCATCACCCTGGCAATCTTCTCACCGTTCCGCTCTCACCCATTCCGTGGTCTCGTCGGCGCACCCGGCGAAGGTGCGGGATCAGTCCAGGTCGTCCCACGTCCAGGGGGCAGCGGCGCTTCCGTCGGGTTCTCGCCCGTAGGTGAACTTCCCCCGCTGGTCGTTGATCTTCACGAACTGGTGGGGAAGTCCCGCGGCAGGAAGCAGTTCGGCCAAGTGGATGACCTGTTTGACCAGCTCGGTACTCGGCTGCAACTGCCGCAGACTCGTCAGCAGCGTGCTGAAGGCGTCGGAACTGCTGGGATCGTCGGTCCAGTCGACCGGATCGACCGGCCCGGTCCTTCGCTGCAATTGCCGCAGAGCGTCCAGCATGGGAAAGAAGTCATCGGGATAGCCGGATGGGTCGGCGTATGTGGATGTTTGTTCGGCCGGGGTGGTGTGATGCCGTCGATCCGTTGGCTCGTCCGGCATCGTGGACACGGCGTCGAGGACGAAGTCCGGCACATCCGCTCCGGCCTCCCGCAGCATCTCAGCCAGCATCTGGGCTACCGCGGCCGTAGTGATCGAGTGGTCACGGAGGGCGGGGCCGGCGGCTACGGCACGGCAGACCAGGGTGTTTACGTGTTCGTACGCCTCGGCCTCCCGCAGTATCACCAGCAGCGCGGCCACTGCTGCCAGGTTGTCCACGGCGACATGGCTGGCGGGGGCACGGCCCAGCAGGGCGGTGACCGGTCCATCCGCGCCGATCTTCCGCAACGTGTACAGGAGCCAGGCGACAGCGAACGGGCTGCCGAGGGAGATGTGGGTCGCAGTCCATTGGGCGGGGCGGTCGTCTGTGGGATGGAGGGCGTGGAGATTCTCGATCAGGGTGACCGCAGCATGGGGGTTGCCGTGGGCGACGGCATGTTTGTGGAGTTGGGCGGCGTCGCGGTAGAGCCCGCGGTCCCAGGCGGAGTCCCCCAGTGCGTTGAGGTCGGCGGGGTGGGCGTAGGCGGCGGCTGCGGTCCAGAAGTCGACGGGGGGAATCCGGTTGCCGCGGTGACGGCGACCGTGCTGGTCGAGGTAGTCGGCCAGCCGGTACACCGGCCCGTGATCGGCCCGGCCGAGGAGCGCCACAGAGGGGCTGGTGGCGGCGCTGGTCCGGCGACGCTGGTTGCGGGGTGCTTCGGTCTTGACGGGGACGAGGATGCCGGGGATTCCCTTGCACTCGATGGCGGCGTACTCCAAGGCCTGTTGCAGCCAGTCGTCGCAGGTCCGGTCCCACTCCAAGTCGGTGAGGTAGCCGGGAGCGGCTTCGGCCAGAAGCGCCAGTGGCAGCCGTGGTCCTGCGCCGAGGCGCCGGGCGTCCATGGCGGCATGGATCAGGGCCCTGGTCGCAGGTGGGGCCTCCTGGTAGCGGTCCAGCAGGGCCGGCACCCCGGCCAGATACTGAGTGATCTCTCCATCGTGGGCGTGTTCGGCGGCTTCCCCGAGTCGCGGATCGCGGTCGGCTGTGTCGGTCAGCGCGGCCAGGTCGGCGCCGGTGAAGGCATCCGGCACTCGGATCTTGTGCCCGTCCAGCAGTTCGCGCGCATCGGCGTACCGGTCCGAGGGTGTGCGGGTGGTCAGGGTGCACCAGTGCTCCGGCCACAACGTGGCGAGTACGAGCACCGGGCCTTGCTCCGCCGTGCGCAGTAGGTTCCGCAGGCCTGCAGCGACGTGTTCGCCGAGCTGGTCCGGTGCCAAATAGAACTGGGCCTCGTTCAGCCACACCACTGTGTACGGGGCGATGTCCGCCAGTTCGGCCAGGGCGGCGTCGGGGCGGGTGGGGTGGATGGGGTGCCACAGCCGCCATGGTCGGTCTCGCTCACGCAGCAGGTTGAGCGCTTCCCAGCAGGCCCGGGTCTTGCCGGTGGAGGAGCCACCCACCAGCACCGCTATCTGGCTGGAACCGGCAGCGGCCCGCTCCACCACCTTGGCCAGTTGCCGGTCGTGCAGCCGCGGCACGTATCGCGGGAGGACCGGCAAACCGGCGACCGGGGAGTCGATCGCGTGGTGTACCTCCAGGTGGAACGGGTCGGTCACCTCGCTCAGCAGACGCCCCGGCCGCATCCGCTCCAGCACCGCCCGGCCCTGCGTGGCCTCTACCGCGGCGCGTGTGCCGTCCGCGCGTCGGCGAGCCTCGGCTTGGTAGACGCGCTGCCACCGCTGCGCATCCAGCAGTGTGGCGACGATCGGGTCATCGGCCAGCCCGGCACGCTTGGCCTGCGCCCGCACGGCCCGCAGCAGCGCCACCAGCTGGTCGATCTGCTGGGGGAACTGGCCTTCGTGCAGCCACTTTCCGATGGTGGTCGGGCTGACACGGGCTGCCTCGGCCAACCTGCGGTTCGACGGCAGTTGCCGCAAACGGTCGTTGCGGAACGCGACCAGCTCGGCGACCAGCGTGGCGTATTCAGATTCCGGTTCCGTCGTCACCGCGCCCTCCGTTCCGGACTCGGCCGTCCATGGGTGTCCACCCAGCCCCTGGACACCACGGGTGGACGCACAGCCTGCCGCCTTGCGAACCCTAGCCCCGAACTGCCCCGTCCGGCCCGGTGCTTCCCCTCTACGACCGTTCTCCTGGCGGACAGTGCCCTGGACAGCCAGCGTCGCACTCATCCCGGCCGGCCCGCCCCGGGCCGACCTCTACTACGGGGAGTTCATGTGATGAGCCCGCTGCAGATCCTGTCCTTGCTGCTCGCCCTGTCCACCGCCCTCAACATCGCGGTGATCGCGGGCCTGCTCGCCCACCGATCCGGTACCGGCATCCCCCACGCGATCCTCACTGGTGCGGGCGCCGCGGCCACCGGCCTCGGCATCTATTTCGCAGCCGTCGCCGCCTACAAGTGACGGTTCCCGAAGGGCGCAGTACCGAAGCCCCGGCACAGGGAGTGCCGGGCTTTCCGGGACGGCTCCTGCCTAGGCTTTGCAGGCGAGCAGGTGAACCTCCTGGAACTGCCGTCGGTCGGTGGGCTGGGGCTCGCGAACCATCCGGGCCACCTCGGCCAACCCGGACTTGCGCAGCATCGCGGCGAGGTGATCCGGCGACCACCGATAGGCCGGCGCGACTGCGTGATCGAAGACCTGCGTCGGATGAGACGGATCATCGCTGGCCGAAAAGCCGACCAGGAGGTGGCCGCCGGACGCCAGCACACGGTGGAACTCCGCCAAGATGGCGGGGAGTTCCTGCGGCGGAGTGTGGATGATGGACCAACGGGAGAGTGCGCCGCCCAGCACGCCGTCAGCGATGTTCAACGCGGCCATCGAGCCCACGTCGAACCGCAGATCCGGATAGGTCTGTCGAGCCAACTTGATCATCTCAGGAGAGGCGTCGACGCCGAACGCCACCAGCCCCAACTCGTCCAGGTAGGAAGTGACATGGCCAGGTCCACATCCCAGGTCCGCGACCTGACCCTCGCCCCTCGCGCTCACCACCTCGGCGAAGGCACTCAAGATCGCGCGGTCCAGGGGCCTGTCACGCAGCTCGCCGCGGAACAGCTGCGCATACACGGGGGCAGCAGCGTCGTAGGCCTCGGAGGTGGCACTCGAGGCATCGTGTTCGACCATGCCCGCGACAGTAGTTCCTGGCGCTGACAAGAGATTGCCGGTCGTTGAGAGCTGCGGCCCAACCCGTCGTCTTCTGTGGTCCTTGACGGGTGCTCAGTACCGCTGCGCCGACAGCGAGGACGGCGACCACGTCGACGACCCCTCCGAGGACGCCCTCACGGGTTCTGCGCCCGGCGGGGACTTGGCACCCCGGCCGCCCCGAGTGATCAAGCCCCAGCGTGTGCACGAACGCGGGTGCCCTCGGTGCTCGCCCTCGATCCAGCCAGGGGGGCGAGCAGGAGATTGGGGTCAGAGGCCGTCGAGTACGCGGCGCTGGGTATGTAGGCGACGTGCCCGCGCACCGCGACCGAGGTCGGGTTCTGCAGTCCGTCGGCGCCGGTGAACACGGTCGAGGAGGTGCCGTCACGCTCGATGCGCACGACCTCGTTGGGGCCGTCGAGCGCGGCCAGGATCTCGTCGCCCCGTCCGGTGAAGGCGAAGTCGTCGATACCGGCCAGGCCCGTCGCCTCGGTCCGGGCCGCTCCGGATCGGCCTCCCGGGCCGAACGGGATGCGCAGCACGGTGCCACGGTCGAGGTTGGTCGCCCACAGCGCATCCTGGTGGATCTTCAGGCCGTTGACGCCGAGGAAGCCGGTCGAGGCGAGTTCGGGTGCGGCGGACCAGGGGGTGGCGACGCCGCCCGAGGTGGGTGCGGTGTAGATCCTCCCCAGTGCGGAGTCGGCCATGTAGAGCCTGTCGCGGTGTTCGTCCAGTGCCAGCCCGTTGGGCAGGCTGTCGGCGGGGAGTGCCGCTATGCGGTGCGGAGTGCCCCCGGGCCGCAGCCGCCACAGACCGGTCAGGTCTGCGGTGCCGCTCGCGTAGAGGAAGTACAGCGTGCCGTCGTGGGCCCGGACGACACCCGAGGTGAGGGCGAAGCCGAGCACCGGAGTGTGGACACCGCCATCGGCCGGCGCAGGCAGCGTGGCGAGGATTCGGGTCACGCCCCGCGCGCTGACGGTGGCCACCTGGCGGGCGGCCGCGAAGGTCACGATGGCCGTGCCATCGGGCTCCAGGGCGATGTTCTCCGGCGTCTGGCCCTGCGACAGGTCGAAGTGCGCGGTGACACGGGGCTTCGTGGTCGGTCCCGTTGCCGCCGAAGCGGTCTCCTGGCTGAGCGTGGTCATCGCGGTCGTCGCCGCGAGTGTGACGGCACAGGCGAGTACAGCCAGCTTGTTTCTCATGCCCTTTGCTTCCTTCGTGACGGTCCCAGACTCACACATGTCACGTGTGAGCCTTCCGTGAATTCACTATAATGACCATACACTCAATATATGAAGCGTGCACCGAAAGACGATGGGTACGATTCCTCCATGGGGCAGCGCACGTACACCTCCCGGCTCCGTGCCCAGAGGGCAGAGGAGACCCGCAGGGCGATCGTCGCGACAGCGCGCGACCTCTTCGCCGAGCGGGGGTACGCCCGGGTAAGCGTCGCCACGGTCGCCGCGGAGGCGGGGGTCGCGCTGAACACGGTGTACTCCAGCGTCGGTGGCAAGCCCGCCCTGATCCTGGCCATGGCCGAGAACAGCGCCGACGACGAGCAGGCGGACCTCACCCGGCAGCAGATCATGGCGACCGACGACGGCCGCGAGATCCTGCGACTGACAGCCGTGGGCACCCGCGTGGTGATCGAACGGCACGCCAAGACGCTCAGGGTGCTGATGGACGCCCGCAACTCCGACGCCGACGTGGCCAAGGCCGCCGTCTACGCGATGGGGCGCTACCGAGGTCTCCTGGACGTCATCGCCGACCGGCTCTTCGATCTCGGCGAAGTACGTGCCGAAGTAACCCGCGACCAGGCACGGGACATTCTGTGGTTCTACTTCGGCGCTTCCGCGTGGAGCACCGTACAAGAACTGGGCTGGACCTACGCGGAGGCGGCTGTGTGGTTCGAAGCCCAGGCAGCGGCAGCGATCCTGACACTCCCCCACACGGTCTCGACCTCCTGAAACGGTTCTGTCGTCCCTGAGCGAACAGATCGGATGCGCGGCGCGACGGCCTGGCGGCGGCCGCGGGACTGGACCGAAGTCGGCGGTCTGGCCCCGCCTTCACGCAGCGGTGCTGCCTGTGCGGTGGCGGTCGGCCTTCGTGGGCGCCGAGCGAGTGCATCAGGCGTCCGCCGTGCCGGCAACGTCACTATGAGGACACCGCCATCGACAGGCGGGTGACTCACTCCTGCGGGCGCGGGCGTGCCGCTCCTCCCCGGCACGTCTCTGTCAGTGGCGGCACGTCCATGTCAGCGGCGGCGGACTGGTCGTCGGCGCGGCCTGGTGATCGGCGTGGCCTGGTGGTCGCGTGTCCGGATGCCGGGCCGGTGGCGGAGGGGCGCGGGACGGATACGGTCCGATGTGTGTTGCCCGCGGCGGGTGGGACAACGTGGTCGTTTCTGTACCAGGTGGCCCCGCCTACCGGCTGCATGCCGCTGATCTGACGGGATGGTGGCGGTGGTGGCTGCCCTTGATCGCCGGAAGAGCGTGCGGCCGGACGGTGAGGTGCTGCTGGATGAGGTGGCACAGGAGCAGCTGGCCGGCTGGTGCCGGGGGCCGGCGGCGTATCGGGGCGGGCGTCGGGCGTTGCCGTCGTGGACCGCGGGGCCGGGCGCGCCGGTCGTCCGGGGAGGGGACGGGCAGGGGTGGGCGCGGTGGCGGATGGGTGCGCTGGGGTGGGGGCCGGTGGCGTTCGGGTGCCGGCTGTCACGGCCCGACGCGGCGGGGGGCGAGGGACGGTTGTGGTTGTTCGGGCCGTTGCCCCGGTGGAGACGGCTGTATGTACCGCAGGGCAGGTGGCCGCTCGGCCCTCGCCACCAGCGCAGCAGTCCTTGCGCGTCTCCCGCGGGCTTGGGGCAATCCCCTCGAGCCGCGCATCCGTATCTACTTCACCGGAGGTGAACCCTCCCCGGGCGTCTCCGCGCCGGACCGGACGCGCGGGCTGGCGGCCGAGACGCTCAGAGAATTCAGCGACGAGCCGGAGCGCGCTGCGGCTGGCGCGTGTACGCAACGACCTTCCCCATCCCGCGTACATCAACGCTTTGGAGCTGGTCTGCACGGTCGGTCAAGCGTCCTTGGCCGGGCGCCTGCCCGGACCGGAAGGTCCCACGACCACAGCGGTGCCCGCCCACGGCCCGGCGCATGCGGCCTACCGAACGGCGCTGTCCGCGGGCGGTGCTGTCTCGCCTGCGGAGGCCAAAGCCGTGCTGTGGCCCGCGGCCGCAGTCCCGGCTCAGCCTGCTCCAGAACATGACCTGGAATCACCATGAACTCGATCTCCGCCACCGACATCGCCCTGAGGGGACTGGGAGCGTGCTGCGCCGTCGGCAATGTCGTCGTGCACGTTCTGCTGGTCCCTGATCACCTTGAGGAGAAGTTCTACATCGGGATGCTGTTCGCCGTGGGCAGTGCTGTCATGCTCGTCGTGGCGGTCGCTCTGGTGAGCGGGAAACGCCTCATGACCGCATGGCTGACGGGAACCGCCGTCAGCCTGGGAATGATCATCGGATTTGTGCTGTCGCGCACCGTCGGTCTGCCCGACGGCTACTACGAACCCGGCTGGGAGCCGCCGTACGGTCCGCTGTCCCTGATGGTCGAGGGGCTGTTCGTCCTTGCATTCCTCGCCTGGCTGGGAGCTTGGCAGAAGACCGGCGTCGCCACGGTGCCGTCACGCGCAACGGGCATCGAGCGGATGGAGCCCGCGCGAGCGGCGAGGAGGAAGTGAGAGCCGACGCTCTTCGGTAGGGCCAGGCACTGCCGGTCAGGACCTGTTCGACGCGGTCGCTGCCGCAGGCGGCGAAGATGTCCGCGGCCCGTCGCAGGGAGGCGGCGCAGGTGGCGGCCATCTCGTCCGGGTGGATCTCGCTGTAGGCGAGGCGGCTGTGGTCGTCGACGGCGGAGTGGGCGTAGCCGCCGTCGGGGACCCGGCCGAGTTTCCTGACGTCGACGTGGACCAGCTCGCCGGGCCGGTCGCGCTCAAAACGGGGGATGTGCAGGCGGTGGGCCGGCCCAGGAAGGCCAGAGGGTTCAGGTCGTGCCGCGTGGGGATGCGGTGCACGGTGGGGGCGGGCAGGCCCAGGATCGGTCCCGGGCATGCCGGGCCCGAGCTTGCGGTCGTGTCGCAGCCGGCAGACACGGGCTTGGGTCGTGGGGGTGGTCCGGTGCGGGGTCGTGCGCGGACGTCGCGGACGGCTGGGCAAAGAGAGCACAGCAGGCCCCACCTCGTCCGAGGCAGACGACGGGGCGGCACAGTCGCTGGTGCTGTGCCGCCCATGATCGCCTGGCTCTCGGCTCGGAACCTGGGTTGGAAGAGTTGCTGAAGTGGTTGTTCGCTCCTACCTGTCCGCCAGGGAAACAACCCACCGATCTCCTGCGGACCAGTGACTACGACCTGTGGAGCCGGTTGCGGGAACTCCTGAAGGGCCAGGGACTCGATCCGGGCCGGACGGTCGTCGTCGACCTCTTGCAGGAGGGCCCCGATCACGAGGACGGCCAAGTCATCTCCGAAGACGGCAGGGTGTACAGGTTCACCCTCTTCTATGACCAAGCAGCGGAGCACGGGGCCCGCAGCGCCTACCTCGACGGCTGGACCGACATCACCGATTCATGGCGGATCGGATCGCTGGCCACCCGAACAGCAGACGCCTTCGCTTGGATGCCTTCGCCCAACGAGTCGAGTTGACCGCCGGCGCCGGGGCGGTCGACCGCTGGCTCGACCGAGTGTCTGACTACGCGGCGACCTTCGGGTGACGATCGCGAAGTCCGAGGCCGGCTCCGCATCCGCTACGAGCGCCGTGCCGACCTCCACCAGGGCCTGCTCGAACTGGCCTGCAGCCTCATCTGCCTCCGCCGCCTCAGGACTTCATTCTGAAACGATCAGTTACATGGCACGCTCCTGAACGGGATCCAAGGATTCCGGGTGATCTGGATCATCGGCCGGTGCGGCGGCGCGCAGCGCCGCCTCAACCCGGCGGTTGCTGGTCATGGTCGCGGTGACGGTGGTCATGGTGAGGAGGAGGCCGGCGGCGGTGTAGAGCGGGGTGCGTACGTCGTAGGTGGTGGCCAGCCAGCCGCCGAGGAAGGCGCCGAACGGGGCGGCGCACATGGCGAGCATGCGGGAGGTGGAGGCGACCCGGCCCATCAGGTGGGCGGGGACGATCGCCTGTCGGAGGGAGGGGCCGAGCACCATCGTGGCGCCCATGCCCGCGCCGCAGACGGCGAGCGCGAGGCCGGCGACGTACGGGTTCGGGGCGGCGGCAAGGCCCAGGACGGCGAGTCCCTCGACTGCGGCCGTGCAGGTCAGCGCGGTGCCGGTGCCGAGTCGTCGGCCGAGGAAGGAGGCGATACCCGCGCCGAGCAGACCGCCGGTGGCCTCCGCCGTGAGGAGCAGGCCGAAGCCGAAGGTGTCGATGCCGAGACGATCGTGCGCGAAGAGGGCGAGTACGGTCTCCACGGCGAGGAAAGCGATGTTCCCGACCGCCGGACGCAGCGCGAGCCCGAGCAGCAACTGATCCCGGAATACGTACGAGGCGCCGGCCCGGGCCTGCCGCAGCAGCGACTCACGGGCCTGCGGTACGGGCCGGGATGCGGCGGGCAGCGACCGTACCAGCAGTGCGGAGAGCGCGAACGAGACCGCGTCGGCGAGCAGCGGAGCCGCCCGCCCGAGCGCGAGCAGGGCACTGCCCGCGGGCGGCCCGGCGAAGCCGGACGCGGCGGTCTGGGTGCCGCGCAGGCGGGAGTTGGCGCGCTCCAGGAGCGCGGGGTCGCGGCCGAGCAGATCCGGTAGATAGGCCGTGGCGGCCGTGTCGAAGAAGAGTCCGCCGAGGCCGAGGAGGAAGGCGACGGCCGCGAGCAGTGGAATGCTCAGCACGTCGAGCGCGGCCGCTGCCGCCGGTATCGCGAGCAGCACCGCACGCGCCGCGTCCGTCACCCACATCGTGCGCCGACGGTCCCAGCGGTCCACCAGCGCACCGCCGAGCACACC
Organism: Streptomyces sp. NPDC031379; assembly: GCF_055569615.1. Lineage (NCBI taxonomy): Bacteria > Bacillati > Actinomycetota > Actinomycetes > Kitasatosporales > Streptomycetaceae > Streptomyces > Streptomyces sp. NPDC031379. The sequence continues at coordinate 205,304 of NZ_JBVIIT010000009.1, read as the reverse complement.
GAAGAGCAGCCACGGCAGCGTTCCGGCGGCCGTGACGACGGCGAGCGCCATCGGATCCCGCGTCAACGTCAACGCGAGCAGCGGCAGCGCGGCATGCGACACCCCGTCACCGAGCGAGGACACCGTCTGCGCAGTCCACAGCCGTCCGAACCCGGTCGGCAGCTTCCGAACGTCCGAGGTCACTTGGCGTCCCCTTCGGCCTGCTCGCGCGATGCCGGGTGGAACAGTGCGAAGACGAGTGACGCGTCCGGCAGCGACGGATCGGACAGCTCCCGGTACTCGTCCGCCAGTGCCTGCAGCCGCGCTCCCAGCTCCGCGAACTGCTCCTCGGTGAGCCGCAGATGCGCCATCCGCACGTGCCGCTCGGCATCCACCGGCGCTGCCTCCAGGTCCGCCACCGCATGCCGCATCAGCACATCCGGGCCTCCCTCGCCCGGATCCGGCAGCACGATCGCCCGCGCGGCCATTGCGTAGTACCGCTCGGTGACCCCCCGGACCTTCCGACTTCGTACCACCTTCACCAGGCCGGCCCGCTCCAGCAGCCGTACGTGGTAGCTGGAACTCCCCTTCGCAAGGCCCACGCGCTCGGCGATCTGCGTAATCGTCGCGGGCTCGAAGCGGAGCACGGCCATGATCCGGTGACGCGTGAGATTGGAAACGGCGCGTAGCTGCTCGTCAGTGGTGACGTGGAACGTCTCGGGAAGATCATCGGTAGGCATGCACCCAATGGTCAACACTTCTTGACCATTGGGCAAGGGAGTTCTGTTCGGGCTTCCGGAATCGGCTGTCCAGCACGTGAGGCCTTCGCTCCTGTCACTCTCCTTCTCGACCTTGCTCGACCCGCACCCGGGCGCCGGGCAGGGGGCCGGGCGGCCCCGCTGAGCCTTCAGAAAACCCCTCACACCCGGGCGACCCGCGAGGATGTGCCTTCAGCTGACACCCCGGCCTGTTGCTCGACGAGCCTGGGAGCGGCCACCTGCGCCACACTCACCCTGGGTGGTGGCGCCTGGCTCGCGGGCCTGCTGTAGCGGTGCTGAGGCGCGATCCGGATTTTTCGGAGTTCGGCGGTCTGCGGATGTCGAGAACGTGTCACCGGCTCCGTCCCAGGGACATCAGCGGCCACCACCGGCCGCACAAGGAAGAAGGAGAAACCAGCATGGCGATTCAGCGGATGGACAACGTCGGCATCGTCGTCGAGGACTTGGATGCCGCCATCGCGTTCTTCGTGGAACTCGGTATGGAGCTGGAGGGCAGGGCGGAGATCGAGGGCCTCTTCGCCGACCAGTGCACCGGACTCGACGGCGTCCGCTGTGACATCGCGATGGTCCGGACCCCGGACCGTCACAGCCGGCTCGAGCTGGCCAAGTACCGCAGCCCCGCGGTGATCAGCGCCGGGCCGCGCAACCGGCCGCACAACATTCTGGGCACGCACCGCGTCATGTTCGCCGTCGACGACATCGAGGACACCGTTGCCCGCCTGCGTCCTCACGGCGCCGAACTCGTCGGCGAGATCGCCCGGTTCGAGGACAGCTATCTGCTCTGCTACCTCCGCGGCCCGGAGGGCATCATCATCGGACTGGCCGAGCAACTGCGCTGAGAAGGAGTGATGCCTTCCACGCCCCCCACCTGGTACCGCGCTCAGAGTTGCGAGGCTGTCATGCCGCCGGCCGTGCAGCGCCTAGCCGGGGGTGCCCAGGGCGGTGTCGGGCCGACAGTGCACGCACGGCGGGACCTGCCACCGGAGTGCGTCCAGGGCCTGCCGGCGTGTGGCGGGACGGCATCGGCCGCAACCGACACCCAGGAGCGCATCCTGCGCCTCATTCGCCAGCACATCGCTGATCACGGTGAAGCGCCGACGATGCGGCGGATCGGGGCGGCTGCCGGGATGCGCAGCCGGGCCTCCGTGCACTACCAGCAGGGTGAGCTGCAGGTGCAGCACGGCTGGTGGAGCCGCGAGGAGATTGCGCGGGACAAGTTCCGGCGCTGGGTCGGCGAGTACGGCGGCATGTCCGGCGTCTGCGTCATCCTCACCGACGAAGAGAGTGCCGACGTCCTGGTCGCCTGGCCCGAGCAGCGGTAGGCCCGCGCCGGCTAGAGATCTTCAATGGTGCGGGTTACGTCGGGCCGTGACGGCTGCCGGGGTCCACGCTGTGCCTCCCGGGCCACGGGGGTCTAGGTCGACCGCCATCAGTCGCTGCGGTTGCGGCACTTCGTTGCGGTACGGCCGTGACGACCCGTGGGGCTCCGTCTCCGTCGACTCAGACTTGAACGTGTTCAAATTCCATGCCAGGCTGCGGGCCACGTCCTTGATCTCCCCGGTCGCGCACGCGACCTGTAGAAACCGCTGGAGGTGGAGCGTGTTGCGTTCCTGCCGGACCGCGCTGGTCCTCCTTGCCATGGCTCTCGCGCTCACGGCCTGTGGCAGGATCTGGAACCGGCCGCCGCCCGAGGGTGAATCCGTCGTGCTGAAGCCGGCAGAACTCACGACCACATGGACCGACGCCAACGGCGGCACCCTGACGCTGAAGCCAGATGGAACTTTCACCGCCAACCACGTATGCGGCGACTGGATGGGCGCCTCGGACTGGAACTGGACAGGACCCCGGTCAGGATCGGGCACCTGGAAAGCCGACTCCGGCACGGCAGGGACCGCCGTCTGGCGGTCGTTCGACGCCAAAGGCCCCAAGGGGGATGACGTGGGAGACTCCCTTGGCGCTCTGCGGCATGGAAAGACTCTGATGCTCTGGACCCGCGTGGGCGACGAGGACAACGACGATCCCCACTGCATTCTGACTAGAGATCTTTAGCAGCTGGCGGCGGTTGAAAGTTTGGGGAGATTGGCCGGCCATCTCTTCAAGGGCGACCAACGCCCTCGACGGGGTTGAACTCGGGGGCGTACGGCGGCAGCTGGTAGACGGTCAGCCATGGTCAGGTGGTGACCGGCTCGCCCATGGTGCGTCTGACGTGCGTGTTCAAGGTGTCCCGAACCAGAACGACGGGGCCGCCGAGCTGCCGGTGCGCGGCGTCCAGCAGGCGGGCGTAGTCGGTCTCGGTGAAGCCCTTGCGGCAGCCTTTGGCAGGACCTCGGTCGAGGTGGATGCGGTAGATCAGCCGGGACCGGTGACCGGCGCTGTAGGGTTCCTGGCTCATGACCTGGGTAGCCAGGTTCATGAACGGGACGATGCCGGTGCGTTCTTCGGTGCGGCCGAACACCTTCGCGGCGTGGACGTCGTAGGCGGCGAGGTAGGCCAGGGCACCGCCGCGTCGGTAGCTGTGATTGAGGCGCATCGCCCTGGCCTTGCCGGGGGCGAGGGTGGGGTGGCAGCGGCACCGGGCCTGGAGGGAGGTCTTCTCGTCCGCGCTGATCACGTACTCGTCATCGCCGAGCACGCTCTCTCTCGGCAGGCAGCCGGCGGGCCGGCGACTTGACCTCGGCGGCCTGCACCGGCGTGAACGAGGAGGGGCGGCCGCAGCGTTGACGGTCTTTGAGCCCGGGCAGGCCCGCCTGGGCGAACCGGCCACGCCGGCGGCGCACGGTGACCAAATGCAGGCCCGTCTCCCCGGCGATGCATGCGTTGGAGCGTCCACGCGCGGCGTGCAGCACCACCGGTGCACGCACCCGCAGCCGGTGCTCGGTCTTGTGGCCGTAGGCCATCTTCTTCAACCGCACGCGTTCGGCGGCACTCGGGGCTATCGGACAGGGGGTGCGGACGGGCATGGCGGGCGAACCGATCGGCCGAAGTGGATCACTGGTACCTCGCAGCCTGTCCCGCCCGTCACCGCCCCAGCCCCCGCGATGACCGGTGCAAGAGGCCACTTGGACAGGGAAAACGCAACTTCGACATGGCCCGCAAAGACAGCTACCTTCACCTGGTCCTCAGCGATCGCCCACGGTCGCACAGGAGTTCCTTCAGGCTGAGCCACCCGCGACGGGATGAGTCGGTCACGCCCCACGAACCCTCGCCCCCAGGCGTAAGCCACCGAACCGGGTGCACACCAGGCACCCCCAACCAGGGAGAGACGCATGCCCCATCTTGCGCTGTACACATTCGGCGTCCTGAAGTCCCCTCTCGCCGATCCCGGACCTCTCACAGGCGAGTTCTACGACATTGGTGAGGCCGTCTACCGGAAGATCAGTCAGCACCCCGGGTACCTCGCGCGTGCTGAAGCGGCAGACGGTGACCGCGGCATGCTCTTCGAGGCGGACTGGGGTGCATGGGGAGAGTTCGCCGTACCGACCTGGTACGGCAAGGGCCGTACGGTGGAGACCACCGCCCTGGCCGCGACCCTCTCACTCTGGACCGACCTGCGCTCCGCCTTCGACGCCGTCTACACCGGTCTGCACCGTGAGGCGCTGAACAGGCGTTACGACTGGTTCGAGAGGGCAGGGCACCCGAATTACGTGTGCTGGTGGGTCTCCGACGGCGTGATACCCACCTGGCAGGACGGGGTTTCCAGGCTGGAACACCTCCACGACCACGGCTTCGCGCCGCACGCCTTCACCTTCCACCACTCGTTCACCCCGGAGGGAACTCCGACCAGGATCAAAGGCGTCGGGCCGAAGAGCGACCAGGTTCGCTGACAAGGAAGCCTGAACGACTGGGTTCGCTGTCGAACGCCTCGATTGAACGACGGCGAACAGACGCGTCTGCGCCACGGCGGATCCGCCAGTACCTGGGGCTTCGCCCTCTACCTCGCGAGCGCCGATGAGTACCAAGACGCCATCCTGCCCACCAGCGGCTTCGCCGGCACCCCGAGCGCTCGCGCCGGGGGCAGACCCGCCACGAGGGGCTGGACGGCTGTGCAGTCGGGCGCTCAGGCGGCTTCGGAGTGTCGTCGGCCGGTCCGCGGACGTGCGCGGGGGGCTTGCCTGCCGCCAGGGATCAGGCGCAGGTGCCGAGGGTGGGCGTGGCGGGGTCGTTGCGGGGTGCGGGTCAGCCAGTCCTCGATGCGGTCCATGGCGTACAGCAGTACGGCCACGACCGGCAGCAGCAGGCAGGCGACGATGGCCACGGTGTCGGGCTCCCTCCCGGCGGACAGCCGCCTACGGGTGCCCAGGCCGCCCCCGGCCACCGGTCCGCTCGTGTGAAAGTCCCGTGCACCTTCGCCGCCTGCTATTACAGGGGCCGGCGTCCGGCGACCGCCCCGCCCGGATCGTCCAGCAGAGCGATGCGGGCGGTGACGCGTTTGCCGACCGGCTCCCGCTGCGCCTCGAAGCCCTGGGCAACGGCCATGACGATCTCCAGACCGTGCTGTCCCACCCGGCCCGCGTCCGCGGCCCGGGCCACCGGCAGCACCGGATCGGAGTCCCACACCACGACCTCGACCGTGTCACCGGTGATCCGCAGATCCAGCAGCACCGGCCCCGGCGCGTACTTGCGGGAGTTGGTGATCAGTTCGCTGACCACCAGCTGGGTGAGGTCCATGGCGCGCTGTGAGACGGGCAGCCCGTGCTCGGCCTGGACGCGGGTGAGGAAGTCGGCGGCCAGGTGGCGGGCCAGAGCGATGTCCGTACCGTCCCCGTCCAGAGCCACCGCAGTCTGTATGGCCTGCTCGTCCGGCGCAGTGCCGTCTTCCCCCACGGGAACTGACCCCACCACGGCCGCCTCCGGTACCTCGTCTCCAACCACCGCACGTACCCCCGCACACACGGCTGACGCCGCGCCCCCCTGGCGTGTCCGCCACACCTGGGCATGGGCACCCCAGGTGGTGCAGCACTGCACGCCGAGGGGCGGGTATGCCAGTATCACCGGCATGGCTGAAGGAGAAATGGTGAACGCCGAACAAAGCGCGCAGCCAGGTGGGTTGTCGGCCGTCATCACCGCCCCCGACGGCATCCGCGTGGTGACCCTGGCCGGGGAGATCGACCACCACACCGGCGACACGCTCCGCCAGGCTCTGGACGTCTCCCACACACCCCGGCCCCGCGTCGTGGCCGACCTGCGGCAGGTGACCTTCATGGACTCCAGCGGCATCAATATTCTCATCGCCGCCCATCGCGCTGCCACCGAGGCCGGCGGCTGGCTACGTCTGGCCGCCCCCGGCGAATCCGTGATGCGCACCCTGGCCCTCGTCGGGATCGACACCGTCATCGACTGCCACGACACCCTCCACCAAGCACTCAGCTGACAGGCCCCATCGGCGGGACCAACGGCAACGACGGGGCCCGGCTCGTACTCGGGAACGACGGCAACCTGATCGTCATGCGTGCCGCGGGCGGCACCCTGTGGGAATCGCGCGCCCCCGTCGCGGGCGCCGACCAGAAGCCATCTCCCGTGCCGCCGACGGCGCGAGTTTCCTCTTCGGTGCCGCCTGCCCCGCACGCACGCAGGGACTCAACAGGCGGATCACTGAACCGGCTTGAGGCCGGCTCTCCATCGCCGCGGCCAGATGCTGACCGGCAGGTGGCCCGGGATCGAGCGCGGTGCGCCGGCTGACGAGCAGGTGGCGGTGCTGGATGCCGGCCAGCGGCGGTGGGGGCAGGCAGCCACCGCTCATCGGCTGGAAGTGCCCGACCGAAGAGCCGTCGGCTGCGCGTCCTGCCGCATCTCGGCACTGGCCGCCTCATCCAGGCCCACGCAGATGACGCCGGTGCGCTGGAGTCGCTGCGGATCGGCCTGGACGAGTACACCGGCGACCGGTCCCTGCCGATCCGCCCGCCCGCAACCGTGCAGGTGCTGTCACTGGCTGGACAGGTGGCTGGACAGGCCACGCGGCGGCACGGTCCCGCGCAGCCCCCAGCCCACAGCCCTACCCGCTACTCAGGAAAACCTGCCTCTGACACCACGTCACCGGAAGGTCGCCCTGATCGCGTCACCACCACGTCGGTACACGCCCCAGGGCGGAACCACGTGGGGTGATGGCTGTCCGCGCGGTCCGGGACACCTCGCGCGGGCAGTGCCACTGCCGCCTCATGCCCGTCACCGGTGAGGCCCGCGAGCTTCGCATGCTCCTGCTCGGCAGATCGGACCAGGGCGAGAGACCGGAATCAGTTGCCGCCGACGACGCCGGAGGCCGCGATCTCCACCTTGCCCTTGAGGGCGCCGGACTGCGAGCCCAGGGCCTCGATCTGGTCCACGAGTTCCTGGCCCTCGACGACCTCGCCGAAGACGACGTGCTTGCCGTCGAGCCAGGGGGTGAGGACGGTGGTGATGAAGAACTGCGAGCCGTTGGTGTTGCGGCCGGCGTTCGCCATCGACAGCAGGTACTTGCGGTCGTGCTTCAGCTCGAAGTTCTCGTCCGCGAAGGTTTCACCGTAGATGCTCTTGCCACCGGTGCCGTCGTGGTTGGTGAAGTCACCGCCCTGCAGCATGAACTGGGGGATGACGCGGTGGAAGCCCGAACCGGCGTAGCCGTAGCCGTTCTGGCCGGTGGCCAGCTCACGGAAGTTGCGCGCGGTCTTCGGGACGACCTCGTCGAAGAGGTTGAAGACGATGCGGCCGGCGGGGGCGCCGTTGATGCTGATGTCGAAGTAGACGTTACTCATGGGGTTCATCCTGCCACCCCCGGTGCCGACCGCGGCGAACAGCCCGCCGGTCGCCACAGCACGGGCAAATACCGCGCTCGGTGACGGGCCCGGTACCGATCCCGCGACCCGGGCGGACGCGAGCGCAGCGGCACTCTCCCAGGCGATGCCGACTGCGCGGGGGCGGCGGCGTCCTTCCAGCCGTGAGGTTGGTCCGGGAGCCGTTGCAGACGGTGCAGTGGCGGGCGCGGACGCCGAACCCTGATCGGTTCCCGGGCGGGGGTGGACGGCCGCGTTCGGATCAGGACGCGGGGTCTTGGACGCCAGAGCGCCGCGTCGCTCTTCCGCTCCCGATCGGCCCGGCCCGTCCCTGCGGGCGGGGCTGTCAGCGGCGGCTGGCAGCATGTCCGCATGACTCGCGACGATCTTGACACCCTGTTCGCCTCCCCCGCGGCCCTGCTCGCCGCCGGCCCCGAGGCCCTCCGGGACCTGCCCGCCGCGGGCGGTGGAGCGGGCCGCGAGGCCTACGCCCAGGCCGTCACGATCCTCGACGGAGCCGAGGTGCCGCGGGCGGAGTTCGCCTCGTGGCTGCACTTCGGCGCGAAGGTCCTGGGCCACGACGCCTACGCCGACCTGGTCGCCGAAGCCGAGCCGGGAATGCCGTGGCGAACCGTCTGGGCCTGGTGGCGGCCGGTCGGCGCCTACCGGGCCAAGCCGAACCTGAGCGGGGACGCCGACGTCGAGGTCCACGAGGCGCCGGACGGCCGTCTCCTGCTGAAGCTGTGGTCGCAGTGGACCCAGGAGCGCTGGCTCGATCCGGCCACCGGTGTACGGGTCCCCGCCCCCGTCGACGGCGAGTTCACCGAGCGGGCCTACGACGCCCCCGTCGAGGGGCCGGTCCTCTTCGACCCGGACGACGACCACGGCCTCCACCAGCCCGACACCTGGGAGGAGCCCGCACCCCTCGGCGGCGACCGCGTCATGTTCTTCGAGCCGCGCGGCGTCGTGGTCCTGGAGCCCAACGGCGCGGCGGCCGACGGGCCGACGGGCTCCGAAGCCGTCTCCTGGGGCGCGGGCGGGCCGTGGTTCACAGGGCCGACGGCAGCCGAAGCCCCCCTGGACGCCGCCCGCCTGGAGGAGGCGTTCGACGCGGACGGGATGGTGCTGCTGACGCAGGATCAACTGCCCGCCGCCCTGACGCACGCGCCCACACGGGCGCTGGCCGTCACAGCGGGGCTGCCGACGTGGTTCGCCGCAGGAGTCGCCACGTTCACCCTGGCCTGGAACGACGGGAAGGCGCACGGGCTGGAGCCCGACGAGAACGGCCTGCTGCACCTGGGCACCTTCGAGCTGGCGTACGCCGACACCGGCCGGGTGCTCGTCCACCCCGAGACGGGCGCGGTGTCGATGGTTCGCAACGGCCAGGGGCCGTTTCCCTTCGCCCGGGACACCGAGACCTTCGTGCGGCTGCTGGAGACCGTGTACCGGTTCATGGGCGCCTGCTGGAACTCGTACCCGGGCGAGCACGGCAAGCGGGACTTCCTGAGCGAGGTTGCCGCCCTCGAACCGCTCTCGGTGAACGAGGAAACCCCCGCGGCGGACGTCTGGGGGCACCTGTTCGCAGCCATCGTCGAACTCAGCCCGTGGGGCTTCTGACACAGACGCCCCGGCACCGGGCAGCCGAGCAGCCGAGCAGCCGAGCAGCCGAGCAGCCGGGCAACGCTGCCGGCCCAAGCGCAGGGTGCACCGGGACCGTCTCAGGAAGGGTGGACTGAGGCCCCAGCCCGTGGAATTCGAGTGATCATGCCGAAGGTATATGCATGTCCCGCCCGGACATGATCGTCCGACACGCATGCTCAGTAGTGACCCGCTTCTGACGACTTGTCGCGGAGCGGCTTGCTCGGAACGTTGTCGGCGGCAGAGAAGGGCTGGAGCGTGTACGAAACAGGAAACAGCGCGGCGGACCGCAGCAGGGGCGCTGCCATGCCGGTGCCGCGTATGCGGCGGGGGGCGTGGGGGCTGGGGGCGCTTGTCGCGGCGATGCTGCTGGGGGCGTCGTTGCCGGGAAGCGCTGCCGCGGCGCAGGGACAGCCTGCCGCAGCGGCGCGGGCCACGGCGGCGAGTGAGCCGGAGTGCATCCAGCCGGGGAGCGCGCGGCTCAACCCGGGGTTCTACTGGCGGAACGTGCTCGGTGCCCGGTTGGGTGAGGGAGTGATCCACGAATCGGCTACGCCGAACCCGTTCGGCGGGCGGATCGCCCCGGGGTCGACGTTCACGTTCAGGTGGCGTCCGGAGACCACACGCAACCCCGTGGGGGCGCAGTACCACGTCCACCGGGTCAATCTGGCATCGATCATGGCGGTGGCCCAAGTGGAGTCGGTGGCAGGGCCGGGCAGTCTCGCCGGGACGACACTGAGCGCCCAGGAGACGCCGCCGCAGAAGCTGGGGGACACCCTGGTCAGGTTCCGGATCAGGCCAGGGACAGAGGGACGGACGGCCACCCTGTCATCGGCCGACCACAGCCTCACGACGAAGTGGCTGTTCACCAACATCAACAACATCTGGGAGAACACCGGAAGCATCACCTTCACCGTCGCCGGCCGCGCCGGCCTCGGCTGCGAATCGTCGTCGATTCTCGGGTAGCGGGACGACAAGGTGACGCGTCGGTCGGCGTCCTCGGAATCGCGGGGCTCTACGAGCGAGATCTTCGGGTTGTGTCCCCGTACGGGGACACAAGCCGGTAGGACACCGGGCGTGACGCGCAGGCAACTCACCGACGGGTAGTGGCGGTTGGAAAGCCGAGGTGCGGATCGGTGCCGGCCAGCTCACCGCTGACGGCCCACAGGTGAGCGGCGACGGCCAGGTCGGCCATGTGAGAGGGGATGGGCTCACGCCGCGGTCTGCCACGCAGGCCGAAGACCCTCGGCCCCCACAGTTGCCCTCCCTGCACCTCCGAGTCGAGGACGGCACGGACGACGGGCCATGCTCCGGCGTCCTTGCCCTGCACCAAGAGCGCGGAGGGCAAGGCGCGCAGCCGCTCGCCGGGGGTTGTCACGCCTACCGGCGGGCGGGACGGGGTGAGGGAGTCCAGCGCGCCGCCGGGGTGGGCCACCACACTGAGCACCGTGCTGCCGACGGCACGCAGGCGGCGATCGAGTTCGAAGCCGAAGCACATCTGCGCCAGCTTCGATCGGCCGTAGGTCCGCTTGGGCCGGTAGTCCTGGGTCGACTGCAGATCGCCGAGGTCCAGTCGCTCGGACCGCGCCGCGAAGCTTCCCACCGTCACGATGCGGCCCGCCGGCGCCGCGGACAGCAGGGGGCCAGCCACTGGGTCAGCGCGAAGTGGCCGAGGTGATTGGTGCCGAACATCAGCTCGTGGCCGTCCTCGGTCTCTCGGCGCGGCGGGTCGTCGAGCGCGACACCCGCGTTGTGGACCACCGCGTCGAGATGATCGAGGTCCAGCCTGTCTACGGCGGTCTTCAGGGACGACAGGTCGGCGAGGTCCAGTTGAAGGTGCCGCACACGCGCGCCGGGGACGCGCGAGCGGATCGAGGCCATGGCGGCGTCGGCCTTCGCTCGGTCCCGGCTGCCGAGTATGACGACGGCGTCGGTGGCGGCGAGCTGCTCCGCGGCAAAGTAGCCGATCCCGGCGTTACCCCCGGTGACCAGGAAGATCCCGCCCTCGGCAGACGGCAGCCGGTGAACGTCCCACGGTCGGCTCTGGGATGCGGAAGACACGATGACAGGCTCCTTGCGCTCTGCGGCAGCGTGCTCATGGGGAGCACCCACCCGCCCAAGGTCGCAACCTCCACCGACATACCACCGACATACCACCGACAGCTCACGCTCACCGCCGACAGATGCCGAAGCAGCATCGCGCAGTCACCGTTCCGTGAGCGTCAACCTCGCCAGGAGCTGATTCACCCTGCGCAAGGGTGAGCGCTCGAGTCGCAGTGGGGGCATCCGGCCATGACAGGTCTGGCTGGAGTGTGCTGAGGGGCGTGTGTGGCGGGAGTGGCGCGGCGCCGGTGTCCCAGGTGCCGGGGGGCGCGGAATGTCCCCCCGCGGGTCGCACAAACCCGCCGCGCGGGGTTGGCCGGACCCACCGCCTGTCACTTTACGCGTTCACTCGATTGCGCTGTGCTACCGGGCGTTCGGCATCGCCACGCCGCGCAGAGGCGCGACCGGTCGGCCGAGCATTTCTCAGCGTCGATCCGAGGGGAAGAACCATGGCCACACCTCCTGCTGCTCCGCTCCGAGTCGCCCTGGCCAACGGCAGCTTCGAAGCGCCCCCCGTGACCAATGTGGAGATCCTGCCGGACGCTTCGCAGACGCAGGCGTCCAAGCGGGTCCCGGGCTGGCTCACCACCGCGTCCGACCACAGGATCGAACTGTGGCATTCGGGCTTCCAGGGGGTGCCGGCAGCCGATGGCGCCCAGTTCGCCGAACTCAACGCCAATGAGGTCTCCACGCTCTACCAGGACCTGCCGACCACCCCCGGTACGAAGCTGTACTGGCGGCTGTATCACCGTGGCCGCCTGGGGGATGACACCATGGCGCTGGACATCGGCGCGCCGGGCTCCGCGGTGGAGCAGAGGCGCTTCACCGACGGCAACACCGCGTGGGGTTACTACACCGGCACCTACACCGTCCCGGCAGGCCAGACGCTGACACGCTTCGCCTTCCGTTCCATCTCCGCCGCCGGCGGCAACCGCGGCGTCGGCAACTTCCTGGACGGCATCTTCTTCGGCACCGCTGCCTACGTGGTGCTCGCCAAGACCGCTGTTCCCGCAGGGCCGCTGGAGGTGGGCGACGTGGTCACCTACCGCATCACCGCCAAGAACGAGGGCGGCGGCGGGGCCGAGAACCTCATCCTGACCGACGTCATCCCGCAGGGCACGACGTATCTGCCCGGTTCCCTGCGAATCGTCGACGGCCCGAATGCCGGAGCGAAGAGCGACGCGCAAGGTGACGACCAGGCGTACTACGACTCCGGGGCGAACAGGGTCGTCTTCCATCTCGGCAACGGCGCTACCGCCGTGGAGGGAGGCAGCCTGCCCAGCACCGAGACCGTGCCCGCGGGGACCACGGTGGAGTACCGGGTCACCATCGACCGGGCCAGCGGCGGCAAGCAGATCAGCAACACCACGACCGCCTCCTACGAGAACCGGCTCGGCGGCACCCCGGAGCCCTTGACGTCCACCTCCAACGAGCAGGTCACCCAGGTCAAACCGGCTGCCGACCTGACCGTGGCGAAGGCAGCCGACGCCACCACCGTCACCGTCGGCCAGACGGTGACCTACCGCATCACCGTCCACAACGCCGGCCCGAACGACGCCACCGGCGTCACCGTCACCGACCAGCTCCCCGACGGCCTCACCTTCCTGTCCGCCGACGGCCCCGGAAGCCACGACCCGGCCACCGGGCAGTGGGCCGTGGGAGACCTGGCCGACGGCGCCACCACCACCCTCGTGCTGCGGGCCAAGGCCACCAAGGCCGGCCTGATCACCAACACCGCCACCGCCGCCGGCGACGAAAAGGACCCCGACACCACCAACAACACCGACACCGTCAGCGTCTGCGTCGAACCGGCACCCTCCTGCTGCGACCCTTGCTCCGCCCAGAAGTAGCCCCCGGGCACCTGCCGGGCGGGCTGACCGACAGCACGCCCGGCACGCCCCCGGTGCTCCGGGGTCGCGGTTGGTCGCGGCAAACAGCGCGAGGCCTTCCGTTCGGCAAACGCACGAACTCAGCGAGACCAACCACGTCCAGGGCAAGATCGTTCTCACTCCCCCGTGCTCTGTCAACGGGAAGTCGCCGGGTCAGCGCGGTCTGTGACGTGAAGCTTCACAGCCGCCGCACGCGCAGCACCCCGGTCAGCATCGGGAGAGTGAACTCGCCGTGGGCGGTCTCCGGTCTGCCGGCGAGAAATGCGCGGATCCGGTTCAACGTGGCTTCTTGTTCCTGTTCCGGCATGACGAGCACCCCCGCGCGCGTCGCGATGGTCGCGACGAGAGAGTCGGCGGTGCGGCGCTGCCCGTGCGGGAACTCTGCCTGCTCCGGCGAGCCGAACCGGGCGGCCTCGCCGGTCTTGGGAAGGTGCATGTCGGCCGTCTCGGCGCGCCAACTGCCGGGCGTGTCACGGGGGCCGATGGCCGCGCTTCCGCTGACCCGCACGAGCCCGGCAACCCACTCGACATGGTCGTCCATGAGGTTCCACAGGCCGGCCAGGATGCCGCTGGGCGCGAGGACCCTGGCGATCTCGGGTCCCGCGACGGCCATGTCGAACCAATGCATGGCGTTGCCGGCCAGCACTGCATCGACCGAAGCGTCCGGCAGCGGTATCGCCTCGGCACTACCCGGCAGGGCACGGACATCGGGCAGTGAGCGGCGCAGTTCGGTCAGCATCCCCGGGTCGGGTTCGACTGCGATGACTTCGGCGCCCAGTGCGACCAGCGTGGCGGTCAGCTTGCCGGTCCCGGCGCCGAGGTCGAGCACGCGCGGGCCGGGCGCGGGTTCAAGCGCCCAGCCCACCGCGGCCTGCGTGTAGTCCGGGCGGTGCTCGGCGTATGCGACCGCCGCCGCGCCGAACGACGAGGCGTGAAGCAGCCGTTCCTCCTGATCCACAGGGTGACGCTATCGGTGCTGCCCTTGGTCGGCTACCCCGCCTCAGGTGCCGAGGTAGGGGGCGATGGTGGCGGCTGTGGTCGCGGACTGCAGGTAGTTCGTGGCGTGGTGGAAGCGGAAAAGGGGGCTGATGACCGTGGTGTGGTCCAGGGCGATTCCGTCGAAGTGCCGGCCGAGTCGGGGTGGGACGGCGACGGGGTCGCCGGGGTCGGCGATGTTGATCCAGCGCGTCCTGCCGGGCAAGCGCGCTCCTTGGGATCGCGGTTGTGGTGCGGAGCCGGTGGGCCGTGGCGCGGGGATGAGGCGTTCGAAGACCGCGCGGGGCAGCGCCAGGGGCGAGCCCAGGGTGAGGAAGAGGTCGGGCTGGAGTTCCGGGTGGGCGTGCAGGGCCTCGTAGGCGACGACGGAGCCGAGCGAGTGGGCGATGACGATGCGCGGTCGGTGCCGGTCTATCCGGGCGGCGACCTCTTCGCGGACCGCTGTTCGTTCGGGGGCGTGCTCGGTCCGCAGGTACGCGGCGACCTCGGGGAACAGCATGTGCAGGAACACCCGCAGAGGTCCCTCGGCCAGGTCGAACTTGCGCGCCACCCAGGCCGAAAGCGCCCGCAGCGGCACGGTGGCGTGCCCCTGCGACACCTCGTCGGGAACACCTAACTCCTGCGCCCACGCGACGAGCATCTGCTGCGCGAGTCCGTCGGTCAGGAAGTCTCCTTCCTGGGCGCCCTGGGCCGGCGGGGCGGTGAGGAGCCTGTCGGCGTAGTAGGCGAAGTCGAGGTCGATCCGGTGCGGGGAGACGCTGAGGCCGTCTGCCAGTTGCTGTGTCCATGCGGCGGCTTTCAGCGCTCGGAGTTCTTCCGTGCGGGTGCTGGAGAGGTCGGCGCCGAAGCTGTTGCCGACGCCGTGGACGGCGACGATCCGGAGGGGCGGAGTGGCGGGGCTCGTCAACTGCGCCTGCCTTTCGGGGCTGCGAGGCTGAAGACGGCGACCTCGTGGCCGAATCCGACGATGACGTCGGCGTCCAGGGTAACGGCTATGTCCTGCACGGACGCGGGGCAGTGAAACGTGGTCCGGGTGGTGCCGGTGGTCAGGTCCCATACCCGCACCGACTTGTCCTCGCTGCCCGTGACGGCGTGGGGGCGCCCCTCCAGCTCCACCACCGCCACGCCCACGACACGGCCGGTATGGCCGGTCAGTAGTCGAGTCTGCATGCCGGCGGCCAGGTCCCACACCCGCACCGACTTGTCCTCGCTGCCCGTGACGGCGTGGGGGCGCCCCTCCAGCTCCACCACCGCCACGCCCACAACTCGGTCGGTATGGCCGGTCAGCTGTCGGGTCTGCCTGCCCGTGGTCAGGTCCCACACCAGCAGCGACCCTCTCAGGTTGCCGACGACGGCGTGGGGGCGGCCCTCCAGTTCCGCCACCGCGACCGCCTGCACGCCGGTGGAGTGATCGCTCCCGGTCAGCTGCTGTGTCTGTATGCCGGTGGTCAGGTCCCACACCCGCAGCGACCCGCTGTCGCCGCCGGTGACGGCGTGAGGGCGGCCCTCCAGCTCCACCGCAGCCACCGCCATCACCCAGTCGGTGTGACCGGTCAGCTGCTTGGTCTGGATGCCGGTACTCAGGTCCCACACCCTCACCAACCCCTCGATACCGCCGGTGAGGGCATGCGAGCGGCCGTCCAGCTCCACCACCGCCAGCGCTCGCGCCAAGTCGGGGTCGGTCAGCTCACAGGTCCGGGTGCCGGTGGCCAAGTCCCACACCAGCACGGACCCGCCGATACTGGCGGTGACGGCATGAGGACGCCCTTCCAGCTCCGCCACCGCCACCGCCCGCACCGTGGCGGTGTGGCCGGTGAGTTCACCGGTCCGGGTGCCGGTGGCCAGGTCCCACACCCGCACCGATCCGTCCTCGCTGCCGGTGACGGCATGGGGACGCCCTTCCCACTTCGTCATCGCCACCGCCCGGACCTCGCCGGTGTGACCGGTCAGCTCACCGGTCAGGGAGCCGGTGGCCAGGTCCCACACGCACACCGTCCCGTCCGACCTGCCGGTGACGACGTGAGGGCGGCCTTCCAGTTCCGCCACCGCCGCGGCCGACACACCACTGGCGTACCTGGTCAACTGGCGGGTCTGGTTTCCGGAGGCCAGGTCCCACAGCCGTAGTGGCGCGCCGCTACCGCCCGTCACGGCGTGGGGGCGGCCTTCCAACTCCACCACGGCCACCGCCAGCACCCAGCCGATGACGCTGTTCAGCCGGCGGGTCTCGGTGCCGGTGGCCAGGTCCCACACCCGCACCCACGTGTCCTCACTGCCGGTGACGGCCTGGGTGCGCCCCTCCACCTCCGTCACCGCCACCGCCACAGCTCGCTCGGTATGGCCGGTCAGCTCGCCGGTCTGGGTGCCGGTGGTCAGGTCCCACACCCGCACCGTCTTGTCGAAGCCGGCGGTGACGGCGTGGGGGCGGCCGTCCAGCTCCGCCACCGCCACCACCATCACCCAGCCGGCGTGGCCGATCAGCTGGTGCGTCTGGGTGCCGGTAGTCAGGTCCCACACCCTGACCGACCCGTCGGTACCGCCCGTGACGGCATGAGGACGGCCCTCCAGCTCCACCGCCGCCACTGCCATCACGATGCCGAAGTGGCCGGTCAGCTCGCCGGTCTGGGTGCCGGTGGTCAGGTCCCACACGCGCACCGACCCGTCGGCGCTGCTGGTGACGGCGTGAGGACGGCCCCTCAGCCCCGCCACCGCCACCGCCTCCACCGCGTGGGTGTGGCCGGTCAGGGTGCGGGTCAGTGCCGTGGACACCTGGCCGCCCGTCGCCCAGCGCACCTGCCATTCCGCATCGCCCGGTAGCTCGGCCTGCAGCAGCGCGTTGCGAAAGCGTGCCGCGTCCACCGCCAGGAGCTGACGGCGTGCCGTGGGCGGCAGGGCGTGGTGGATGCCCCAGGATGCCCGGTACACCGCGGCGTTGAGCCTGGCCTGCTCGGAGCGGGCGTGGCGGAGGGCGTCCGCGAGGGTGTGGGGGTCGGCGTGCTGGAGGTAGTCGCCGTCGTCGAGGAGTTCGTCCAGGCGCCCGGCGCTGACGGCATGCTGCGCGGTGTGTCGCAGCAGGTAGGGGTCGGCCAGTTGCCATTGCTTGCGGCCCGCGGTGTCTTGGGGCACGCAGGCCAGGAGCCGCTCGTACAGCTGTCCTGCCGGATCGGGCGGGGGTGCTGTCTCGGGGGGATTTTGCGTGTAGGGCGAAGTTCCCGGGGCGCAGAGCCAGTCGGCGAGGCTTTCGTGGAAGAGCCGGTAGAGGGTGGCACCGTCGTCGTCGACGTCGCGGCGCAGGTAGAAGCGGGCTTCGCCGTCCAGCAGCGCGTACAGGTCCGGCAGGGGCAGCGGGGTGATGCTGTGGGCGGATGTGGTGAAGGCCGTGGTGGCGTACGCCAGGACGCTTTCCGGCATGCCCCGGCCCTGGGCGAAGGCGAGGGCCGTCAGCACAGGCCGCAGCAGAGGCTGGTCCCGGTGGCGTTGCAGGTCGAGTTCCAGGAGGGCGGGCAGGCTGCGGGGTACGGCCCGGCCCAGCGCGGCGGCCTCCTCGGGGGTGCCGGGGAGTGGGCTGGTGAGGAGGTAGTGGGCGTAGAGCCCGGCGGTCAGGAACTCGCCCCACTGCAGGGTGTCGGTGCCCTGGGCCGGTCTGCCGCTGTGGCCTGGCGCGGTGAGTGTGTCGGCGATCGCCCTGGCCAGGGCGTCGCGGGCCGGCCGCAGGGCACCTGCGGCGTAGGGTCCGTCGGCCGCGAGGAGCTGTTTGACGTAGTCGGCCACGTCCCGGCGGACGGCCTCGGGCTCGATGGCGCTCAGGTCCGTACACCCTCCGGTGTCCCGGGCCAGTGCCAGCAGGCCGTGAGACCGCTCGTCGTCGCGGGTGCCGACCAGCAGCCGGAGTCGACTGCCCGGCCTGTCTGCCTGGCGGGCGAGGGGGAGCAGCAGGGCGGTGGTGACGTCCTGGGGCCGCAGGGCCTCGTCGAGGGCGTCGACGACCAGGGTGACCGGCCTGTCGTCATCGGAGAGCAGGCCCAGCAGGTGGTCCGCCGGACCACCCGCGGCCTGCTCACCCGCCTCGCTCGCGACACCGCTCCCGTCCCGGCCGTGGATGTGCCGCAGCTGGCGGGCGAAGGAGTTGACGACGTCGTCCAGGGCCAGGCGGCGTGCGTGGACCACCGCGAGCCGGTCGTTCTCACCCGGAGCCCGGTCGCCCAGGCCCGCCCACAGGGGTCTGGTGTGCCGGCGCAGGGCCGGGTGTGCGGCGCAGACCAGGACGCCGAGCAGCGCTGACTTCCCTGCGCCGGGCTTGCCCGTCACCACCCGCAGCCCCGGGGCCGCCTCCTCGTCGTCGAGCCAGTCGGCGAGGCTGGCCAGTTGTGCGCCTCGGCCGCTGAAGTAGCCCTCGGCCCAGTCGCGGTGCACCGGCTCGGCACCGCCGGCGCGCCGGATGAAGTGCAGCGGGTCCGCGGCCCAGTCCGTCAGCCGGGTGATCTCCGGCGGCAGGCCCGAGGCCACGGCTGAGGAGCCACGCTCGGGGGCGTAGGAGGGGTTGGGGAAGAACGGCAGGTGGGACAGGTCGGCATGCCCGGGGACGAGGCTGGTCAGGATCGCCTGTGGCAGGCCGCCGGACCGGGCGGCCAGGTCGTTGACCGTACGTTCGATGTCCCTCCAGACCGTCTGCGGCGGGATGTACCGCACGGACGGATCGAAGCGCACCTCCAAGTCACGGTACTTCTCGAGGACTTGTACGAGGGCCCGGCTCAGGCGGTAGCCGAACGCCTTCTGTCCGGGCCCGCTCGCGGCCAGCACCCATGCCCTGCGCCGGTCGACATCCATGCGCGCGTGCCAGGCGGTCACCGCGGCCTCGCCCGCATAGCAGACGTCGAACACGAAGAGTGTCATCGGCCGATGCCACTGCGGGTGGTCCTCGATCAGCTCGATCCACGCGCCCACCGGCCGGCTCAGGCGCTGTCCGTCGCTGTCCAGGACGTACAGCTTCTCGCTGCCGCCCTCGGCCAGCTCGCCGTGCCCGACGATGTGCACGATCAGCACATCGACGTCCTCGGCCACCACCGCCGCCTCGACCAGCCCCCCGTGCCCGGCCCCGCCCACCGACACGATGGGCGGGAACGGCTCGTACCCGAACCCCGTCAGGATCTGCGCGACCCTCCCGGCGTGAACGGGAGCCTCCTCCAGCACGTCCAGTCCCGCCCGTGGAGAATCACCGTCCGTGTCGCGTGTCAGCGCGATCCCCAACGACACCACCGCGTGCCGCGGCGCCCCGCCCGCATTCCCCACCGGCCGTCCACCCGCCGCCAACTCCCGCATCGGCCCTTCCCCGTTCAGCTCTCACCCCGATCAGTGGTCCGGCACCGACGCTAGACACATCGGGCCGTCCCTGTGACCGCATCGTCAAGAACGCGAGTGGAGGGGGAGGGGAGCCGGTCATGACTCCGTGCGGGGCAGGTGCGCGGTTGGTCCAGCCGCCCGGCGATGCCTGATGTTGACGGCCGAAGCCTTGGCCAGCGCCCCGGGGTTCAAGAATCGCAGCGGACCGATCAGGCGGGAGGCGAACAGATGCATGTGCCGCGCCACCGACTCATCGCGCGCCGCCGCCGAGAACATCAGCCGCTCCAAGGGGTTGAACGGACGGCCCTTGGCGAAGTCGGCGGCCAGATACTGGTGGCCGCGCAGCCGGCGCCGGTGGCCGCGTGCGTACACCTCGAGCGACCTGTCGAGGTCGCCCCGGCCGGTCGCGGCCGGGGCGACCGCCTCCGCCAGCCATTGCGCGGACTGCAGGGCCCACCCGCATCCCACTCCCCACAGGGGGTCGCCGGTCAGGGCGGCGTCGCCGATCAGCGCGACGCCCGGTGCGGTCGGCTCGCGGGTGAGAAGCGGGTAGTTGACCGCGCCGGTGATCTTCGTGATGCGCTCGGCGGAGTCGATCGGCGGTGCGTCGGGAAGGGCGCGGACGTATTCGAGGAAGCTGCCCTCCAGGTCTTCCCGGAAGGCCGGCAGCCGCTTCTTTTCCGGGAGCACGGCGATGACCGTCACCCCGTCGTCGTTCGGGAACGCGTACGCCATGTCGGGCTCGAGGAACCAGGCGTGACCGATCCCGCCGTGCAGCGGAAGATTGCGGAAGTGGGCGAGATAGCCGAACCGCGCGTTCTCGTGCAGCCGGGCGGGCACGCCGGCGAGCTTCGCCACGGCCGAGTCCTTGCCGTCGGCGCCGACCACCAGGCGGGCCCGGATCTCGCGCTCGCCCTGTGGTGTCGACGCGCGCACCCCCACGGTTCGCCCGGCTTCCCGGACCAGCCCGGTCACCTGGTGCCCGAGGAGCAGATCGACACCAGGGGTCTTCGCCGCATGGGACCTGATCAACGGGTCGAGGGTGCTGCGCCGGATGTTGTACGCGTACGGCAGCTCGGGTCCCGTCGGCGCGGCCCTGGGCTCGATCCATCCCCAACGGGTGTACCAGCGGGCCTCGTTGCGGACGGCTCCCGCCTTCTCGAGAGCGGGGACGAGGCCGAGTTCGTCCAGCACGGGGTAGGCGTTCGCCGTGATGGAGTGGGTGCACAGCACCTTGTACGCCTCGGGGTCCGAGCGGCGTTCCAGCAGTGCGACGCGGGCACCGCGTCGAGCGAGCAAGGTCGCCGCGGCGCTGCCGGCGAGGCTGGCTCCGCTGATGACGACGTCGTAGTCGTGTCCCGCGCTCTCAGGCTTGGTCATGCGCTGATCGCCCCCTTCGGGGTGTGGTGCCGTTCGTGGGAGTGGTGCAGAGCCACTGCTGTCAGGAGCATGACCGTTTGTCAAGAGTGGTGGATCGGGTGATGGATCAGGCTGGGGTGGGCGGACCGGCCGCACCGTGGAGGAACCGCTCCGGCGCGGGGTGCTCGCGTCCGCGGTTCGCGCGGCGGCCGTGCCGGGCCGTGCGGACTATGCGCCGGTGCGGGACCGGAGCGAGGCGTGCAGGTGCCTGGCCACGTGGTCGACGGACTCCCTGACGGTCGGCCCGTCGTCGTAGAAGTCGAACTGGCTGCGGCCCTCGAGCCAGACCGTCCGCATCGGGGTGCGCATTCGGGTGGCGAAGCGGCGGATGCTCTCAGGGATGGCCGCGGTCTCGCTGTGCACGGACAGAGTGGGGACGGTGATGCGGTCGGCGGCGGTGGCGGGCTCGAAGGCGAGCCACTCGGCCCAGGCCATCACCGCGAACCGGTTGCCGTACTGCGGGACACCGCCCCGTGCCGGGTCGAGGTAGTAGGCGAGCGGGCCGTACATCGCGGCCGTCGGGTCGGTGTCGCTGACGGCAGGCACGTACCGGACCTCGCCGGTCTCCTCGTAGTGCGCGAGGGCCTTTTGCCCGGCTGCGAGGCGGCTCTGGAAGGCTCCCTCACCGCCGAGGGCCGCTATGGCGAGTTCCTCGTCCTGCAGGCCCGCCGCGACCATGGCGAGGGATCTCACGCGGGGATCGCCCGCGGCGTGGACCGCGGCGAAGGCGCCGCCGGCGCAGATGCCGAGCGAACCGATGCGTCCGGGGTCGACGCCGGCCGTGCCGGTCAGGAAGGTCACCGCGTGCCGGAGGTCCTCGTTCTTCCGGGACGGGGACTCCAGGTCGCGGGGGACGCCGCCGGACTCGCCGTAGCCGGTGAAGTCGAAGGCCAGCGCGACGATGCCGTGGGCCGCCAGGCGTTCGGCGTACTCCCCCGCCATCTGTTCCCCCAACTGGTCCAGGAGCCGGAGACGACGGCGGCGGGCAGGTCACCGGCGGCGTCGTGGGGCCGGAAGAGCAGCCCGGCGAGGGTGACGCCGTCGGCGTCGAAGGTCACGTGTTCCACGGTCATCGGGCGTCCTCCGGAGGGTGCGTCGGGCAGGTGGTGGCGGCGGGGACACCGGCGAAGCGGTCCCCGGTCCAGGCGAGGATCTCGGGCATCGACCCGTCGTCGATGCCGGTGCTGCCGCCCCAGGTGCTTCATGCTCTCCCTCATGCTCGGCGCAGCGAGCGCCCTGATGCAGCGGGGCGAGGCGCCGGGCGGCCGCCGACGAGCAAGGCGACTACCGGTTCAGCCCCGATGACCGAGCCGTGAACAGGGTGCTTCTCGAGCACTGCTGCTGCTCGGCAGCGGAATTCCAGTACGGGTGCCACCACAGCCGTACGGACAGGCGCAGCACTCGGCGGCGCAAAGCGGTGGTGTCACGAGGGCGGGGTGCGGCGAGCGCGTCGTGCGCTCCCCCAACCCGACCGCGCCGGGCACAGGATGTCGGGTCCGGCAGGGTGGTGCCTTCCTAACGTGAGTGATCGAAAGGGAAGGAGACCGGGATGCTGGAGCGGCTGAATCAGGCCATGGAGCACATCGAGTCGCATCTCGATCAGCCGATCGACGTGGCCGAACTCGCCCGCATCGCAGTGACGTCGGAGTATCACTTCCGTCGGCTGTTCTCTGCGTTGGCAGGCGTCCCGCTGTCGGAGTACATCCGCCGCAGGCGGCTGACCGTGGCGGGCGCCGAGGTGCTCGCCGGTGAGCGGACGCTGCTGGACGTAGCCACGCGCTACGGCTACAGCTCGGGAGAAGCCTTTGCCCGTGCGTTTCGCGCCGTCCACGGTGTGGGTCCGGGCGAGGCCCGGCGCACCGGTGCGGCTCTGCACTCCCAGCCCCGGATGTCCTTCCGACTCATCGTCGAAGGGAGCAGCAGTATGCGATACAGGATCGTGGACAAGGGGGAGTTCCGGGTCGTCGGCAAGAAGGCCCGTGTCCCGCTCGTCCATGAGGGGGTCAATCCGGCGATCGCCGAGTTCGTCCGGGGCATCGGACCCGAGGCACTGGGACGTATCACGGCGCTGTCCGACCAGGAGCCGGCGGGGATCGTCGGGGTGAGCGACCAGCTCGATCCGAGCCGGGCGGAGGGGACCGAACTCGACTACTACCACGGCGTGGTGACGTGCGCTGAAGCGCCTGACGACATGGACGCGCTTGCCGTCCCGGCCGGGACGTGGGCCGTCTTCGAGAACTCCGGCCCGTTCCCGCGGGCGCTTCAGCACCTCTGGCGGGATGTGTTCACGCAGTGGTTCCCGTCGAACCCGTATGAGAGCAGGCCGGGACCCGAGATCCTGCGGGTGCGCCTGTCGCAGGACGGGGCACAGGCGGACGCGGCGCTGTGGATTCCCGTGGCACGATCCACCGCCTGAGCGGACGTCGACCAGCACAGACGGCTTGGCGACGGCGGGGGTGACGTGTTCGTCCCCGTCGTCCGGGTCGATGTGTCCCCGTCACCGGTCAGGTGTGACGGGCGGAGCCGATCGCCTCATTCGGTGACCCTGGTGATGAACGCCGTGAGGTTCGCGACGGTCCGCCGGATCTTCTCCTCCAAGGTGAGCGACTCGGGGAGGCGTGCGCCGATGCCCGCGTCCTTCTTGCCCCGTACGTACAGCGGACAGGCGAGGTCGCTGCACATGTAGGCGCCCACGGAGTTGCCCTGCTGCCCGGCCTTGCCGGCTTTCGCGGCGACCATGAGGGAGACGCCTCCGGTGTGGGTGGTCAAGCACATCGAGCACATACTGCGCCGCGTCTGCCAGGAGGTGGCACCGGAGCCGCGCAGTGCGAGCGCCGTCGGGCGGCCGCCCAGCTCGGTGACGAGGTAGGCCCGGTCGGGGGCCTGAGGGTCCCGCCAGCCGAGGAAGTCCAGGTCGTCCCACGGCCGCTCGGCCAGGTCGTGGGGGACGGACAGACGCTTGGCCTCACCCTTGGTGCAGTTCACGAAGGCGGCGCGGATCTCCCGCTCGGTCAGTGCTCTCATGAGCGGCAGGCTAATTTGCCTAAACTCTTTAGGCAAATGCATGATGGTTGTCGCTGGATAGGAGGAAGGTTATGGTGAGAGCAGGCCTGACCCCGGAGCGGCTGACTGTGGCGGGGGCGGAACTGGCCGACGAGGTCGGCTTCGACCAGGTGACCGTCTCGGCACTCGCCCGGCGGTTCGACGTCAAGGTCGCGAGTCTGTACTCGCACCTGAAGAACTCCCAGGAACTCAAGACCAGGATCGCCCTGTTCGCCCTGGAGGAACTCGCCGACCGGGTCGCCGACGCCCTGGCCGGGCGCGCCGGCAAGGACGCCCTGGCCGCCTTCGCGGACGCCTACCGCGACTACGCCCGGGAGCATCCCGGCCGCTACGCCGCCGCACGGCTCCGGCTCGATCCCGAGACGGCGGCCGCCAGTGCCGGCGTACGGCACGCACAGATGACGCGGGCGATCCTGCGCGGCTACGACCTGACGGAGCCGGACCAGACACACGCGGTCCGGATGCTGGGCAGCGTCTTCCACGGCTACGTCAGCCTGGAGCTGGCCGGAGGCTTCGAGCACAGCCTCCCCGACGCGCAGGAGTCCTGGGCCTGGATCGTGGACTCCCTCGACGCTCTGCTACGGAACCGGGCCACACCCTGACCGGCAGCGGTCCGCACCCTCGAAGGCGGTCCGATGCGCCGCGCACCGGCCGGCGCACAGGGACCATCCGGAAGTACCGATCGACGAGCTGAGGCAATGGACAGCGGACACGACCTGATCACCACTCCTGTCACCGTGGACATCCTGCGCGGTTTCCTCGATGTGGAAGCGACCGCGCACGGTCTGCTGCCGCATCGGCTGCCCGTTCGGGCGCGCCGGCAGATCCCGGACGACCGACTGGCCGTGGCCGAGGCCCAGCCCTCCGGCGTGCGACTGGTCTTCCGCACCCGGGCCACCACCATCGAGCTGGACACACTGCCCACCAAGCGGGTCTACCGAGGGTTCCCGGCCCCGGCGGACGGCGTGTACGACCTGCTGGTCGATGGCCGTCTCGCCGCCCAGGCGACGGTGGCCGGCGGCAACGTACAGACGATCACCGACATGGTCACCCAGTCCTCCGAGCTGACGGAGGGCCCGGCCGGCACCGCCCGGTTCACCGGTCTGCCGGCGGGCGACAAGGACGTCGAGATCTGGCTTCCGCACACGGAGATCACCGAGTTGATCGCCTTGCGCACCGACGCCCCCGTCGAGCGGGCACCGGAGAGCGGGCGCAGGGTGTGGCTGCACCACGGCAGTTCCATCAGCCACGGCTCGAACGCCACACATCCGACCGCCATCTGGCCGGCCCTGGCAGCTCTCCGGGGCGGAGTGGATCTGGTCAACCTGGGGTTCGGTGGCAGCGCGCTGCTGGACCCGTTCACCGCCCGTGCGATGCGGGACGCTCCCGCGGACCTGATCAGCGTCAAGGCCGGCATCAATGTCGTCAACGGCGACGTCATGCGCCTGCGCGCCTTCACCCCGGCGGTCCACGGCTTCCTCGACACCATCCGCGAGGGTCATCCGACCACGCCTCTGCTGGTCGTGTCCCCCCTCCTGTGCCCGGTCCAGGAGGACACTCCCGGCCCTCTCGCGCCCGACTTCGACGGCGGCACCCTGCGGTTCAAGGCGACGGGCGATCCGGCCGAACGCGCCGCCGGGCGCCTGACGCTCAATGTCATCCGTGACGAACTCGCCCAAATCGTCGAACAGCGGGCGCCCGACGACCCGAACCTGCACTACCTCGACGGCCGTGACCTGTACGGCGAGAGGGACCATGCGGAATTCCCGCTGCCCGACGCGGTCCACCCCGATCCGGCAGGACACCGCCGCATCGCCGAGAACTTCGGGCGGCTCGCGTTCGGCGAGGGCGGCCCCTTCGCCCTCGTGAGCGACTGAGCGACTGAGCGACTGACCAGGATCACGGTCGCACGGACCGTGATCGGCACCGGCACGAGAGCGCAGGGTGGATGGGGCCGCGCCGGCGCGCCGCCTCCGCGGACCGGCCACTTCGCCGCCGCCCGCATCGACTCGACGGCGCACACGATGACCGCGGACGCGGCGGTGTTCAGCGCGGAGTCACCCAGCCCGGCACCCAGGTCCCGGCGGCGTCGTGGCCGGCCGTCGTGGCGGCGAGGTGGGCACGGAGGGTGGCCAGCGCGGGGTGGGGGTTGTCGCGGTGCCAGAGCAGCGAGTGCGGATAGACGGGTGTCGGGTCGGTGACCGGGATACGGCGCAGGCCGTGCCCGGCGGGCCAGACGAGCCGGGTGTCCCCGCCCATGAAGGTGGCCAGGGCCGGGGTGTCGGCGACGGTGTCGAGGAGTGCGTCGGAGCCGAAGTTGGGGCCGGTCGCCTCGATGGTGAGGCCGAACTCGGCGACGAGGTCGTCGTAGTAGGCGGCCCACTCGGTACCGGGGACGATGCCCGGCATCCAGATCCGGTGCCCGGCGAGCTGGGCGACGGTCACCGACCGGGCACCCGCCAGGGCGTGGGCGGGGCCGGTGAGCAGCTGGAGCGGCTCGTCGAGCACCCGGACGGACTCGATGTCCTCGGGA
This sequence comes from Streptomyces sp. NPDC031379, assembly GCF_055569615.1. NCBI lineage: Bacteria > Bacillati > Actinomycetota > Actinomycetes > Kitasatosporales > Streptomycetaceae > Streptomyces > Streptomyces sp. NPDC031379. The sequence continues at coordinate 178,822 of NZ_JBVIIT010000009.1, read as the reverse complement.
AGGGGCCGCCCGGGCATGGCTACGGCCCGGAAGGACGCGTCGATCGTGCCGGACCGGATGGCGGCGACGGCCGTCTCGATCTCGAACAGCATCACCACGTCGAGGTCGATCTCCGGGTGCGCGCGGTGGAAGCCGCGCATCAGGCCCGAGGCCGCGCCACGCGAGGCGATCACGTCGACGCGCAGGGGACGGCGGCCGGTGCGCACGGACGCGACCGCCCGGTCGGCGACGCGCAGCAGCTCGCGCGCGTGGGGAAGGAACGCCTGCCCGTCGATGGTGAGTTCGGCGCCGCGGGGGGTGCGGGTGAACAGCCGCACGCCGAGGTTGCGTTCCAGGGCGGCGATGCGTTTGGAGACGGCCTGCTGGGTGACCGCCAGCTCGGCGGCGGCCTCCTGGAACCGCCCCGCGTCGGCGGCGGCGACGAAGGTCCGGACGGCGTCGAGATCCATGCCGACACCTTACGGCTACAACCGTTGGTTGTGGCCGACGGGACTGTGGTTGTTTGATCCCTGGTCACGGCACCCGCTTTGATGCTGCCGATCGCGGATGGGTTGTACAGGCGAGCGGCGAGGGGGTCGGGCATGCGGCACGGGCAGCGACGGGGACATCTGCTCGGACACCGGCTGGGGCGGCGGTTCGGGTGGCTCTGGGCAGCGTACGGGACGAGCACGCTCGGCACCTGGCTCGCCTTCGGCGCGTTCCCGCTGATCGCCATCCAGGCGCTGCACGCCGGACCGGCCGAGGTCGCCGCGCTGTCCTCCGTGGGGGCTGCGGTGGGCGCGGCCGTGGCGGTGCCGCTCGGCCCGTGGGTGGAGTTCCGCCGCAAGCGGCCGGTGCTGATCGCGATGGACCTGGTGCGGTTCGCGGCGCTGCTGACGATCCCCACCGCGTTCGCGCTCGGCGTGCTCACCTTCCTGCAGCTCCTGCTGGTCTCGGTTGTCGTCGCGGCGGCCGACATCACCTTCCGCGCCGCGTCCGGCGCGTACCTGAAGACGCTGCTGCCGGCCGAGGACCTGCTCGTCGCCAACGCCCGGTTCGAGTCCACGGCCTGGACGACCACGATCGTCGGACCGCCGCTGGGCGGCGCGGCCATCGGGCTCCTCGGTCCGGTGGCGACGGTGGTGGCCGACGCGGTCAGCTACCTGCTCTCGGCCCTGGGCATCCGCGCGACGGGCGGGCACGAGCCGCGGCCCGAGCCCCGGGAGGCCGCGCGCATGCGGGCCGGGGACCTGCTCGACGGCTGGCGGTACATCCTCGCCGACGCGACGCTGCGTCCGCTGTTCCTCAACACCGCCTTGTTCAACGGCCTGGTGATGGCCGCGCAGCCGCTGCTGGCCGTCCTGATGCTCGGCCGGCTCGGGTTCGCACCGTGGCAGTACGGCCTCGCCTTCGCCGCGCCCTCGATCGGCGGGCTGGTCGGCTCGCGGCTGGCCCGACCGCTCGTCACCCGGTACGGGCAGCACCAGGTCCTGGTCGTGGCCGGGGCGCTGCGCGCGCTCTGGCCCATCGGCCTGGCCTTCCTGGGGCCGGGCACCGGAGGGCTGCTCCTGGTGACGGGCGTCGAACTCGGGCTCATCTTCTGCTGCGGGGTCTTCAACCCCGTGTACACCACCTACCGCCTCGAGCGCACCGCGACCGACCGGGTCACCCGCACACTGACCGCCTGGGCGGTGACGACCAAGGCCTCGACCGCGCTCCTGACGGCCGTCTGGGGCGTGCTGGGCGGCCTGCTCGGCCCGCGTACGGCCATCGGCCTGGCCGGCGTACTCCTGCTGGCGACCCCGCTGCTGCTCCCCCGCCGCACGGCAGCGCGTCCCTCCGATGCGGAGCCGGCACCGAGCCGCGCGTGACGGGCCGTCGGAGGCGCGGCGAACCGTGGCGCACGTGCGTCCGGAGCCTCGGATCACCGGTTCCACAAGCGGCGCTTGCCCGGACCTCCGGTCCTGTCCCGTCGTGGCAGGGACAAGCCTGTCGAGATCAACCGCTCCCGCTGTTCGTCCGTGCGGTTCCTGGCCCCGTAGGCGACGCGCTGGAGTCTGTCCTCCTGACCTGTCTCGCGCAGGAGCTTGATCAGCAGGATCAGTTCGACCAAGGGAGCGTGTTCGCCGGCTGCGCGGAGCAGGCCGTCCGCTTCCCAGACGCGTCTGGGACCGCCCTGTGCCACCTTGTCCCCGGCAAGGCTGAGGACTTCCCCTGCCGGGCGGTACAAGGCGATGGCGTTCAACAAGCGCTCGTTCTCCCGGGGGCGGCCGGTGTAGAACTTCATGGACAGATCCGCCAGGTCGTCCCGGGAGGCCGTTCGGGCGTACTGGACGATCAGGTCGTCCGCCGCCGCTTCTCTGTCCTGGTCGCGAAGAGTGATGATCGCTTCTGCCGTCTGGGCGGCCGTACCCGGGACGACCACCGACGCCGCCGGGACGGGCTCGCGACGCTGCCACAGCTCGATCTCCTTGCCCGTGGCCTTCACCATCGTCTCGACATGAGAGGTCTCCTCCTGCATGAGGCGGAGCAAGGCTTCGTGCTGGCGGACGAGGTCTTCCAGGGCGGCGATGCGCCGATTCGTCTCCTCGCGTTCTTCCGTCAGCTCGCGTCGCTCATGGCGGGCCTGATCGGCCATACCGCTGAGGTCCCTCTCCAGATCAGCGAGATGCTGCCTTTCCTCGGTCAGTCCCTGGCGCAGCTGCGAAAGCTCGTCAGCTGTCCGGGTCCGCTGGCTGCCCAGTTCCTCGAGAGCCGCTTCGAGCCTGACCTCCCTGGCCATCAGCGGACCCTTGGCCTGTGCCGCTGCGAAGGCCAGCTCTCGCCCCTCGTGCACGGCGCTGTCGTCGTAGGGCCGCCCCGTGCGCCGGGACAGCATGCGGTGCATGCGGGAGATCAAGGAGAGCCGCGGCAAGGCCTTGCCGCCCAGATACCGCGAAAGCTGGAAAACGCTGACCGGCTCGCCGGGATCCTCCTCGGTGAGAGCCGCAGCCAGTTCCTTGGAACTCATCCCCAACCGGGCGTAGAGATCGCGGAGGTAGAGAGCCAGTTTCTCCTCAGCCGGCTCGAGCCCGGTGAGTCTCGCCAGACCTCGCGGCCGGCCGGTCGGCTTCTGTGACGGCGTCAGCGACACGCGTCCCTCCTTGGCGTCAACGAGGCACCGTGCGACGGCGCGCCCTCACATTGCGGTGTGTTGCAACTCCTGATGGAGGCAGTTTGCTGGTCTCGGCCGATCACCCGGCCCATCATCGGACCGATCACCCGAAAGGGAGCACGCCATGTCCGTCTCCTCCCACAAGACGCCTACACCGCCCCGGCCTTTTCTGGAGATCCGATGCGGTGGTGTCCGACTCGTTGTCCAGCGCGTGCCGTACGGGCTGATCACGCTGGCCACTACAGTGACGGGCATCCTCGCCGGAGGCTTCTGGCCGCGCTAGCGGGCGCAGCAAGTCGTGGTACCGGCGGGCGAGTTCGGCGAGCAGGCCGGCTTGGGCGAGCGGGCCTGCCTGGGCGAGCAGCGGCGGCAGGAGGCCGGCGGCGGCCTGGGGCGGCCGGCCTGTCACGGCAGGGCGAGAACATCTCCTGCCCCGTGATCTCGGCACGCCGACTCCCCGCGGAACATCCTGTCATCAAAGATGGCGGGCGTGTGACAGCATCGCCCCATGACGCACTCCTGGCCCGGTCACCTCGACGTCGGAGCGGTCCGCTTCGCCCGCCCGACCGCGAAGTACGACGACGTTCTCGTCTTCTACCGCGATGTCCTCGGCCTGCCGGTACTCGCCCAATGGCGCGGCCACCAGGGTTACGACGGCGTCGTCCTCGGCCTGCCGGGCACCCCGGTGCACATGGAACTGCTGCAGCACGGCGACCCGCCCCGCGTCCCCGAACCGCACCCGGAGAACCAGCTGGTCCTCTACCTGCGCGGCCCCGAAGCCGTTGCCGTCGCCGCCCGGCGGCTCACCGAGCACGGGCACAGCCCGGTCCCCTCCGCGAACCCCTACTGGCCAGAACACGGCGCCGTCCTCTTCGAGGACCCGGACGGCTGGCACGTCGTACTGGCGCCCTGGGTCTTCGGCGAAGAGCCCCCGCCGGTGAGCTGAGTGAGCTGAGTGCGGGGCCGGGCGTCGGCGTACCGGCGGGCGGGTGGCGTCTCGGTGAGGACGTCTGCCCGGATCCGAGCGGGTGTCGGCGTCTTCAGTGGAGGCGACGGGCCTGTCCGGTGGAGCTGCGCACCACGAGTTCCGGTTCGAAGAGGAGTTCCTCCGGTGTCACGGCGCCGCCGGCGATCTGGGCGGTGAGCAGTTCGACGGCGGCTCGGCCCATGGCCTCGATGGGTTGGCGCACGGTGGTCAGGGCGGGTTCCGTGCAGTTCATGAACGCCGAGTCGTCGTATCCGACGATCGAGATGTCGGCGGGCACCTGGAGGCCGCGGCGGCGTGCTGCCCGTACGGCGCCGAGCGCTATCGGGTCGCTCGCGCAGATGACGCCGGTGACGCCCCGGTCGAGCAGGCGGGCGGTCGCCGCCTGGCCGCCTTCCAGGGAGAACATCGCTCGCACCACGTGTTCGTCGGGAAGTTCGCCGCCGGCTGCCTGTGCCAGGGCGCGGGCCGTGGCGAGCTTGCGCTGCGAGGGGATGTGGTCGGTGGGGCCGAGGGCGAGCCCGATGCGTCGATGGCCGAGCGATGCCAGGTGACGCCAGGCCTGTTCCATGGCGACGCTGTCGTCGCACGAGACGGCGGGGAAACCCAGGTCGCCGATGGCGGCGTTGATGAGAACGACCGGGATCTTGCGGTCTGCCAGTACCTCGTAGTGGTCGTGCGGGGCACTCGCCTGGGCGTACAGACCGCCGCCGGCGAAGACGACGCCGGAGACCTGCTGCTGCAGCAGCAGGTCGACGTAGTCCGCCTCCGAGACGCCGCCCTTGGTCTGCGTGCACAGCACCGGGGTCAGCCCCTGCTGGGCCAGAGCGCCGCCGATCACCTCGGCGAACGCCGGGAAGATGGGGTTCTGCAGCTCGGGCAGGACCAGGCCGACGAGCCGGGCGCGTTCGCCGCGCAGCTGGGTGGGGCGCTCGTAGCCGAGGACGTCGAGGGCCGTCAGCACCGCCTGCCGGGTGGCGTCCGAGACCCCTGGCTTGCCGTTGAGCACCCGGCTGACCGTGGCCTCGCTGACACCGACCTTGGCGGCTACCTGTGCAAGTCGTCGCGTCATGACGCAAGGTTAACGCAAAAAACTTACAGCACTTGCACAGTGGCGACATTGTGTGGTGCCGGAGACGGCAGTGCCGGGAGACGCGCGCTTCCGTGACGCCCCGGAGCGGCCGCCGACCGCCCTCCGGAGGAGCGGGCCGGGCAGCGCACCCGCGGGATATCAGGAGGGGGCGAGCGTCGGCGTCCCGTGCGCGCCGCCCTCTCCGTACCGTGCCGACCAGCCCCTTCGCCGGGCCGGAACCCGGCTGAGGCTTCTCGGCGAACGGGGAGCGCCTGTGGCCGGTGAAACTCGTGCTGTCACAACCGTGGACGAACTCACGATCGCTCTGCAATATTGCGATGAATCAATGCAAGAAGTCACGTGCAAGCTGCACTTTGTGCGCGACACCAGTGGCGCATGGACGGCCGGCTTCTGTCAGTAACGGAGGAAGCCGGTGCAGCCGTGCGCCGTAGGACGGTCCCAGCCTCCTCTCGTGACGCGCCACCGCTCTTCCCGAACCGAGCCGCCCTCACGTGGCCCCTTGGGGTGCGTGAGCCTCCGCAGGGAGTGACCCGCATGACTCGATACAAACCGATCCGCTGGAGACGGCGCACGGCCACCGCCGCGCTGGCCTCCACCGTCCTGGTGCTCGGGCTGCCGGCCCTTGACGCGCACGCGGCCGGCGGCCCCGACGCCGCCGCCGGCGCCACGGCAAGGGCGGGCAGCACCCTCGGCACGCACGCTGCCGCCCACGTGAGCGACGGCGACCTCGGCACCTACTGGCAGGCTTCGGACAAGTCGGCGCAGTGGGTGCAGACCGACCTCGGAAAGTCCGAGCGCGTCCGCCAGGTCGTGCTGCGTCTGCCCGCGCACTGGCAGACCCGCAAGCAGACGCTCGCCCTGCAGGGCAGCGCCGACGGCCAGAGCTTCGCCACGCTCAAGTCGTCGGCGCCGTACGTCTTCAGCCCCGGCAACGGCAACACGGTGAAGATCTCCTTCCCCGCGACCCGCGCGCGCTACGTGAGGGCCGACTTCAGCGGCAACTCGGTCACCGGCACCGCACAGCTGGCCGAGATGCAGGTGCTCACGACCGACGCCTCGACGCCCAACCTCGCGCTCGGCAAGCCGTTCAGCGAGAGCGGGCATGCCGACGTGTACGGCGCGGCCAACGCCGGTGACGGCAACCGCGCGACCTACTGGGAGAGCAGGAACAACGCCTTCCCGCAATGGGTTCAGGTCGATCTCGGCGCCTCGGTCAAGGTCAACCAGGTGACGCTGCGGCTGCCGAGCGGATGGCCGGCCCGCAGCCAGACGCTCAAGCTGCAGGGCTCGACCGACAACCAGAACTTCACCGACCTGACGGCCTCGAAGGCGTACACCTTCGACAGCTCCGACGACCAGTCGGCGACCATCGGCTTCGACACGACCACGACGCGGTACGTGCGCGTGCTCTTCACCGCCAACACCGGCTGGCCCGCCGGCCAGCTGTCCGAACTGGAGGTGTACGGACCGGCGACCGGTGACACCCAGGCGCCCAGCGCGCCGTCCAACCTGAGCTACACCGAGCCGGCCACCGGACAGATCAAGCTGGCATGGAGCGCGGCCGCCGACGACACGGCCGTGACCGGCTACGACATCTACGCCAACGGGCAGCTGCGGGCGAGCGTCGCCGGGAACGTCCTGACCTACACCGACACCCAGCCGGCCGGCAGCGACATCACGTACTTCGTGCGGGCCAAGGACGCCGCGGGCAACGTCTCCGCCAACAGCAACAGCGTCACCCGCAAGGGATCGGGCGGTGACACCCAGGCCCCCACGGCGCCCGGCAACCTCGCCTACACGCAGTCCGGCAGCGACGTGAAGCTCACCTGGCAGGCGTCGAGCGACAACGTCAAAGTCACCGGCTACGACGTCTACGCCGACAACCAGCTCGTCAAGTCCGTGGCGGGCGACGTCACGACGTACACCGACACCCCGCCGTCGACGGCCACCGTCACCTACTACGTGAAGGCGAAGGACGCCGCCGGGAACGTGTCGGTGGCGAGCAACAGCGTCACCCGGACCGGCTCCACCGGTTCCGGCTCCAACCTCGCCGAGGGGAAGCCCGTCGAGGCCTCCTCGTACACCTTCACCTACGTCGCCGCCAACGCCAACGACGGCCGGACCGGCACCTACTGGGAGAGCGCGGGCGGCGCCTACCCGGCCACCCTCACCACCGAGCTGGGTGCCCACGCCGACCTCAGCCAGGTCGTCGTCAAGCTCAACCCGGACGCCGCCTGGGCCACGCGGACGCAGAACATCCAGGTACTCGGCCGTGACCAGGACGCGACGGCCTTCACGAACCTCGCCGCGGCGAAGGACTACACCTTCAACCCGGCAAGCGGCAACACCGTGACCATCCCGGTCTCCGGCTCCGCGGCAGACATCCAGCTCAGGTTCACCGCCAACTCCGGCGCCCCGGGCGCGCAGGTCGCCGAGTTCCAGGTGATCGGCACCCCGGCCGCCAACCCGGACCTCGAGGTCACCGGCATCACCAACACGCCCGCCGCCCCGGTCGAGTCGGACACCATCGGCCTGACGGCGACCGTCACCAACAGCGGCAGCAAGGCGGCCAAGGCCACCGACCTGAACTTCACACTCGGCGGCACGAAGGCCGCGACCGCCGCCGTCCCGGCCCTCGCGGCCGGCGAGTCGACGACGGTCACCGCGAGCATCGGGACCCGGGACGCGGGCAGTTACCCGCTCGGCGCCGAGGTGGACCCGTCGAACAAGGTCATCGAGCAGAACGAGGCGAACAACGCCTTCACCCGCTCCGACGCCCTCGTCGTCAAGCCCGTCTCCAGCTCCGACCTGCTCGCCGCCCCCGTCTCCTGGACGCCCTCCAGCGCATCGGCCGGTGACGAGGTCAAGTTCACCGTCGCGATCAAGAACCAGGGGACGACGGCCTCGGCCTCCGGTGCCCACGGCGTCAGGCTGACGATCCAGGACTCCAAGGGCGCCACCGTCAAGACGCTCACCGGCTCCTACAGCGGCGCCATCGCGGCGGGCCAGACGACCGCACCCGTCGGCCTCGGCTCGTGGACGGCCGCCAACGGCAAGTACACCGTGAAGACGGTCATCGCCGACGACGCCAACGAACTGCCGGTCAAGCGGGCCAACAACACCACCACGCAGCCCCTGTTCGTCGGACGCGGCGCGGACATGCCGTACGACATGTACGAGGCCGAGGACGGCACGGTCGGGGGCGGCGCCAAGGTCGTCGGTCCGAACCGGACCATCGGCGACGTCGCCGGCGAGGCCAGCGGCCGCAAGGCCGTGACCCTGACCGGAACCGGCCAGTACGTCGAGTGGACCACCCGCGCGGCGACCAACACCCTCGTCACCCGCTTCTCCGTCCCGGACGGCACCGACACCACGCTGAACGTCTACGTGGACGGGCAGTTCCTCAAGACGATCGACCTCACCTCGAAGTACGCCTGGCTCTACGGCAACGAGACCTCGCCCGGCAACTCGCCCGGCTCCGGTGCGCCGCGGCACATCTACGACGAGGCGAACCTGCTGCTCGGCAGGACCGTTCCGGCCGGCTCGAAGATCCGGCTGCAGAAGGACGCGGCCAACACCTCCGGCTACGCCATCGACTTCGTCAACACCGAGCAGGCGACGGCCGGCCCGAACCCGGACCCGGCCGCCTACGCGGTCCCGGCCGGCTTCTCGCACCAGGACGTGCAGAACGCGCTCGACAAGGTCCGCATGGACACCACGGGCAAGCTCGTCGGCGTCTACCTGCCCGCCGGTGACTACGAGACCTCCAGCAAGTTCCAGGTCTACGGCAAGGCGGTGAAGGTCGTCGGAGCCGGGCCGTGGTTCACCCGCTTCCACGCACCCTCCTCGCAGGAGAACACCGACGTGGGCTTCCGGGCCGACGCCAGCGCCAAGGGCTCGACGTTCGCCGGCTTCTCCTACTTCGGCAACTACACGTCCCGCATCGACGGCCCGGGCAAGGTGTTCGACTTCTCCAACGTATCCGACATCACCATCGACGACATCTGGGTCGAGCACATGGTGTGCCTCTACTGGGGTGCCAACACCGACAACATGACCATCAAGAACTCCCGCATCCGGGACATGTTCGCCGACGGCATCAACATGACCAACGGCTCGACGGACAACCACGTCGTCAACAACGACGCCCGCGCCACGGGCGACGACAGCTTCGCGCTCTTCTCGGCGATCGACGCAGGCGGCGCCGACGAGAAGAACAACCTCTACGAGAACCTGACGTCGACGCTCACGTGGCGCGCGGCCGGTATCGCCGTCTACGGCGGCTACGACAACACCTTCCGCAACATCCGTGTCGCCGACACCCTGGTCTACTCCGGCATCACGATCTCCTCGCTGGACTTCGGCTACCCGATGAACGGCTTCGGGACGGAGCCCACGACGATCGAGAACGTCTCCCTGGAACGGACCGGCGGCCACTTCTGGGGCTCGCAGGTCTTCCCGGCCATCTGGGCGTTCTCGGCGTCCAAGGTCTTCCAGGGCATCCGGGTCAACGACGTCGACATCGACGACTCCACCTACGGAGGCGTGATGTTCCAGACCAACTACGTCGGCGGCCGGCCGCAGTTCCCGGTCAAGGACACGATCTTCACCGACATCTCCATCACCGGCTCCAAGAAGAGCGGAGACGCGTTCGACGCCAAGTCCGGATTCGGCATCTGGGCCAACGAGTTGCCGGAACCCGGTCAGGGACCGGCTGTCGGCGAAGCCACCTTCCGCAATCTGCGGATGAGCGGCAACGCCGAGGACATCCGCAACAGGACCAGCACCTTCAAGATCAACGTCGAGTAGGGGGCCGCTCGCGCGGGGGCCGCTCTTCGTGAGGGCGGCCCCCGTCGGCTTGCGGTCCGGCCGGCCGGCGGCGAGGTGGCCGAGGAGGGCGGCGCCCATCCGGGAGCGGACGTCGGCGACCACGGGGGTCCTGGTCGGCCTTGGACCGGTTCGAGGCCGCCGAGTCCGAGCCGTGGCGTCGGCCGCTCGACGGCCGTGCGATGCGGGAGCGGTCTGCGGTGGGGCACGTGCCGATGTGTCGCGCCTCGGTCCACTCGGTCCAGGGGTCCCTCCGGCGCCGCTCAGCGCCGGCCGATGACGAGCGCCGACAGCACCAGGCGTCTGAGCACACCGATACAGGTGAGGAGTGGAGCCGCTGCGGCGCTCTGGCGACATGGCCGGTTCTTCGGAGAACCATCCGGGTGCTTCGACAGTGTGGCGCCCGGGCTGGTGCCGCAGCCGTGGGGTGACATGGGAGGGTGACTGGCAGCCTCGGCCCCTCCCGCCTTCGCCGAATCTCACACCGACGTGGCGCCCGTCGGCGGCGGAATCGCCGATTCGGTCCGTCGCGGGACGCAGGCCGCGGTGGCGAGCTGCGGGGACTGGAACTGCTCGTGGCCGCATTGCCCGGGTTGGCTGCGGTCATCGCATTGCTGTTCACGTGGACGACCGTGGGGCAAGCCGGGGAAGAAGTCCGGACGGCCAAGGAAGAAGTCCGGCTCATCGAGCAAGGACAGATCACCGATCGCTTCAGTGCGGCCATCGGCCATCTGGGGTCGAAATCCCTGGACATCCGCCTCGGTGGAATCTACGCCCTCCAGCGCATCATGCAGGACTCACCCCGGGACCATACGACTGGCTTCTTGGTACTCGGTGCGTATGTGCGCGAGCACGCCCGTCTTCCGGCGAACGGCACCCGGAAAGGGGCGCCCACTTCGGCACCGGATACGCCGCCTACGGACATCCAGGCCGCGATGAGCGTGTTGACCACGAACCGCCATGCCCAAGATGTCCTCGACTTGAGGCGAACGGACCTGAGCGGATCGAGTCTCGGCCGTGCGCCCTTGAGCGGAGCAGTACTGACAGGAGTGAATCTCGCGTCCGCAGATCTCCGCGGGGCAAACCTGGACCACGCGAAACTACAGGATTCCATCCTCAGTGGCGCACACCTCACCAAGGCGCGACTCGCCAAAGCGAACCTGGTCAGGACGAACCTCTCAAAGGCGAAGCTGACGCATGCGGAACTCCCTGAAGCGAAACTCGATGGCGCGGATCTCACCTGGACGAACCTGGAAGGTGCGACACTCCCCCGCGCGGTGACCATCGGCGCGAACCTCTCCGATGCGAACCTCTTCGGCGCCGATCTCCGTGAAGTGCAGTTCGCCAAACCCTTTCTGTTCCCCGGAAACGAGAGCTTCGTCAAGACGCACCTCGCCCGCGCTCACCTCAACACCGCGAACCTCACAAAAGCAAATCTCCGAGGAGTCGATCTCACAGGGGCAGACCTTCAGAATGCCGACCTCAGCAAGGCGGATTTGTTCGCCGCCGACCTCAAGGGCGCTTTCCTTATCTACACCAAGCTCACCGGCGCGCTCCTGGCCGAAGCCGACCTGGCCCGGGCGTCCGTCTTCGAGGCCGACCTGACCGGGGCAGACCTCGCCGAAGCGGACCTCACCCACGCCGATCTACGGGGCGCGAACCTCACCCACGCCGACCTGCGAGATGCGGACCTCACCAACGCCGACCTGCGAGGCGCGAACCTCACCCACGCCGACCTCAAGGGCGCAAAGCTCGACGGGGTGAAGCGCGGACCCGCCCCGGAGGGACCCTCCGAATGAGGCTCAGGTCGGCTGCGCCCGGCAGACGACGGAGTCGGCGTTCACCGCTGGGCGCACCTTGTCGAGAGGTGAAGTGACGAAGGCAGGCGCGTCGTCGGCAGTGGCAAGCAGGCGTGGCACGAGAAGGTGGCTCGGCGCCGCCAGGGCCGCGGGCCGGGAACGGACCCGGGCGCTCAATCAGCGTGGACAGCCATGTCGGCCTCGGTGTCGTGGCCCACGGCGCTGCGCGGCAGTTCCCGTGGGCGGCGGGGTGTGCGTGTGGGGGCGGTGAGGAGGGCGAGGCAGGCGATGACGAGGGCGATGCCCGCCCAGCCGGTGGCGGGGAGGCGTTCGCCGACGACCAGGACGGCGAGGACGGCCGCGACGGCTGGTTCGAGCAGGGACAGCGTGGTGGCGGTACTGGCGGGTACGTGGGCGAGTCCCCAGCCGAACAGGACGTAGCCGGTGAACATGGGCACCAGCGCCATGTACCCGCCGACGGCCGTGTTGGTCCAGGAGGTGAGGAGCGGGGCACCGGTGACCACGAGGACGGGCAGGAGAAGAAGACCGCCGAGTCCGAAGACGGCGCCCATCGCCGCGCGGGAGGGGATCTGCCGGGTGATGAGCCGGTGGGCGGCCCAGGAGTACAGGGCGTAGGTCGCGGCGGCGACGAGTCCGAGGCCGATGCCGAGCAGCGTGGTCGCCACGGACGCCTGCGTCGCACCGTCGGCGGCGTGCGCCGCCTCGGCGACGCACAGCAACGCGGTGCCGAGCAGGCCGAGGGAGGCCGAGAGCGTCCAGCGGCGGGTGAGCCGGCGGCCGTCCACGACACGTTCGACCAGGGCCGAGGCGAGCGGGGCGGTGCCGATCGACACCACGGTGCCGACGGCGACTCCGGCCAGGTGCATGGAGGTGTAGAAGGCCAGGGGGTAGACCGCCACGGAGACGGCGCCCAGCAGTACCGTGCCGCGCTGTTCGCGCAGCCGGGGCGCGTGGCGCCCGATCTGCCGTGTGGCGGCGAGAGCCTGGAGGAGTCCGCCCAGGCCCATGGCGACGGCGCCGATGGCGAGGGGGCCCACGTCCGGGGCGAAGGTGGCGGCCGTGCCCGTCGTGCCCCACAGCAGGGAGGCGGCGAGCACGCACAGGGCTCCGATGCCCGCGGACCGGCCCCGGTCCGCGCCCCTCACAACCGGTCCAGCAGGGTCGTGGCCAGCGAGCGGGCGTGCAGAAGACGGTCGCCGTCCCCCTCCAGCCCCGCGCGGGCCATCGCGCCCTCCAGGAGGAAGGCGAGGTGCTCGGCCGTCGCGCTTGCCTCGTCGGGGCGGCCGGGCAGCAGCTCCTCCAGGTGGCCGGCGATCAACCGCTCGACCTCCTCCTTGTGGGCGCGCACCACGGCGCGGCCCTCGTCGCCGGCCGGCAGCTCGGCGGCGGCGTTGAGCAGGCCGCACCCGCGGAAACCGTGCTCGTACGCGAACGCAGCGTGGTCGGCGTAGGCGTCGAACACCGCCAGCACCCCCTCGCGCGGCCCGTCGGCGTGCTCGAGCCGGGCTCGGTACAGGCCGAGCCACTCCTCGTGCCGGGCGTCGAGATAGGCCCGGACCAGGTCGGCCTTGGAGGAGAAGTTGTTGTACAGGCTCATCTTCGCCACGCCGGCCTCGGCGGTGATCGTGTCGATGCCGGTCGCCGCCACGCCGTCGGCGTAGAAGCGGTGGGCCGCCGCCTCCAGAAGCCGTTCCCGCGCCGGACGCCGCCGCCCGCTTCCCACCGTGCTCACATCAGCCTCGCTCATCACATCTAAAACTAGGTAGGTAGGTCTACCTAGACTAGAGGGTTCGAGGGAACGAGGGAAGCGGGGCTTTTCGGGTGCGGTAGCCCGCGGCCGGCGACAGCCAGGTGGTGTCTGGACCTGCGCCGAAGGGGGGTGGCCCGTATGCCGCGCTCGCGGCGTGCGGCGATGCGCGGTCGAGCCGGTCCGAGGCGGACCAGAACCCCGGCGGTCGAGCCGGTCCGACGCGCACCAGAAACCCGGCCTGAGCGGACCACCGAGCCTGAGGGCGCTGCCGGCCCGGCGAAGCCCCGGCATCGAGTGCGCGGCCGGCTGCTCGGTACGGGCCCGCACCGCCGTGCTCTCTCAGCCGGCGTGGAGGATCCGGAAGCGGTCGGGTTCCGCCGGGTCTCGATCGACGACTTGGACCGGCGCCCAAGCCCATTGCCAGACGCTGCTTCCCGGCGTGCGGGAGAACCGGATCCGCCCGCGGGTGCCTTCGACCGCGACGCGCGGCCAGGACGCGGCGGTGCGCGCCCGGTCCACGCCGTGAGAACGCAGCACATCGGCGAGGACGGCGACCGTGTCGTAGCCCTCGAAGGCGACGAAGGAGGGCGCTTCGGCCAGCCGGTCGCGGAGGGCCGTCGCGACTCGTGCACCCAGAGGGCTGAGGCGCTCGGGCAGGTAGCGCAGGAACGGGATCGCGGCGCCGTCGCCGCCCAGCGACGTCGCCCATTCGGCGAACTCCGGTTGCCCGGCCGGAGCACCGATCATGATCTCGGCGAGGCGCTGGTCGCGGCGGACGGACTTGACGATCGACACTGCCGGTTCCGGGTGGCCGACCAGAAGAAGAAGGGCTGTCGCGCGGTGGTCGACGAGTGCGTCGCACAGGGCCGCGGGGGTGAGCGCGCGCATGTCGAGTTCTACGACGGTGCCGCCGCGTGGAGCGAGATGGTCCCGCAGAATGCGGGTCCCCGAGGCCCAGTAGACACTCGGCTGGGCTGCCACGGCGATTCGCCTGTGGCCCGCGCCGAGGAGGAAGTCCGCGTAGATCTGCCAGCCGTGGGACTGCGCCGGGGCAAGGCGCGCGACCCATTGTGTCGGCCGTTCGGTGAGTTCGTCGAGAACCGCTGACGAGCAGAGGAACGGCAGGCCGAGGGCGTCGGCCCGGGCGGCGGCGGCGCGAGCGACGACGCTGTGATACTCCCCCGCCAAGGCGGCCACGCCCAGACGAGCCAGTTCGTCCACGGCCGCCGCGGCCCTGCGCGGATCAGCCGCGGTGTCCCGGACCACCAGCTCGAGTGGTCTTCCGACGATCCCGCCCGCGTCATTGACCTCGCGAACGGCCAGCTCGAGTCCGGCGAGCAAGTGCCGGCCCGCCTCGACCCAGCCAGGCCGAGTCAGCGGAACGAGAGCGCCGATCTGGACGGCTGACCCGTCAGTCCGCTCCACGGCGGGTCGCGAAGGTGGCGTACTCACGGGTGGGCGTCTCCGATGTGAGGATTCGGTAGTGGTTCACCCGGATCGCGGAGTGGCAGGGTCAGGGAGGACGCGTTCATCGCGCCTCGCCGTGTCGGGCGCACCTGGGTGATCATGGCGGACATTGCATCCACCACCCTCGCCCACAGGCAACCGATTATCGGTCCGCTGAGCCCCGCGACCCGCCGCCCCACAACGGGCGACAACAACCTCTGAACAGCGCTCACCGCCCCCGGCCCACAGACGGCGCTTGCAGCCGAAGTGCCGAAGCACCTGCACAGGCCGAGTGAACCTTCAGCCGCCCCCGAACCGTGTTGCCAAGGAGCACTCGGCTCTCGCGAACGACAGAAGGAATGTACGTGGGCATCAACAGGAAGCGTCTGGCGGCACTGGCGATGGCTGGGGCATCGGCCCTGGCCATCGGACTCGGAACGGCGGGTCCTGCCTCCGCCGAGCAGTGGAACCCCGGGTCCAACTGTGACCCCGCCGTCTACAAGTTCTGCTTCTACGAGAACCCGGACTACTCCGGCGCCGCGATAGGACTGTACTGGGGGGACCCGGACGGAGCCGGCGACTTCAGCAGGTGGACCTACCTCGACGACAAGATCTCTTCCGTGAAGAACAACATGGGCTACCCCCTCTGTCTGTACCGGTACCCCGTCTACAAGGAACTGGTGCTCCAGGTGTCCCCCTATCACCAGCTGTCGCGACTCTCGGACTTCGGTGCGGACAACAAGGTGTCCTCGTTCATCCGAGCGCGTTACACCAACGGCGGCTGCTAGTAAGCCATGCGGGCGGGCCGCTGCCGGGACATCACGGCGAAGGCCCCGGACCGGTGACGGTGCGGGGCCTTCGGCATCCACTCTGAGATGAAGCGCAAGCGGCCACTGATGGCCGGACGGGCGCGGGACTCAGGGTCCGCGCGCCGTTACTGCATAGGGTGAGCTACGTGACGCGGTTACCAGCCCCCGTCGCAGTCGGAACCGATGTCCGTGAACTGGGCACCCGGGTTGCCCTCGCCGTTCAGCAGGTTTCCGCCCAGGCCGTTGAGGATGCCCACCTCACCGAGGATGTCGATGTTCATGTCATGGGACTTACATCCGCCTCCATGCCCGCCCGCCGCGGCGGCTTGGGCGGTGGCCGGGGCCGTGCCCATGAGGCTGACGCCACCGATAAGGGCGGCCGCGACAGCGGCCTTGCGAAGCCTGCTCATTTGTCCTCCTCGGGTCGAGTGGAGCGCACCTTCAGAAGATCCAATTAGCGCTCATTTCGGAGGCTAGATCGACATACCCGGCAGCGCTCACCGGGAAGGCCATCCGGGGGCACCGAGGCTCAACCGGTCACGCCGGCCACCCCGCAGGCGTCGGCGCTGCCCTCGCGGGTACGTTGGCCCAACTGGCCACCCTGGCCGCGGAGATGACGCCGAGAGCGGCCGGATCGGTCACCGCGGCCGGTGGAGGGCAGCTGCCTGCGCACCGGGGAGTTCGCCGCCACCGGGAAGGACGTCCGGATGAACGCCTCCGCCTCTCCCGCGTCCACCACTGCGCGACACCGTCACCGGGCAAGCAGGTCTGCGTCCTGTGGCCGTGATGATCCGTACGGCCGAGCGAGGTGATCGCTCGATCGTGAGTTCTTC
The DNA here is from genome assembly GCF_055569615.1 of Streptomyces sp. NPDC031379. Taxonomy (NCBI): domain Bacteria; kingdom Bacillati; phylum Actinomycetota; class Actinomycetes; order Kitasatosporales; family Streptomycetaceae; genus Streptomyces; species Streptomyces sp. NPDC031379. The sequence continues at coordinate 162,126 of NZ_JBVIIT010000009.1, read as the reverse complement.
CGCTCTCCCACCCGGTCGGGCGCGATGCTCGGGCAGGCGGCGCGTGACCGGCACCGTGCAGATGTTCTACGGGTGGGGAAGAGCATGACGCGAGAAACGGGACGGCCCAGGGGCCTGGACGACCAGACGGTGCTGCTGGTGGCCGGGCTGGCCGATCTGGCGGTGAGCGCGCTGGATTCGGCCGTGGGAACGGTGCGGGGGCTGCTGCGCCGCTCGGACGCCGCGGAGCTGGCGGCGCAGGCCGAGCAGGACCTCAAGGCACGTGGGCGCTTGCTGCTGGACCGGTATGCGGCGCTGCCTCCGGCCCATCTGGAGATCCTCGCCCGGCAGGCCCTCGCCCGACGAACGGCCGGCGATGTCTGACCGGTGGGATCCGGTGGCGTTCAAGACCCGCGTCGATGAGGTGCTGCACCGGTTCGTCGCCCAGGAGGCCGACCAGTTCGCCGCGATCGATCCGCTGCTGGGCCCGGTGGCCGAGCAGCTCGAGGCCGGCGTCGCCGACGGCAAACGGCTGCGGGCGGCGTTCTGCTACTGGGGCTGGCGGGCCGTGGGGCAGCCGGACAGCGACACGCTGGTGCGGGCGGCGGCGTCCATGGAGCTGGTGCATGCCGCAGCGGTCGCGCACGACGATCTGATCGACGACAGCCCGCTGCGGCACGGGCGCCCCACCGCACACATCGCCCTGCGCGGTGCTGTGCGGCGCCGTCCGCGCGCCGATGCCGCAGCGCGGTCGCTGGCGATGCTGGTGGGAGACCTGCTGATGGTGCTGGCCGGTCAGCTGTTCGCGACCAGTGGTCTGCCCGCCGCCTACCTCTCCCGGGCCCGCCCGATGTGGTCGGTGATGGCCCGGGAACTGATCGCGGGCGAGTGCCTCGAAATCCTGCGCACCGGGGTCGCCCCCGACACCGAGGCCTCGCTGAAGGTGATCCGGTACAAGACCGCCAAGTACACCGTCGAGCAACCCCTGTTGATCGGGGGCACCTTGGCCGGCGCCGGTGAGCGGCTGCGCGAGGGCTACTCCGCGTACGGTCTGCCGCTGGGCGAGGCGTTCCAGCTGCGCGATGACCTGCTCGGCCTGTTCGGAGACCCGCAACGCACGGGCAAGGCCGGCGCCGACGACGTGCGCGGACACCGGCCCACCGCCCTGCTGGCAGAGACCTGGCGCCTCGCCGGCGACGACGAACGCGAACGGCTGCGCGGCTTGCTGGGCCGGCGCGGCCTGGACGCGGATGCTCTGCACACCGTCCGCGAGGTGATGCGCCGGCTGAAGGCACCCGACCGCATCGAGGACATGATCAGCGCACGGGTCGAGGAGGCGCTGGACGCTCTGCACGAGCTGGATGTGCCTGCGCATGCCGCCGGCGCGCTGACCTCGCTCGCGCAGTCGGCGGCGGCCCGCCTGTCCTGACCCTCGCCCCGACCTCCTCGTCCCGGCATCGCCCCGACCTCGTACAGATCACGTCCTGCCCCGGCCGCCGAACCTCTCGCCGCTCGCGGACGCGTCCCCGGACAAGGAGCCCCGTCATGACCCACACCGAAGCATCGATGGACGCCCTGCGGCACGTCGGTGACCCACTCGCCGACGCCACCGTCACCGCGCTCTTCGACCGCGGCGAGGTGGGCACCTTCAACACCCTGATGCGCTACGTCTCCACGGCGGGCGCTCCCGTGCCGGACGGACTGCCCGACGTCGCCCGGGACTACCTCGAGGCCACTCGGGTCCCGCCGGCCTGGGTGGACTGGGCCGAGATGGAGAAGGCCCGGCTGTTCTTCATCGACAACAACGTGCACATCTCCACCGCGCTGTCCTTCGCCTCCATGCCCGCCTGTTACGTCGTCCCGCACGTGGCGAAGCTGCTGTCCGCCACCCACGGGCTGAACTACCCGTCCAAGCGGATGGCGGAGACGGGCCAGTTCACCGTCTACCTGATGCGGCCCGACGCCTTCGAGGCCGGCAGCCGCTTCCTCCCTGCCGCCCAGAAGGTCCGACTGCTGCACGCGTCCATCCGCCACCACCTCAGGCGCGAGAACCGGTGGAGCACCGAGACACTCGGCACGCCGATCTGTCAGGAGGACATGATCGGCGGGCAGATGTTCTTCTCGCTGCTCGTGCTGGACAGCCTGCACCGCCTCGGCATCCACATGTCACAGGAAGGCGCGGAAGCCTACTACTACGCCTGGCGCGTCGTCGGCGCCATGCTCGGCGTCGACCAGGACGTGGTCCCCAAGTCCCTCGACGAGGCCCGCCAGTTCCTCGACCGCTACATGGTCCGGCACATGGGGCCCTCCGCCGAAGGCGCCCACCTGACCCGGCAGCTCATCGAACTCTACGAAGAGGTGGTACCGGGCACCCTCTTCGACCCGATCGTCTCCGCCCTGATCCGCTACCTCGTCGGCGACACCTGCGCCGACTGGCTCGAGGTACCCCCGACGCCGTGGGACACCGTCGTCAAGGCCCTACCCCATCTCCTGGGCCTCCTCGAGACCATCGAGGACCGCTCCCCGCTCGGCGCCTGGGCCCTGGACCGTCTCGGCCACCTCACCACCGTGTTCGAACTCTCCACCCTCACCCGCGGACGGGTCATGCACTACGCCATCCCCGAACAGCTCAAGAAGGACTTCGGCGTCTCCAGCACGGTGCCCCGCAACCACCGATGGATCCCGCCGGCCGTCACGGTCTTCTGATCACCCGGGGTCCCAGGGCAACGGCGGCCGGGACAACGGCCGCGCGCGGCGGAGTGCGGAAGCACGGCACGGCACCGGCGTGATCCGCTTCGCCCGGCACGGCCGCGCTTCCCCCTGCGGGCCCGCGACGGTGGCGTGCTCAAGCGCGCCGGGCACAGCGAAGCCGCCGTCGACGCCCTACGGCCCGCCCGGCGGGATGCCGGATCCTGGATCATCCGGAAGGCGACGCGGAGCAAGGGCGTCACACGAAGTCGGCAGCCGACTCCATCCTCAGCAGGGCTTCCCTCCACTCCGACCCGGAGAGCTGCGTCGCCGCCCGGCACAGGTCGAGGGGATGACCCGCGGCGAGCGAGGCGGCGATCTCCAGCACGGTCAGATGAGGGCCCATGGTGCCGGGCTCCCGGCGATCGTCGTCGAGCCGCTCGGGGTTGCGCAGCAGCTCCAGGACGCCCGCCCAGTTCACCGAGGTCGGGCGGTCGTGCGGCTCCACGGCGTCCAGTTCGGGCTCCTCGACGAACCGGCGCAGCCAGTAGCCGCCGCGGAAGGAGGCGAGGACCAGTGTCGCCTTCCTCATCTGGTAGTTGTCCGCTGACTCCACGAGTTGCCGCGCCAGGACCGTCGCTTGCGGAGCGCGTAGGACGGTCAGCTCGTCGGCCTGATCAATACTCATGCCGCCACTATGAGGCGCCTGGCAGAGGGGCCCTGCGCGGCGCCAGCCCCTGTCATGCGAACAGACCATCCGCTTTGATGACTCAGTGTCGTCACCCGTGCCAGTGATCAGCCGCGAGGCGGGCCGGGCCGCGCCCGGCGCGCCGCCATCCTGAGGGGATGCGTCACCCGCTCCGCGTACTCGCCGCCGTTGCGGCCCTGCTGTTCGCCGCCGGCTGCGTCCGCGTCCCCGCCCCCGTGCCGCCGCCCTCGCTCGTGGAGGCCGCCGACGTCCGCACGTCCTCCCCCGTCGCGTCCGCGAGCCAGGCACCCGCCCGCAGCGCTCTCGTCGACACCGGCCCCAGCCGGAAGCCGAAGCGGCACGCCCGCCACCACCGAGGCACCGCGCACCCTGCCTTGCGGCCCGCCCAGCACCGGCTACCGGGCACCCAGGCCCCGGCGCGGCCGCGCCTGGCGGTACGGCCCGCACCGCCGCGCCGGGCGGCACCGCACCGGCACGCCGCACCCGCGCCCCGCCGCCGCTCCCAGCCCCCGCGCCCTGCCGGCCCGCGCACGCCGCGCCCCTGGGCCACCTACGACATGCGCACCGTGTGCGCCCTGGCCGACCAGCCCGCCGCCCCGGCTCAGGCGCGAGCCCTGTGCGACGCCTACGTTCGCTGAGCCGGCCCCACCCGGGTCCTGGGCCGGCGGCCGGAGTTCCTCGAGGGGCACCATGCCGGTTCGGCGGGGCAACGCAGAAGGGGCCCGCTGTTGCGGACCCCTTCTTCTGGTAGCGGGGACAGGATTTGAACCTGCGACCTCTGGGTTATGAGCCCAGCGAGCTACCGAGCTGCTCCACCCCGCGCCGGTGATGCCACTCTACATGGTGGATCGTGCGGGACTCGGCGCGGACGTCAGCCGCCACGGACGATGTTCTCGGCCTGGGGGCCCTTCTGGCCCTGTGTGACGTCGAAAGTGACCGTCTCCCCCTCTACCAGTTCCCGGTATCCGTTGCCCGTGATGTTGGAGTAGTGGGCGAAGACGTCCGGACCGCCTTCCTGGGCGATGAAACCGAAGCCCTTCTCGGCGTTGAACCATTTCACGGTGCCGCTGGCCATACCGCTCTCCTTCGTTCTCCCTGGTGGGACAAGGGGCCTTCCGACGAGAAGGCACCCGGCGTCCGTCCTACCCCACTCACGGCCCGGTTATCCGATCATCATCACCCGATGTCCTACGAGTCCAAGGGGGCCGATGGCGTTCCGGGCGGTGCACGCGCGATGGGGCGCCCATCCGCTCCCCATTGTGCTGGGGGCCGTCCGTTGTCGAGGATGGCCGTGACACCGGGGGGACGGGGGGTCTGCTGTGGCTGGTGCAGGAGCGGCCGAGCTACTGCTGGGCGGCACAGTCGTGTTGGCTTCTTCGGTGCAGTGGCTCACGGGCATGGGCTTTGCGCTGATCGCTGTCCCCGTGCTCGTTCTGCTGCTCGGGCCGGCGCAGGGGGTCGTCCTCGCGAATTGCGCGGCCGGAGTCATCAGCGTCGGCGGACTCGCCGCGGGATGGCGCCGGGTGCGGATCGGCGCCATGGTTCCCTTGGTCCTCGCTGCCGCCTGCACCGTGCCCGCGGGCTCATGGGCGGCCGCCCGGCTTCCCGAGCCGGTGCTCCTGGCCGGCATCGGGACTCTGGTGACGCTTGCCGTGGCTCTCGTGAGGGGAGGCGCGCGCATACCGGCGCTGAGCGGAACGCGGGGCGCCGTGACCGCGGGTGCCGTGGGTGGATTCATGAACTCCGCCGCCGGTGTCGGCGGGCCGCCGTACTCGCTGTACGCCTTGAATGCGGGATGGTCCATCGACGCATTCGTGCCGAACGCGCAGTTCTACGGAATCGCGGTGAACGTCTTCTCAGTGGTCGTCAACGGTGTACCACGGCTGAGTGGGCCGGCCTGGTCGGTGGCCACGACCGCGATGGTGGCGGGCGCCCTCATCGGCAGGGCGCTCGCCCCGAGGGTCCGGGAGCGGGAGGTACGCCGGCTCATCTTCGCCCTGGCCCTGGCCGGTGGCTTCTCCGTACTGGTCAAAGGGCTGTCGGACATGGCATGACGCCCCCTGCTCCTGGCGGTGGTGGCAAGCTCCCGGCGGGTTGTCCAGCGTTGTCCGGACGCGTGTTGCCCCAGGCCGTCTCAGCCCAGCACGGTCAGAGCTGCGGCGGTTTCACCCGAATCCGCCACGCAGACGAAGGGCCCGTCCACACGGCGTCGCAACCATTGGACGGGCCCCAGTACCTCGCTGGAGGCACCATGAACAACCCTAGGGGCTCGAGGAGCCCCTGCCGAGAGGACCTGATCGCCTTCGTGGCGGTCATGCTGACCGGCCTCGTGCTGATCTGCGTGGGAGTCGCTCCCTCCGCCTTGGTGACCGTGGCCTTCGGGCTGACCTCGCTGTACGAGACATGGGCACGAACCGGACGGGCCGGCCGCCCGGGCCAGGAATCGAGGCGCCGGGCGCGGACGGACGATTCCTCCGACACCGCAAAAGCGCCACCCGTCGATGACCGATCCGAACGGTAGGCGCTGACGTCCGTCTCAGGGGGATCGGTCGGTGGAGAACTCGTTCAGGTCCCGCAGGACATGTCCATCGGCCGATTCAACTCCGGAGAGGGGCCTTCAAGGGGGCGGTTCGATGTCCACGTCCAGTCTCCGCCATGCGGTGACCGCATGAGCGATGGGGTGGTCGTGCCCGAGGCTCTTGGCGTGTTGCCCGGCTTTGTCGTGCCAGTGCGCTGCCTCGTCGGCTGCTCCTCGGGTGCGCAGGTCGATGGCGAGGTTGGAGGTGCAGCTGATGGTGGCGAAGTGGTGCGGTCCCAGCGTTTCGGTGAGTTCTCGCTGAGCTTGTCGGCCCAGCGATACGGCCGCCGGGAGGTCGCCGCTCTCGGCCAGGGCGGTGGCGTGGTTGATCGTGCAGGTGAGGGTGTAGGGGTGGTGGTCGCCCACGATCCGACGGTAGTGGGACAGCGTGTGGTCCGACAGCTGTCGGGCTGATGCGTGATCGTTGCTCCGACGGAGGTAGACGGACAGGTTGTTGGCACAGGCGAGGGTGTGCAGCTGGACGTCGCCGATGCCCCGCCGGTAGTGGTCCAGCGTGCGTCGTGCCAGGTCGACGGCTTGGGTCAGATCGCCGCTGTCGACGAGGCCGGCGGCGAGGGTGACCGCGGTGGCGAGCGTGTCGGGATGGTACTCACCCAGTTCGGCCCGACAGATCTCGTAGGTGTGCTGTGCGAGGGCGTGAGCCTCGTGGTACCGCCCGTGGCGGCGGAGCAGGATCGCCAGGTCGTTGGACGCCTTGAGGGTGTGGGTGTCCCTCTCGCCGAGGATGCGGTGCAACGCGTCCTTGGTCTCCCGCATGATGACCAGGGCGCTGCCGAGTTGACCGGTGTCACCCAGGTCGCGGGCGTAGTGGCCGGCGTAGACCAGGGTGGTGGGGTCGTTGGCCCCCTTGATGTCGCGGCACCGTTGCCAGGTTCTCTTGTGGAGTTCCAGTGCTGTGGTGCGGTCGCCGGACAGGTACTCGGAGAGTGCCAGGTTGTGCGCGGCCGCCAGGGCTCGGGGGTGGTCTTCGCCGTAGGCGGCCTGGACGGCGTCGTAGGTCGTGCGGTGTACGTTCGCGGCGGCTCGGACCTCCCCGGCGATCCGGAGGTCGAGCCCCAGTTTCATGCCGGCGGCGAGCGTGTAGGGGTGATCGGCACCGAGGGTGGTCAGTGCTCGGTTGTGGGCGCTGAGATTGATCGCGCGAGCTTCTGCCAGCTGTCCCTGAGCGCGCAGCGCGTCGGCCAGGTGGATGGTCAGCCGCAGGACCAAGGGGTCGTTCTCGCCGAAGGTTCGCCAGGACTCCAGGACGGCTTCGGCCTCCGTGCGGGCGGCGACGTAGTCGCCGCGCCTGAAGAGGTAGAGCACCGAGTCGCAGATCCACTGGCGGACGTCGGGGTCCGCGCTGGATTGCGCGTGGGTCCCTCCCAGGTGCGGAAGGAGTTCGGCGTATCGCGGCCAGTGAGTGGGGTCTTCCGGGTCTCTGGGGTTGGCGTCGGCGAGCAACTCCTGGGCCTGGCGGCGCTTTTCCTCGTGGTCCGCTTCGGTGAGGTGCTCGCGCAGGATCGCCTGGACCAGCCGGTGGACGGTGAGTGTGTCGTGCGCCAGGTCGGTCTCGGCCAGGCCGTAGCGGGTCAGTTCGCGGAAGAGCCGGCTCATCAGCATCGGGTCCCGCAGTCCTGGTGTCCGCCAGCTCAGCAGGTCCAGCATGCGGCGGCTGTTGAGCACGTGGAGCGGGATGGTGTCCGAGCCGAAGAACGCGCACAGCTGGAGCAGCTCCACGGCCGCCGGTGCGCTCTCTCGCAGTTGGGCCACGGACAGCATGAGCGTGGTGATGGTCGACTGCACGTGTTCGGGGAACGGGATGTGGAGGGCCCTGTCCTGCGCCGATCGAGCGCGTAGCAGTTGCAGGTAGTGGCTGACCGGCATCCGCGACTGCTTGAGCCAGGCCGTGGCGTGGGTGATCGCCAGGGGGGTGTCGCCGAGGCAGCGGGCGACGTGCTCGTCCTCAGGCGCCTCGAGGCTGGGGACGGAGCGGCGAAGCATGGTGATGCTTTCCTGGCGGGTGAACGCGCCGACCTCCACCGATTGGACGTGTGCGTTGGTCCATTCGAGGTTGCGGGTGGTGATCAGAACGTGGCCCGGGCCGGTCGCTGTCAGCTGGTACACGTCGTCAGGGAGGTCGGCGTTGTCGTAGACGAGCAGCCAGCGGCGGTACGGGGTGCCGCGGCGCAGCGCGTCGAGTACCGCCTGGGATCTCGCCGCCAGGTCGGCGCCCGCGGGCAGTGCCATGGGCTGGGCGAGGGCGGCGAGCCCCTCGCGGATCAGGTGGGAGTGCTCGGCGTCGAGCCACCACACCAGGTCGTAGTCGGTGGCGAAACGATGGGCGTACTCCAGTGCCACCTGGGTCTTGCCGAAACCTCCGAGGCCGTGGAGGACTTGCGGCAGGGGACTTCCGGCGACTTGGCTGCAGAGGCGGTCGTGGAGCGACTCGAGCATCTCGGTGCGGCCCGTGAACTCCGCATTGCGCGGCGGCACCCGCCACAGCGGGACGTGGCCGGGTCGCGGTAGTGCCGAGGGCAGGTCGGTGCTTCGCAGGTGGACGGGGGCCGGGCGAGGTGTGGCGGCGGAGGGGGCGCCGGGGGCGCTGCCGTCGTCGGACGGGGCATATCGAGTGGGTGGGGCGTGGGCCGGGCCGGCCGGTGGTGCGTCGGTGTCGAGTGCCGGCGCATCCGCTGGGTGCGGGTGAGTGGGCGCTGCGGTCGCGAGACCGTTCAGATCCCGCAGGGCCGCGGCGGTACGGCGGCCGGCGCTCTCGCGTACGGTGCGAGCCGTGTCCAGCGCGCTGTCGATGTCGTCGTAGTCGATCTGCCACTGCTCGTCGCTGGTGGCGGGGAGTGCGTGTGGCCCCGGTTCGCCGCGCAGGCTGCGCAGTTGCGCGATCTCGGTCTGAAGGCCGCGGTAGGTCCGGTCGGCTGCCTCGGCGACGGCGCGGGCCGCGTCCCGGCTCATCTCCGCAGCGGCCTTCTCGCGCTCGGCGGCCTCTTGACGCTGTCGCGTCTGTGCCAGGGAGTGCTGGAGGCGGCTGAGCCGGAGGGAGTTCGCCTCCGGCTGGTCCAGCAGGGTGTCGCGCTGCCATGACAGGTCACGGATGTGTTCTTGGAGCCGCACGATGAACAGCCACAGGAGGGACACCAGCTGGGTGGTGTCCGCCAGCGCCTGGGCACTGTTGTCGCGTGCTCCCCGGGCGACGGCCAGGTGTTGTTCCAGGGTGGTGATGCGCTGCTTGACGGTGGCGAGTTCCTGTGCCGCGGCTTCCGGGCCGCCGACCGGTGTGGGAGCGGTGCGTGCGGCGTCCCACAGCTGACGGGCCTGGGACCGGCGGTCGGTCGCCTGTCTGACGCCCGGGGTGCACACGTCGATCACGGCTTCGATGAAGTCCCACTGCAGTCCCTTGCCGGACAACCGTGCCGCGACGGTCGAGTGCCCGACGACCTTCTGGTCCTCGAAGTGCTCGGGCCGCAGGGCGCCGTGCACGCCGTTGACGGTGAGGCCGGCGTCATCGATCCAGGCCCGGAGCAGCCGGGCCAGGGTGTTGATCTCCCCGCAGGGGCCGTACACAGGACCCCAGCTACGGCCCGGCCCCTTGCGCTTGGCGGCCTCCTCCGCTGATGCCATTCCCCGCCCCCGTCACACCATGCCCCGACCGGCAGGCAGGCAGCCTCCCCCGTCCCGGGTATGCCCAACCCCTGCGGCCCGCAGTCACACTTTCCGGCGTACGGCGGACACGTCTCCCAGGTGATCAGGCCGTCCTTGACGTACACCTTCCACGAGCAGGAGCCCGTGCAGTTGACGCCGTGCGTGGAGCGGACGACCTTGTCGTGGGCCCAACGCTCCCGGTAGGGAGTGTCGTTGACACCCTGATCGGTGCGGAACACCGCCCGCCGGTCGGGAGTGGTCCCGGTCCGCCGCAGTATCCCGCCGACCCGCAGCAGCTGGTCGGCGGCCAGTGCCGCCGCTCGTTCCGCTTCCCGTCGGGCACCGCGCCGTCCCACCGTGTTCACTCCCTACGCAGTGTTGTGCAGGGCATGGGGTTTCCGTGGCGGCGGGACTCAGGTCGTGGCCGCGGCCGGCGCGCGTCGAATTTCGGTACGAGTGGACTCAAAGACTCCTGCGCTCGGCCTCCTCGGTCAGGAATCGACAGAATTCCGACGTCAAAGGCAGGCCGGTCAAACCCTCGAGGAAGAGGAACTGCCCCTGCTGGTTGACCTCAAGCCATACGCACTCACCCTCGTCGGTCAGCTTGAGATCGACGATTCCCATCCTCAAGCCGAGTATCGTCAACACATTCAGCAACTTCACGCGGATAGAATCGGGCACGGTCCACGACTGAATGTCGGAATCGAGTTGCGCGCGCCAGTCGAGAGCCTTCGACGTGATGAGGACGGCTATCACCCGTTCGCCGAAGCACTGCGCTCGCACGTGGCAGCTGCCCGGGATGTACTCCTGATAAATCGCTGGCGCAACCATCATGGCTTTGTCTGAGGCGAGGTGGCGTTCAGTGACCATCCTGGTGAGCAGGCCCGCCTTGCGCGTACCCATGACCGGCTTGACGATAGTCTTACTATGCTCTTTGCAGAACATTCTGATTTCGTCAGGGTTTTGACTGATAATCGTCCGGGGCACGCGGAAGCCTGCTGCTTGGGCAGCGCGCAACTGGACGAGCTTGTTCTCCGCATAGAATGCACGGACGGGGTCATTGATCCATGCCCCGCGAAAGCACGTCAGCAGCGTTCCGACCAGCGCCGCACGGCAATCGTTATTGACGAGATCGACCTGCGCCGGATCGCTCAGAGACCACGGCAGCTGCTGATCTCTCTGCGCCCGTCGCCACCAGAGAACATCGAGCGTCCGAACGTCCACCGCTTGGCCTGACCGCGTCGGCAACCGGCAGGCGCCCTTTGAACTCGTCGTGCCAGCCCAGTTGATCATCGAACTTCCGGACAAGCGGTCAATTTCGATGATATGACAAGAGACTTGCCCCAGATCCTCCAGGCCGCGCTGAATCAGCAGGGCATGAAGATCATCAGCGGCTGTGGCGATGGCAATTCGACTCTTACCCACGTGAGTCAAAGCTGGTCAGAGTCGCAATAGTTTGTTTCCCCTGGGCCACAGTAGGAAAGTGTCGGCAGTCCCCGGGCCGTGCCACTTTTGACCCTCAGACCCGTGAGTTCCTGGACCTTCTGCTCCCATTCCGAAAAGCGGTCGGGCGTCAACACCTCGTATTCCGCTGGGGGATACATGAACACGACCGGCTGGGACTCTTGCGGCCATTCATGTCGATCAGAGTCCGCCTCGTAGGGCATCTCGGCCATTGAGTGCTCCCGCCAGACTAGAGTAGGTCGCTATCGCAATCATCGGGTGGGTTGAGTGAGCAGAAGGATATGGTCCCCAACCTGCCACTCTCCTTTTGGCTCAGCTCCGGCGTAAAGCCAACCAGCTCGGCCATCTTCGTTTCCCATTCCCGGAGCCGGTCTGGGTTATCTGCCACGACTTCGTAAGCACTTGGCTTGCCCCAGAATACGACCGGTTGCCCCTTCTCCGGCCAGCTGTGTCGACCCGGAGATGAGTCAAATGACTGTGCTTCCATCACATCCCCCTTTCACCGGACGCAAGCTCCGACGACTTTGTCCGAGCCACGTATGTCCAGGGTAAGCGCGCTGGCCACTGGATCGCATGTCGGTGGAGATTGCGCTGGTCAGCGCCGCTTTCTGGTTGCATGTGTGTCGCGCGATTAACTCGCTCGCGCTACATGCCCAGCGAAGGAACGAGGCCAGCCGTCAGAGGTCTATTCATCCTGTTGTTTCATCCCTGGACGCGGCTTTGACGGGCTGGGGTCGGGGCGCGCCAGGAGAGGGTGTCCTCGCCGGTGAGACGGTGGGCCATGAGGTCGGTCATGGCCAGGTGGATCATGGCTTCGGAGCGGCGGTGGAGTCCTGGACGCCGGCCGTGGTGACCAGCACCGCTAGCAGCAGGCCGAGGGCTCGGGGCCTTTCGCTACTCGCTGGCGCACCAACTCCCCCAGCAGACCGTTGAGCTGGGCGAAGACACCGTCCTGCCACCCGGCGAAGTAGCCATAGACGCTTTGATGCGGCGGGAAGTCGTGCGGGAGACAGGCCCACCGGCAGCCGGTGCGATCCACGTGGAAGATCGCGCCTGGAAGATCCTTCGCGGCTGCCATCCTGAAGGGCGACGGCGTTCACACCGCGATGCTCGGAAGAGGTCGGCTGCACAACCTCGCCCTCACGGGACGACTCCCGCCCCCTAGGAGCCCAGAGAGGTCCAAGGGAGGCGGCTCCCCACCTCGTCGGCTCGGAGGATGCTCAGTCGAGACAGAACTCGTTGCCCTCGATGTCCTGCATCAGGATGCACGACTCGTTGTCGTCATCGGCCAGCAGCGTTCGCACGTGTACCGCGCCGAGCGCGACCAGTCGTGCGCATTCGGCCTCCAGTGTGGCGAGGCGCTCCTCACCCACGAGTCCGGTGCCGGCCCGCACGTCGAGATGCACCCGGTTCTTGACGACCTTGCCTTCGGGAACGCGCTGGAAGAGCAGGCGCGGGCCCACACCCGAGGGATCACTGCACGCGAAGTAGATGACCTGATCTTCAGGAGGCAGCGAGCGGTGATAGTCCTCCCACGTGGCAAAGCCCTCCGGGACCGGCGGTACGACATACCCCAACACCTCGCACCAAAAACCGGCGAGTCGCGCGGGTTCCGCGCAGTCGAAGGTGACTTGGAACTTCTTGATCGATGACATCGGCGCACCATAGCAGGGGGCTGCACGAGCAACGGGTGCAGTAGCGCACCCCGGCTCCGGGAGGTCGTGGACAGGGCGAACACCGCCTGATGCGGCACTGGGCCGGGGCCAGGCAGAGTGTGGAGTTGGTCGGGCAGGTCGAGGAGGAGACCGGTCCCCAGGAAGGCGGCCCGCGCACCGCGCAGACCGGGCGGTGCGTGGGCGGCATCGGCCGGCGGTCACCCGTAGAGCGAGCGGGCTCCCGGGCTGTTGCCCTTGAAGCGCTGGCCTGCGGCGATCTCCTCGCCGACCACCGACCAGACGGTCTCGTCGTCCTGGAAGGGGAGCGGGTCGATGCTGCTCGTCTCCTCACGGATGCGATCCACCTCGCCGTCCAGGCGCTCGAAGTCGGCTTCCTCGTCGCCGTCGTCGCCGCTGAAGGTGAACTCCTCCAGCAGGCGCTGGAACCGGAGGGTGACCTGGACGAGGGTGGAGACGTCCGTGTGGAGTTCCTGCACGGTCTCCTCGTCTGGGTCGAAGGCGTGCACCTTGCCGGATACGGGGTCGAGGGCGAGGTGGGCGTTGAGCAGCCAGCCGATGACGGGCCAGTCACCCGCGCCCTCCGCGGCGTCCTCGAAGTCCTCGATGTGGACGACTTCCTGGACGAGGGGCAGCAGGCCGTCGTCCTCGTCGGGCTGACGCAGCAGGAGCGTCCCGGTGGGGACGCCGACGGTCCCCAGGAGGCGGGCGCCCTCGGTGTCCGCGGTGGAGGGCGGGAAGGCGGTGGCGGGCAGGGTCGCGATCCGGTCCTCACCGAAGATGTCGGCGAGTTCGCTGCGGGTGACGTCGAAAAGCACTGCCGGAACTCCGAACTCCGCGGCGGCACGGGCGCCGTGGGTCTCTCAGTGGATGGAAGCGGACACAACGACATCGTTGCGGATCGAGGCGCTTCCGGCGACTTTCGATTCCGCCCCGCCCGCTCACCCGCCCTCTTGCACAAACTGTAGGTGGGAGTCGTAGATGCTGCGAACGTGACCTCCAAGCCGCGCGGCCCGATCCTGCGTCTTGCTGGAGCTGACGCGGTGGTTGGAGACCCTGGGACGGATGAACTCCCAATCGGTATCAGACAGTTCATGGCGGCATATCACCGCCATGAACCACCTCGAGATGAGTGGACTGCAGGAGTCGGCTGGTAGCTCTCGACGCCGGCAGCGCGCTGCACTCTGCGTACTCCTTCGGGCGCGGCCCAGTCGCCCGAGAACCCGAAAATTCCCAGGTGGGTGGGCTCATCGCCGGTGTACAGAACGACGTACACGCCGGTCCACCGCATGCGGCACTCGTCAAGAAGTGTGTCCGCGCGGTCAGGTGAAAATCTCATGGCCGCATGGGCCTGGACGAGAAGCTCCTCGAACCGGCCGGGTGTGGGGCGATCGGTGCCAAAATGGTGCACGATGCGCTCATGTGCCAGCGGGCGCAGCGTCCCGTAGTCCGCGACGTCGTGGGTTGAGGCAGTGGCGGTTGTGTGGACGACGCGATCGATGTCCAGGATCGAGTGGGTCCCCTCCTCCCCCATGAACTCCTCGTCCTGCCACAGCTCCTCAACCGAGAGCCGGGACGCACGACCTACCGCCGACGGCTGCGCCGCACGCCCGCCTACGACCAAGATCTCGCGTGCGCCTGTCCCAGGACCTCGGCGACTCCGTTGCGGCGACCCCGCGGTCACTACAGCCGACGCGCGCGCAGCACCACGTCGTGGGTGTGGTGCGCGCCGGCGCCGCCGTCCGGTACGACGCGGGGCCGCTGCTCGTCCACCTCCACCTCCCAGTCTCCGTCCAGCAGGGCGGCGACCATCGGGGGCCAGACGTAGTCGGCCGGGTCGAAGCCGCTGTCGTGGGCGTGCTGCGTGTCCATTCCCGCGTGGTGCACGAGCAGCAGTACGCCGCCGGGTGCGACGGCCGCGAGCAGCGCTCGCTCGGCCGCGGCGTCGGGGGTGCGCAGCAGGGCCGGGTACTGCGCGGAGACCAGATCGAAGGAGGCCGGCGGGAGTGCCGCCTCCGTCAGTGCGGCATGCACCCAGCGAACGGCGACACCGGCGTCCCGCGCGTGCCCGGCCGCCCGCTCCAGCGCCACGCCCGAGACGTCGAGCGCGGTCACGTCCCAGCCGCCGCGCGCGAGCCAGACGGCGTCCGCGCCCTCACCGCATCCGACGTCGAGCACCCTGCCGGGTGTGAGCCCGGCGACCTCGGCCACGAGCGCACCGTTGGGCCGGCCGCTCCACAGCTGTTGCCGGTCGGCGTAACGGTTGTCCCACTCCGCCCGCACCTCGGGATCTCCGGCATATCCCTCGGCGGGCGAAGGGATGCTGGACGCGGCTGCTGCTTCAGCGATTTTGTCGGTCATGGGCTGACCGTCGCCCAGCGCGTGCCGGTCACGCCACTCCTGTTGCCGGTCCGGCAAAACTGCGCTCAACGCATGATCTTGCCCTGCCTGGTCTGATCATGACGTCGGAGCCATCCTGGACAGCCCCGTCCACCGGGCTGAGCCCGCGGCAGTTCGCCAAGCTGGTCACTGCGATACGGAGCGAAGGTACGAGCCCAGTACGCAAGGGCCGACCGTGGAGCCTGATCCTGGAGGACCGGATCCTGCTCATAGCGGCCTACGAGCGTACGAACTTGACGCTGCGGCAGCTCGCCTGGCTGTTCGGAGTGTCGAAGTCGGCCGCTGACGGCATCATCGGCCACCTCGGACCGTCGCTCGCGCTTCAGCCCCGTCAGCGGTTCCGTAGGGACGCCGTGCTGAGCGTCGACGGCACCCTGGTCCCCACGCGCGATCATGCGGTTGCCGAGCATCGCGATAACCCCGCCCCAAATGCTCAGTCGATACAGAACTCGTTGCCCTCGATGTCCAGCATCGGGATGCAAGAATCATTGCCGTCATACAGCGTTCGCACGTGTACTGCGCCGAGCGGGATCAGTCGTGCGCATTCGGCCTCAAGTACGGCGAGGCGTTCTTTACCCACGAGTCCGGTGCCGACCCGTACATCAAGATGCACCCGGTTCTTGGCGGCCTTCCCTTCGGGGACGCGCTGGAAGTACAGTCGCGGGCCCACACCTGAGGGATCTATGCAGGCGAACCATGAATCCCGCTGCTCAGGTGGCTGCGAACGCTTGAAGTCATCCCAAGTGGCAAACCCCTCCGGTGGCGGCGGTACGACGTACCCCAACACCTCGCACCAGAAACGAGCGAGACGCTCAGGTTCCGCGCAGTC
This sequence comes from Streptomyces sp. NPDC031379, assembly GCF_055569615.1. NCBI lineage: Bacteria > Bacillati > Actinomycetota > Actinomycetes > Kitasatosporales > Streptomycetaceae > Streptomyces > Streptomyces sp. NPDC031379. Next base: position 146,149 of record NZ_JBVIIT010000009.1, on the reverse strand, counting down.
AAAGGTGACTTGGAACTGCTTGATCGCTGACATCGGTGCACCGTACCAAGGAGACTTGAGACTCTGCCGCTCATTTCCCCAGGGGGATCCGCAAGATGATCGATTCCAAGGGGTTCAGTGGTCGTAGGCGGTCAGTGCGCGCGTGACCGGCCGGCCACGCATGAACCTGGCTCCACTCATCAGGGCCCCTTGGAATCGATCACCCAGGGAACCGGGAGGCGCTCTACCGGCGGACCGCCGAGATCAGTCCGCCGGGCCGCTCCTCGCCCTGCGGCGGGGTGCTGGTCGGGCGGCCGTAGGCGGCAGCGCGCTCGCGCAGGGTGTGGCTTTCGGCCTCCCAGCCGTGCCCGGCCAGCCAGCCCACCGGGTCGTCGGGCATCTCCGAGACCCACATGGACGCCGCCGATCCCGGCACGGCGTCCGCGCCGAAGCGCTCGATCACGCCGCGCGAGCCCAATGTCAGCCCCATCCGACTGCCTGCCGCCGACTGCGCGCTGATCCGGGCCAGCAGCAGCTCCACCGCGTCCTCGGGCAGATAGATCAGCAGTCCTTCGGCGATCCACACGGTCGGCACCGCCGGGTCGTGCCCTGCGGCGGCCAGCGCGCCTGGCCAGTCCTCACGCAGATCCACCGCGACGGTGATCCGCTCGCAGCGTGCGACGGCCCGCTCCTGGCGCAGCACCGAAGCCTTGAAGTCCAGTGGCGCGGCGGTGTCGACCTCGAACAGCCGGGTGCCCTCGGGCCAGTCCATCCGGAAGGCCCGGCTGTCCATGCCGGCGCCGAGCAGCACGACCTGCCGGACCCCGGACGCGGAGGCCTGCTGCAACAGGTCGTCGAGGAACTTTGTCCTGATGACGATGGAGAACGACACGGCCAGCCGACGGCGGCGCGCGGCCTCGTCGCCGGGCAGTGGCGGCGAGGAGGGCCACAGGCCGCCGGCGGTGGCGAAGGCCCGTGCCAGTGGGTCGCGGAACAGCGCGTTCTCCCGCTCGGTCTCCAGCGCCCGCACCCTGGCCACCCCCACCGCCGTGGCCCACACTCCCGACGGCTGCGCCCGCTCCTGCTCATCAGTCACCGCGCCAGCCTAGGTGATCGATTCCAAGGGGGCCTGACGAGTGGACCAGTACCGGGCGCAGATCCAGCTGCTGGCGCTGCTCAAGCCCACCGTCGCGGGCGAGTTCGCGCAGTCGCTGTACAACTTCGCCCGGCAGAACGGCGGGGTGTGGGACCGGTGGGCGTTCGACTCGCTGGCGCGGCAGGCGACCGACCCCCGTCCGGACGGCCTGTCGGACGCCGGGTGTCCCGGGCAGTGCGTGGGCCAACGCCCCCATCTGGCACAGTACTTGACCTCCGGCTATGCGGCGCAGGACGTCTGTCACTGCTGGGGCGGTGCCGCGGAGACGCTGGAGGACGCCGTCGCCGACTTCGCGCTCGCGGGGTGGGCCGGACGGCTCGGACGGGCGCCGGAGGCGAAGACGTTCGGCGAGCGAGCCGCGTACTGGCGCAACGTCTTCAACCCGGACGCCACCGCTCACGGCGGCTACATCCAGGCGCGCAACCTGGACGGCTCCTGGGTGACGCCGTTCAGGCCGGGCAGCGACCTGGGTTTCGCGCAGGGCACCAGCGCCACCTACACATGGATGGTGCCGCAGGACGTCCAGGGCCTCGCCCGGGCGATGGGCGGCCGTGAGGCGGCGGCCCAGCGACTGGACGCCTTCTTCCACAAGGCCGACGGCTCGTGGTCGCTGCACGGCGGCGACCCGCTGCGCTACGACCCGACCAACGAACCCGGCATCCACGCCCCTTGGCTCTACAACGCCCTGGGACAGCCCTGGAAGACCCAGGCGACGGTCCGCCGACTCCTGGACACGGTCTACGGAACGGGCCCGTCGGGGCTCCCCGGCAACGACGACCTCGGCACGATGTCGGCGTGGTACGTCTTCTCCGCCCTCGCGCTGTATCCGCAGACCCCGGGCAGTGCGAATCTTCTGCTGGGCGCCCCCGTCTTCCGCAAGGCGGTGCTGGACCGTCCCGGTGCCACGGACATCGTGATCACCGCTCCTGACGCCGACGACAGCCACCTGTACGTCGACGCGGTGCGCCTCGACGGGCGAGCGCTGGACCGGTCGTGGACGGGTTCCGGACCGACGCTGCACGGCGGCAGGATCGCCCTGCGGCTGGCGACGCGGCCCAACACCTCCTGGGCCACGGACCCGGCCAGGCTCCCCCGCTGAAACCGGCCGCCCCGTGATCGCCGAGGCGACAGCAGGCGGGTGACCGGTGAGGCCGGCCCTGGCCTCACCGGTCACCGCGGGACCGACGGGGACGCGCTACGGCGTGGCGTTCTTGTTGAAGCCCTTGTCGAGGTAGGGGTACTGGTCCACGACGAAGCCGTCGTGGACCAGGCGGCCGATGCCGCCCTCGTCACGCCAGACCTGCTCGGAGGAGCCGAAGGAGAATCCGCCGAACTCCTGGCGGACCTCGTCGGTGTAGACCCGGTAGCGCTGGCCGGGCTGGATGACCGTTCCCGACGGGAACCTGTAGGTGCGCCCGGTGGGCTTGGACTCCACCATCCAGCCGGTCAGGTCCTGGGGCGCGCCACCCTTGTTGAAGATCTCGATGTATTCGTCGGGCTGGCCCGTGCCGTTGCCCAGGTAGCGGAGGTCGGAGATGATCACGTCCGGCTCGTCGAAGGTGAACATGCAGACGACTTCGGCGAAGTTGACTCCGCCCTCGGGGCTGCGGAACTGCCGGACGATCTGTCCGTTCCGCTTGAACCCGCTCACGACCGCCCTGTACTGCTTGCCGTCGATCGTGACGGGCTGGGGGTGGATGAACTCCTGCAGGTCGACCAGGTCGTCGTCCACGGGACTGCTGCCGGTGCTGTTGGGTGTCTCGTTGTGATGGAAGGCGAAGTTCAGGTCGGTCGTGCTGCCGTCCTCGAACATGACGTTGATGGCGAGCATGACGTTGAACTGGCTCGGGCTGACGTTGGTGGGGAGGTTGCGGTGCACGAAGGTGCCGACGACGAACTCGGTGCCGTCGAGCTGGACGTCCGCGGCCGCGCCGCGGAACTGGTACCCGCTCTGCGAGCCGCTGCTGCCCCATCTGACGTCGGCGGTGCCCAGCCCGTCGACCGGGGAGATGGCCGGGGTGGTGGTCGGGAAGACGCCGGAAGTGACGACGGTGGTCATGTCTCTGACTCCTGCTCTCTCAGTCTTCGTCCTCGATGACCTCGGCCTTGAGCTTGGCCGGGGGTGCGGTGCCGATCTGGGCGACGCCGTCCGTGAAGCGGCCGGGCCTGGCACCGTCGACGGCCTCGAGACCGCAGGTGTAGACGATGCAGTCCTTGTCCTGGTCGGTCGTGTTCAGGTGCACGTGGTAGGTGAAGGTCAGCGTGCGCCCGTCCGCGCTGACCTTGGCCTGGACGGGGGGCAGACTGCCGCCCGTGGTCTGGTCCATGCGCTTGTACTGGGCTCCCACCATGCCGTTCCAGCGGAATCCGGTGGGGGCGGTGAAGACGTGCTCCCGCTCGCCGGCGTCGACGGTCTCGCTCCAGTTCGGCGTACGGACGCAGACGTTGATGGTGGTGCCGAGGCCGCCGGGGGCGTCCTCGACACCGCCTTCCTGCCACACCACGAGGGCCAGCTTCTGCGCGCGGCCCTGCTCGTAACCCCAGTCGTAGCCGTTCGCGTAGTGGTCCTTCTCCCCGCGTGAGCCGTCGCGCGGCGGGTCGGCGTACGGGCGGCCGGAGAGCGCGTCGGCGCGTCCCTGCTCCTCTCCCCGTTTGTAGGCTTCCTTCTTCGTGGACTGCACTTCAGTGGCCATCCGGGTCCTCCTGGGGCTGTGATCGAAGCGTGCGTGGAAAGGGACGCCCCGGTGCGGCCCCCGCCCGGCTCGGCCCGCAGGAGGCGGGCAGGTCCGGGCACCGTGTGCTCGCGGTCGGCGCGGGAAGCCACGGGAGCGGTGCCCGGAGTCGGGATGCGGGACTCCGTCAGCGGCTTCGGTCGGGGCGTGGCGTGGGCGAACGGAGTGCACCGGGCCCGTCATCCGCGTCCATGGTTAGCCCGAGCCTGCGTGCGGTATGCCGCTGTTCCCCCTTTTGCAACGCCGGATCGATTCTGCGTCACTTGTTCGAGTGGAACTGAGGCGCACGGGGCGCATGGGGCGCACGGACGGGGAGCGCATCGGGCCCGCACCGGCTCAAGTCGTGGGCGCTCACGGCCGTCTGTCCCCGGCGGGAGCCCACCGTCCCTCCCGGCGGGACCCGGCCGTCCCGGCGGGATCCGGCCGTCCGTCTCCAGCGGTTCCTCCCTCGTGCGGGTGGAGCGTCCGGTGCGCTGCTCCCGGCGGTCGTGGCCCGGCCGGTATGCAAGGGGCAGCGACGGCCCGGAAGGGAGACTGACATGCGGGTGACGAAAGCGTGGAGGGTGAGGGACAGGGTGAGGGACGCCGCCCAGGCGCCGCTGCGACGGGGGCGGGGGGTGACGGTGTGACGCCCAAGGCCACGGCCACTGCCGGGACACGGGAGGCGGTCGCCCCGGACGGGCACGATCCACTGGTCACCGTGGCGGGAAACGGCACTGCCGGATGCTCCGGGGACGGGCGGCCGGCGGTGGAGGCGCAGCTCGCCTTTCCCGGGGATGTGGCGGTGGGGCCGGCAGGTGTCTTCATCGCCGATCACGCCAACCACAGGGTGCGCCGGATCGACGGCTCCGGCGTGCTGACGACGGTCGCCGGGGACGGACTGCGTGGCTTCGCCGGGGACGGCACGGCCGCGGTGCAGGCCCGTCTGGGCTTCCCGTCGGCTCTCGCGGTCGGTACGGACGGGGGTGTCCTCGTCGCCGATGAGCTGAACCACCGGATCCGCCGGATCGACCCCTCGGGGGGCATCGACACCGTCGCGGGAGACGGCACCCGCGGCGGCGAGGGCGACGGCGGGCCGGCCGACCGTGCGCGGCTGGACGCTCCCTGCGCCCTGGCCGTGGACGGCTCCGGATCCCTGTACGTCGGTGAAGCGGGCACCCCCAGGGTGCGCAGGGTCGGCGAGGACGGTGTCATCAGCACGGTCGTCGCACCGTCCGGACGGTCTTCGGGCTCGGGTGCGGCCGACGCGGGCGAGGTGTTCCTGCCCGCGGGTCTGGCCACCGACGAGGCGGGCCGGCTGTACATCGCCGACCCGGTGGGCCGTCGGGTGCTGTTGCTGGCCACGGACGGGACTCTTCAGGTGCTGGCGGGGCCGCCGGACGGGAGCGCCTGCGCCGTGGCGGTCGACTGGAGCGCACCGTGCGCCGTGGCGGTCGACGCGCACGGGGCCGTCTACGTCGCCGACGTGAACGGACACCGCGTGTGGCGGCTGGCCGACGGAGCGGCTCGTGTCGTGGCCGGGACGGATCCAGCGGCCGATGGGGCGGCGAGGGACGCCGGCGGCGCCCTGCTGGCGTATCCGTGCGGTCTGGCCGTGGATCCGGCCGGGCGGCTGCTCGTGGCGGACAACTTCCACCACCGGATCGCGGCCCTGCCCCTCACCGCCGTACCGTGCGAGACCACCGAGCAGGAGGCGGGCGGCGAGACCACCGAGCAAGACACCGGCCGCGAGACCACCCAGCAAGACACCGGCCGCGAGACCACCCAGCAAGACACGGGCGGGAGTCCGGAACGGGACACCGGAGCCGACCGTGCGCAGAGCGGGGACGGGGCCGCCGCGGCAAGGCTGCTGGTACGCCAGGAGGTCGGGGTGGAGATCCCGCGCGGCGGCAGCGAGCTGCTCCACGTACGGGTGTCGTCCGCCGACGCATGGGCCCCCGGACGCGTGGAGCACCGCTTCACCGCGCCGACCGGTCTCGTCTTCGACGGCCGGGCGACATGCGCGTACTACCGTGTGGACGGCTCCGTGGTCGCCGCCCCGGAACCGGTGGCAACGGTGCGGGAGAACGGCAGGATTCTGTCGGTGACGGACGAACCCCGGTTGAACACACCCGGCCATCCGTCGGCGGCCCTGGTCTACACCCTCGGCGTCCGGGCTCGGACGGATGCCGAGCCGGGCCGGTACTCCGACGGCCGGGCGGTGATCGCCGGCCAGCCGGAAGTACGCCTGAAGGCGAGCGTCCTGGGAGACGACGAGGACTGAGACGAGGGCCGACAAAGGCCGGCGCGAAGACCGGCCGAAGACCCATGCGAGACCTTGAGCCGTCTGTGGCGCGCTATCCGCCATAGGCGGCTCTTTGCGATTCCAAACCTTGAATATGGAGGTGAACGTTTCTTTGCTCCCAGGTCACCCGGGTGAGCCGCACCAATTGCTACTCCATGCGAACAATGGGTTAGCTTTCGAAACGTGACTACGGCCGTCCTGCCCAGGCTCGGGCCCCCGGGGCCCTTCCCACACGCCCCGCTCTCCCACCCGCTCGATCGCAAGTGGCTGCACTACGCGTTCCTGTCCCGGTGCGGCCGGCAGGCGCTGATCGCCAACCTGTCCGTACTGGGTTCCTCCACCGGCGTGGTCTTCGCGGATCCGGGCGCTCCGGCCACCGGACGACGCAGCGGCACCGGCACGGCCGCCGAGGGACAGCACATGGCGATCCTCCTCCTCCACGAGGAGGGGATCGGCTGGAGTTCGACGCAGTTCAACGCCGATCAGCCCGAACTGCCCTGGTCGGCGTTCCGGTTACCCCATCCGCACGGCGAGGCCGGCGCGTTCCGGGTGGCGGCCCGGTCGGCACGACCGGCAGCCGATGTGCGGCTCACCCGCACCAGCAGGCCGTGCACCTCGCAGTGCGCGCCCTTCGGCGACAACGAACACCTGCGGTGGCAGTCGGAACCCGGCGTCCTGGGCACCGGCACCCTGCGGCACGGCAACGGCACCGTCACGACGACGGACCTGCTGGGCTACCACGAACGGGTACGCGGCCGGTGGTCCTGGCCCACGCTCGGCGGCTGGGTGTTCGGGTTCGTCAACGACCCTTCCGGCCCGGCCGACGCCGCTCCGCCCTCGGCGGTCGTCTTCACCCTGATCCAGCCCGCGCATCCGGCGGACGCGGCCAACGGGTCGGTCATGCTGTGGCGCGACGGACGCATGGTCCGCCACTTCCCGCGCCGCAACCTGCGGGTCGCGGTCAGCGGCACTCTGGACCGCGACCGCGTGGCGATGGTCCCACCGCTGGCGGACGTGCTGGGCACCCCGCCGACGGCCGCGGTGCCCGGCCGGCTGCTGATCACGGCCCGGCTCGGCGACGACCGTCTCGTTCTCGACTTCCGCTCCCACACGTCGGGCCGGATCGCCAACCCCTCCGAGACGAGCCTGCATCCGTTCAGCGTGCACGAGACCCTCGGCCCGTGCACCGTGGAGGGCCGGGTCGGCGGGCGTGACGTCGGCTTCCGCACCCAGGGCATCGTGGAGTTCGCCGGCGGTGCCCATGACTGAGACCGTGCCCGCGTTCACCGGTGCCCGGCTGCTGGACGAGACGGTCACCGCCCTGTCCGACCGGGCACCGGCCATCCTCGCCGCCGCCGCCGACCAACTGCGCGACATCCGGCTCGGCCTGCAGTTCAACGACGGCAGCCACGCCACGCTCACCGCACGGCACAGCCGCATCGTCGTACGCCAGGACCGCTGCCCGCAGCCCGACGTCGAGGTCGTCTTCGACAACCGGGCCATGAACCTGCTGTTCGACCTCCAGCGCCCACCCGTCGACCAGGTCCTGCCCGACAGCCTCGACGTCCGCGGCTCCCGGGACGACACCCTCGCCGTGTGGCGCGCCTTCAGCCTCCTGTCCCAGCGCGCGGCCGGCCTGCGCAGCATGCAGGAACTGTGGGGCGCCTACCGCGAACAGGCCCCTCAGCTGTGGGGAAGCACGGCACCATCCGCCCGGGAACCGGCCGGCGATCCGGTCGACTGGACGGCGCTGGACTTCCTGGCCCGCCGCTCGCCCGAGGACACGCCTCCACCACCGGCGCTGATCGGCGACACCACCGTCAGGCCCGCGCGCCTGCTGTGGGACGGCCTCGTCAGCACCAGCTGGTCGCTGGAGGAACCGGTCCGCGACGCGGACCTGATGGAGACCATGCGCCGGTGCCGGGCCCGCACCAACGAGGAGATCGAACGGCTGCTGCCGGACCGCGAGCCGCGCGCCGAGCTGTACGACCTCATGCGCTCCTACCCCGCGCGGCAGGGCAAGGGGCTGCGGCCCACCCTGACCATCGCGGCCTGCGCCGCCTTCGGCGGACGCCCCGACGACGCCGTACGCGCCGCGGCCGCGCTGGAGCTGTTCCACAACGGCTTCCTCGTCCACGACGACATCGCCGACGAGTCCACCCACCGGCGCGGCCTGCCCACCATGCACGAGGAACACGGGCTGGGCCTGGCCGTCAACGTCGGCGACGGCCTGAACCTGCTCGCCGTCGACGCCGTCCTGTCCAACCTCGAGACACTCGGTCTGGTCCGCACCCTCGGCCTCATCCACGAGGCGGTGCACATGTGCCGGGAGTCCATCGAGGGCCAGGCGCTGGAGCTGGGCTGGATCCGTCACGAGGTCGTCCCCGAGGCCGACGACGCCTACTTCACGATGAGCACGAAGAAGACCGGCTGGTACACGTGCATCAGCCCGTGCCGCATCGGAGCCGTCTGCGCCGGTGTCACCGACCCTGCCGTACTGCGCCGGTTCGACGAGGCGTTCCGGCTGATCGGCATCGCCTTCCAGATCCAGGACGACATCCTGAACCTGGTCGGCGAGGAGGCCCTCTACGGCAAGGAGCCCCTCGGGGACCTGCTCGAAGGCAAGCGCACGGTGATGCTGATCCACCTGTTCCGCACTGCTTACGCCCACGAGCGGCCCCGCCTCTTCGACGTCCTGCGGCAACGCCGCACCGACAAGACCCAACAGCACGCCGAGGAACTCCTCGCCGCCATGCGGCGGCACGGCTCCATCGAGTACGCCACCGATCTCGCCGACCGGCTCGCCGCCGAAGGCATCGCCCGCTTCGAAGAAGACCTGCGGATCATCCCCGAAAACGAGGGCAAAGCCGTCCTGCGGCAGATCGCCCACTACGTCACCTCAAGGCCACTGTGACCACCACCACGACCACACCCCCGCCGGCCGGTCCCGCCACCGGCCCGTCGGCCCCCACCGACCACCGGGCCTTCGCCTTCCTCGGCCAGGTCAACAGCCATCTGCGCCAGTGCCTGTGCACCCTGGCCCGGCACGGCGTGGCCGCGCGCCGGCGCGAACCCGAACGCGCCCGCGCCCTGCTCGACACGGTCCGCCCCTGGCCCCTCTACAAGGGCGGCCAGTTCCTCTTCGACCTCATGGAATGGGAGGACCTCATGACCGACGGCGACCCCCCAGCCCTCATGCCCACCGAGCGGATCGTCTCCGCGAGCGTGCTGCCCGTGCAGTGGCTCGCCACCGCCACCGCGCAGGCCCCCACCGCGGCCAAGCTGATCCCCGGCCAGCACACCGCCGCCGCGCTCGACCTCCCCCTGCGTCTGCTGGCCACCACGGCCCGCGCCGCCTTCCAGGGTGCCGCGCAGGACCTCACGGACCTGATCGGCATGTCAGGGGCCCGCGACGAGGACGGCGACGACAACGGAGACGGCACCGGAGACGACACCGGAGACGACACCGGAGACGACACCGCCGCGCACGCCGGCACGGACGAGCGCGCCGATGAGCCCGCCGACGGCGAACTGCCTCCCCTGGAAGCGGGGTTCTACCTCTACGAGGACATCGCGCTCGGCGCCCTCGTCGTCCTCGGCCCCCTCCTGGCCGACCACGCGCCCACCGACCCCGCACCCTCCGCCTAGCTCACGACGTCCGGCTTGCGCCCCGGCCCCGACGGCCCATGAGCAAGGCCCCCCGAGCCCGCCACCGGCGGATCCGCCCCCCGCGGACACACCCATCCACAGAAGGGAATCCCATGGCCACGCAGACTCAGGCCCCCGTCGAATCAGGATCCGAGAACAAGCTGTACATCCTCCAGCAGGGCATCGTCGAGGACGCGCCGGGCGGAGTGCCGGCCCACCTCAGCTTCGGCATCCTCAGCACCGTCCCGACCCCGGTGAACCCCGGCGACGTCACCTTCACCCTCAAGGCACCCACGGGCTTCGTGTTCACCAGCTGGCTCTCCTGGGCCTACCACGACGTCAACACGCTCCAGGCCAAGGGCAACCTGCAGACCACCCAGGGCAAGCTCGCCGACGGAGGCCGCACACTGACCTTCACCCACAACCCGTACCTGTCCACCAACCAGGAAGCCATCGGCTACGCCGCCCAGGTCACCGCCATCGACGGCGCCACGCCCGGCCGCTACACCGACGGCCAGCTCAAGGTGGGCGCCGCCAATCCGATCAAGCTCAAGGGCCGCGTCCTCGACCCCGACGAGGACTGACCCCACCACCCCTCGGCGGGCGCCGCTGTCCGTGTGATCCCCCCTGCGGCGGCCGGCGGAGAGGTTCGTAGGCTGGCGGTGGTCTCGGGGATCCGGCTCCGCGAGTGGGGCTGGACGAGACCACCGCCAATCATGGAGGGACGGGATGAGCAGCCGCGGTGACATGCGCTTCCCGGTCGTCGTCAACGGCCTCGACCACCTGCACAGCTCGGTCAGGTCGCTGGTCGACGAGCCGGAGGGCCGCGCGCTGAGGTACGCGGTGCTGCATCTTCAGTCCGCGGCCGAGACCCTGTTCAAGGCACGTCTGGAACGGCACGATCCGGCCCTGGTGTGGATGCACCCCATGAAGTTCGACGAGCGGCTCCACCGCCTGGGCGAGTTCAGGAGCGTCGGGACACCGGGCGCCCTCAGGCGCCTGCGCGACGACGTGAGGATCGCGCACCCGATCGATCCGGCGAACGGCGCCCTCACGGCCCTGGGCGATGTGCGCAACCGTCTCACCCACTTCCCGGGCGCCGACACCGCGGTCGCCGTGGAGGCACGCGCCCTGCCCGTTCTCGACCTGCTGCTGACGTTCATCGACGAGGAGCTGCTGCCCGACGACAGCATCGATGCGGCAAAAGAGGCGCGGGAGCTGACGGAGACCGTCAGACCGCTGGTCGGCCGGATCCGCGCTCTGGTCGACCGCCGCCTGGCCCCGCTGGGCGAGAAACTCGAGCTTGCCGGCGGTCACACGCTGCGCTGCCTGTCCTGCGGCCACTTCACGGCGCTCGTCACTCCCGGGAACGCCGGTGTGCGGCCCGTCGGCTGCCTGCTGTGCGGCAAGGCGTACGAGAACATCGCGGACGCGGTGGACGCCTACGGCGCGGGCAGCTTCCCCGGGGCGACCACCGAGGGCGGGCAGCCGCCGGCCTACGCATGCGCGGAGTGCTCCTCGCGAGAAGCATGCGTCGTGCTGACCCAGACCGCTGACGATCTCGACGCATACGTGTGGCTGTGTCTGTGTGGGGCACACCAGCTCGAAGGTGTCTGCGGCCACTGCCGACGGGCCGCCGACCTCGCCCCCGGGACCGATGTGTGCGGCGACTGCCTCACCACCCGGTACACCGCGCCCTGACGGACACGCCCGGCTCCGCCCCGGGCACGGACGTCATCAGGTGGGCCCATCGGCGGCGCCGTGGGTGCCGTGTGCCCCGGCGGCCGGCGGTGGGGGTCAGAGGCTGTCGCCGGACCAGTCGAAGCGGCTTGCGTCGCCGGGGCGCGGGTCGTAGAGCGCCCGGCCGTCCGGCCCGAACCGAGCCAGCTCCGTCCGCAGGGCGGCGCCGGTGTCGATCTCGTCCTGCGTCCAGCCGGTGACGTCGAGGAGCAGGCCGTCCAGCGGGCCGCCGACCAGTTCGACGTAGCGTCGGCCCGGCACCGGGCCCGGGTGTTCGTGGTCGGCGCCGTAGACCCGGCCGCGCAGCAGTTGCTCGTCATCACGGTCCATCGCTCCAGCTTCTCAGCCGCCACTGACAGCGCGGGCCTGCCGGGGCAGGTGTCAGCAGCTGAGGGTGCCCTTGCGCAGTGCGTGGCCGCCGTCATTGGTGTCGTCGGACCAGTAGACGGGCTTCGATCCGGCGACGCACTCGTCGGCGCCTGCCAGGGTGAAGCCTTCGTTGTTGTAGTCGGGCATGCCGGTGGGGCGGTCGTAGGCGGCGGTGGTGGTGAAGGCGCCGGAGGAGGTGTCGACCCGCAGGGTGCGGTGCCGGCCGTCGCACGTGTCGTCGCAGACGGCCCACAGGCGGGCGGCCTGGGGTTCCCACTGGAGTTCCATGACGCCGCTCATGCCGCTGTCGCTGGACGCGACGCGGGTGAAGGCGCCGGAGTCCTGCAGGACGTAGCCGTAGATCATGCCGGTGCCTTCGACTCCGGTGAAGAACACGCCCCCGCTGTGGGCGCCGTAGCGTGCCGGGTCGTAGGCCGCTCCGGTCGAGGCGTCCTTGAAGGCGGCGCCGCTCAGGTAGGTGTCGGGGACCCAGGTGATGCCTTCGAAACCGAGGTTGGAGCCGACGGACGGCAGGTCGGAGGTGAGGTTCCACTCCTTGGTGGCGGTCAGTGTGGAGCCGCTGCCGGAGACGTCGTACTTCAGGACGGACAGGCGGCTGGTGCCGGAAGCGTCGCCGTCGCGTTCGCTGGCGACGTACACGCCGGCTGCGGATCCGCCGCCGGTCAGGGTGACGCCCTCGCTGTCGGGGCTGCCGGTGCCGCCGGGGAAGCGCAGGGTCCTGCCGGACGTCCATCCGCTGCCGGTGTCGGGGGTCCAGCCGCCGGAGCCGCTCCGGACCAGGCGCCACAGCCTTCCGCTGTTCTGGGCGCCCCACATCACGCTGCCCTCCTGGTAGAGGCCGCTGAGGTCCTGTCCGAAGACGTTGGAGGCGTCAGCGGTCGTCACGGAGCTGCCGCCGGGCCACGCCACCGGCGTGGTGTCACCGCCCCCGCCCGTGCCGCCGCAGTCGTTGGCGGCGCCGAGGGTCACCTCGGCCGGCTCGAACGCACCGGTGCCGTCGGGGCAGCGTGACCAGGAGGGGGCGGAATGCCCGGTCCAGGAGAAGCTGTCGACCAGGGTCTTTCCGTCCGGCAGGTACAGGCGGGCCTTGTCGTCCGATCCCAGGCCGAACTCGGCGTGGACGTCGAAGGCGCGGAACGCGCCCGCGGCCAGGGTGGTCCGGGAAGCGATCTTGTACTCCGAGCCGTCCTTGTCGTCCTTGAGGATCCAGCCCGAGATGTCGATCGTCGCGGTGCCCTTGTTGTACAGCTCGATCGAGTCCTCGACATCCCCGGTGGTGACCACTTCGTCGACGCGGATGTCGTCGGCCGGGGCCGCATGGGCAGGGGAGGCGGCCAGCGTGCCGGCCAGCGCCGATCCCGTGACGAGGAGAAGAGCGAGATCACGGTACCGTCGGCGGGTGCGTGTTGCGGTCACGGGTGTCCGTCCAGAGGTCGCGGAGACAGGGCGGCACGACGGTCCCCGCACAGACCGAACGAGACTCCTCCGGCCAGGCGGACAGCCCGTGAACGAAGGCCGAAGTGTTCATGGAATGCCGGACAGACCGACACGGTTCACCCCCGCCCCGTCGACCGGAGTCTGACGGGTCGACAGCCGCACGAGGCGGCGCCCCGCTGAGGAACGCGGTACGGGCTCCTGGCGGCGTCGCCGGGGCACTCAGGCCGTGGAAGACCTGTGATGCACACCCCTGAGAAGGGTCGTTTCTGCAGGTCAGATGGCATTCTTCACTCGCCCGGGTGATCCTCTTCGTGGTGGGAGTCGCGGTTGAATCACCTATGTCACGGACGACAACCCGTGGCATCCAGGAGGAAGGGCACATCTCCATGACCCTGCCGATTCGACAGCGGATCCTCACCCTCTGCGCCGCCCTCGCGGCGCTGACCGGCCTGGCGCTCGACGCGCCTGCCCAGGCGGCGCCCGCCGCACCCATCGCTCCCTCGGGACCCCTGGTGATCACCAGCGTGGCCCACACCAACTACCTCATCCCCGACGACGGCTCCGGCGGCAAAGACACCTACCTGCAGGTGTACTACCGGGCCGACCACCCGTACCCGCGCACCTTCCGCTTCACCCCGACCAGGACGGCGCAGGGCGAGACCGTCTACGAGTGGACGATCACCACCACCGGCAACTGCGCGGAAGTCCGGGGCGACGCGGGCACCTTCGTCCATCTGGCCCCGTGCCAGGCCACCAAGAAGGCGCAGTGGTGGAGGCTGCGGCCCACCCTCGACGGCGACGCCTGGGCCCTGGTGCCCTACCTGAACGAAGACCTCGCCGTCACCTCCACCTACGGCGACGACAACGTGGCACCCCTACGTGAGATGCCCGGCGGACATGCCACCACCTCCCAGCTCTGGTTCCTGACGGGCTGACACTTCCCCAGGTTCGCTCCAGCCCCGCCGCCTCCCCGCCGCGGGGCTGGCCGTGCTCCGGACGGTGATGTTCCCGGCGCGTGTGGATGCGGGGATGTCTCTGGCTCTGACCCCTATAGCCTGCGCGGATGAAGCCTATGGAGCGAGCCGTCGCAACCGTCGTGGGCTCCGCGGTGGGCGACGCATTGGGGGCACCTTTCGAGTTCGGTCCCCAGGGGGCGTTCTCAGCCCGGTTCCCGCAGCCAGGGGGCAGTGGCGAGATGTGCGGGGGCGGCGGTTGGGAACCGGGCGAAGCCACGGACGACACGCAGATGGCCGTCTTGGTCGCCGAGTCGCTCCTGCAGCGGGGCGGACTGGACTTGCCGGACATCTTCGCCCGCTTCCAACAGTGGGCGGCAGGTGATCCCAAAGACATCGGTCTGCAGACCGAAGACGTTTTGACCAACGGCCAGCCGTGGGATCTGGCTGCCGCGACCCATTTCCAGGTCAACCAGCGAGCAGCAGGCACCGGCTCCTTGATGCGGGCATCGACGTCCGCGGTCTACTTCGCACGTGCTGGGCAGTCGGCCACGATGGATGCCGCCCGGCGCATCGCCGCCCTCACCCACGGCGATCGCGCCGCGTGGGAAGGCACCGCCGTATTCCACGACCTCGTTCGTCAGACCCTGGCGGGCACCGACCCCCGCCCGGCCCTTCCTGACACTCTGGACCTTGTCCATCCCGACCACCGTCAGCGGTATGCCACGGTCCTTGCCGACGACTGGCATCCCGACCAGGCGACCGAGTTCAACGGCGCCGTATGGCCGTGCCTGGGGTCGGCGGTCTGGGCTCTGCGCAGCACCACCACCTTCGAGGAAGCGATCCGGGCGGCGATCGACGTCGGCGGTGACACGGACACCGTCGCGGCCGTCACTGGAGGTCTCGCGGGCGCCTACTACGGACTGGACGGGATCCCTGCCCGCTGGACCGCACCGCTGCATGTCCCCCTGCCAGGGTTCGACGGACGGGTGCTGCGGCTGGACGATCTGATCGGTCTTGCGCGGCGTCTCGGAGCTGGCCTGCACTGACGGGATCAGCCAGTTTCCTCGTCCAGTCGAGTCTGCCTCGACGACCGGCGCCGGCACGCCTTCGTCCAGCACGGTCCAGGAGGATCGACGCTCAGACCCGCGTGCTGTCCGAGCCCCGACCCTCCACGGCGGAGCCCGGCCCCGTGCCGGCGGTCAGTGTCGGTGGCCGGTGGCGACGTCCGCTCCGTTCACCCAGCCGCGGCGGCCGTTCGTCGGGCCGGAGACCACCACGCCGTACGCCCACCACGCACCGTCACTCCCCACGCCCCAGCTCTCGGCGTAGAAGTCGGTGTTCCTCGGCAGGCCCACGAGCGAGCGATTGCGCGTCCCCCGGCCGGCGCGCAGGTGCGCGGACTTGGTGGTGTGCAACTGCCCGGCGCCTCCGTGGGGGTTGGGGGCCTGCGGCTTCGCGGGGGCGGCCGATGCCGGCCGAGCCGCCGAGACCGCCGCAGCGCCGGCCAGTACGGCAGCCGCTGTGGCCGCCACGCTCATCAGTCGTCGGTTCATACCCGAACAACCCTCACCGGCCCCCTCGTCGTCACGGGCCGGAAGCGAAATCCACCCGGCTGTGGGGCCAGTGCCCTCCCGCCGGCGCCGGACGAGCGCGTACATCCGCTCCTACGGGAGAGGGACTCACCGTGGCTTCGCCCACGCCCTGTCAGCGCCACGCCCCGCGCTCCGCGAGATCGAGGACGAGGGCCGCGATGTTCCACGCGTCGTCCTCGCCGCTGTGGTGCCGGCCCTCCAGCGGCAGACCGGCGATGCGCAGTGCGCCGTCCATGCCGGGGCGCTTGCGGAGCCCGTACGCCTCGGTGAACACGGCCTTGGCGTTCGTGTGCCCCGCCTCCGCCGGACGCCCGAACGGGTACGCCACCGCGCCGGCCCGGCACTGCCGCTCGAACTGGCGCCGGTCGTAGTCGCCCCAGCTCGCCCAGGGGCGCCCCCGGGCGTCGTACTCCTCGACGAGCGTCCGGCAGGCCTCGGCGAACGAGACCCCGCCGGCCACCTCGGCCCGGGTCAGACCGGTCAGTTCGGTGCAGAAGTCGCTGACATGCGAGCGCGCCGGCCGCACCAGGATGCGATGCCGTGACAGACGGCGGCGCGCGGCCAGGTCGACGACGGTGAGCCCGATCTCGATGATCTCGCTCACTTCCCCCGGCGGGGGCTGTCCCTTCCAGCAGGTGGCCTCGACGTCGATCACGTTCAGGAGTGCGGGTCCGCTGTCCATGCGGGCAGGTTAGGAAGTCCGGCCGAGCCGGGGCATCCGATTTTGCGGGTCCCGAGGGTTCCGCGGGTTGCGCGGGTTGCACGGGTTGCGCGTGCTCCGGCCCGGGGCTGCCCTCACGGGCCACGGAGTTGTCATGTCCAGAGGGGTCGCTGGAGACAGTCATCGGGATGTGATGCAGGATCACCCCCATGAACGACACCAGCAGACGCAAGGTCCTCGCCTCCGTCGCCGCCGTCGCCGCCGGCCTGCCCACCCTCAACGCCGTGGTGGGCAGCGGCGCCACGCCGGCCGCGGCAGCCGACCAGTACGGGTCCAACACCGAGCTGTACACCCGTACCGCCGCGAAGGAGGGCACCGACTGGATGCGCCGGTTCCGCATCGGCGCGCCGGTGTCGGTCACGGACAACGCCCGCAGCACCAGCATCCCCGTCGGCAGCACGGCGGTGATCGCGCCGCACGGCGGTGGGATCGAGGCGGGTACGAGCGAGCTGTGCATGGCCGTCGCCGGTTACACGCCCTTCGACGCCAACACCGACCCGGCGAGCGCGGCGGTGCCGGGAGAGCCGCAGCGGGACTACTGGATGTTCGAGGCGCTGGCCAACTCGGCCGCGCAGCACGTCACCTCCACTCACTGCGACGACCCGGCCGCCCTCGCCGTCTGCGGCGACAACCTGTACGCCGTCTCCCTGCACGGCTTCGACGACACGTCCGTGAAGAAGATCATCATCGGCGGCCGGGACGAGCGGCTCAGGCGCAACCTGCTGGCGGCCTTCACGAAGTACGGTCTGACCTCCCCCGCGACCCAGCCCGACTGGAACGTGACCGTGGTCTTCGCGGGCGCCACCGACCCCATCAACGGTGACGACCCGGCCAACATCGTCAACCGCACTCGCACCGGCGCGGGCGCCCAGCTGGAGCTGTCCACGGCGCTGCGCGTGGCGATGTTCGGTGACTTCTCCGGCGGGGCCAAGCGCAGGGCGACGGCCGGCGTGCCGAGCACCGACAGCCCCTACGCCGACCACTTCTGGAACGGTTTCGTGAACGCCGTCCGCGAGGCGATCAAGAACCACGAACTCGGCCTCGACTCGCTCTAGGCCACAGGTTCCCTCGCCTGTCGCCCCATCGGTGACAAGGCCCCGGCCGGTGGACGACCGGCTCGGCATCCGCCGTGGATCGCGCTGATCGAGTGATCCACGGCAGCCATGTCCTCGTTGCGCCGGTCCGGTGCGAACTCGATGTGGTGTCGTTTGTCAGGTTGTCCATCCGCGACTGGGCGGTCCGTCGACGTGCCCCGGAGCCCGCGCACCAGGCGAGGCGGGGAACGGGAACGGAGACCACTGGATGGTGAACTCGGCGGGCGGGCTGTTGTCGGCAGGTCAGGCCGGTGCTTCTGAGAACGCGTGGCTCCTGGTGGTGGTGGGTGTGTCCATCGCCATCGTCGTCCTGCTCATCAGCTGGCTGAAGATCCACGCCTTCCTGGCTCTGACGGTGAGTGCGCTGGCCGTCTCGCTGCTGGCCGGGCAGTCCGCCCAACAGGCCATCGTCTCCTTCACGACCGGGCTGGGCCGCATGACCGGTGCGGTGGGCGTACTCATCATGCTGGGCGCGATCCTCGGCCGCATGCTGGCCGACTCCGGTGGCATCGAGCAGGTCGTCGACACCCTGACCCGCATGGTCCGGCCCGAACGGCTGCCGTGGGCGGTCACGCTGGTCGCGGCCCTCATCGGTCTGCCGATGTTCTTCGAGGTCGGCTTCGTGATGATGATGCCTCTGGTGCTGCAACTGGCGAAGCAGCTCCACTACCCGGTGTTGCGGGTGGGCATGCCGGTCGTGGCCGGACTGGCCACGGTGCACGCGCTGGTCCCCCCGCATCCGGGACCGCTGATCGCGATCCAGGCGGTGCACGCGTCGATCGGTCTCACCATGCTCTACGGGCTCCTCGTGGCCCTGCCGTGCGCGATCGTCGTCGGCCCCCTGTTCACCGCCTACATCTGGCCCCGTGTGCCGGCCCATGTGCCCGACTCCGCCACTGCCGCCTTCACCACCGACCCGCACCACCACGACGACGCGGCAGGCACCGACTCCGATGCGGGGCACGCCGAAGCGGCGGCCTCCTACCGGATGCCGAGCCTGCCGGTCACTCTCGGCACCATCCTGCTCCCCATCGTGCTGATGACGCTCAAGGCCGTCTTCGACAGCGTTCCGATGTCGCACGGCAGGCTGTACGCCGTCGTGGAGTTCCTGGGCACCCCGATGATCGCGCTGCTGGTCACGGTCTTCGTCTCGCTGATCACCTTCGGGTACGCGCTCGGATTCAGCCGGCGCCACGTTCAGGCGTCCCTGGCCAAGAGCTTCGCACCCGTCGCGGGCGTCATCGTGATCGTCGCCGCCGGTGGGGGTTACTCGCAAGCACTGCAGGACACCGGTGTCGATCGAGCCGTCACCCAGGCGGCGGGCCACCTCCACATCCCGCTGCTCCTCCTCGGCTGGCTGATCGCCGCGTTGATGCGGACCATCGTCGGTTCCGGCACCATCGCCACCATCACCGCGGCCGGCATCATCGGCCCTCTTGCGCACGGCCTGGCACCCTCTCAGGCCTCTCTGCTCGCCCTGGCGCTGGGGTCGGGCGCAGCCTTCGCGGGTCATGTCAACGACGCGGCCTTCTGGATGGCCAAGGAGTATTTCGGCACGTCGATCAGCGGCACGCTCCGGACCTGGACGGTGTCCCACACTCTGCTCTCCCTCACGTCCCTGGCCTGTCTTCTGCTGCTGAGCACCGTGGTGTGACTTCGCCCGCCGCTCCTGCGGACCCCGTCACGCCGCAGGCGGGTGGGCTCGATCGATGGTCGGTTCCGCCCGTGCCGGCTGCCTCTCTTCGGTGTGCGCAGCAGGCGTAGGCCGGCGAGGCTCTGGAGTGTCATGGCGGCGGCGGCCGTGACGGTGACCGCGAAGCCGCCGTCCGGCCCGAGTGAGTCGATCGCCCAGCCGGAGACCGCCGCCGCTGCGGCCGATCCTGCCGCGCTCGCGGAGCCGAGCCAGGAGAACGCCTGGGTCAGGAGGGCCGGGTGGACGGTCGACTCGGTGAGCACGGGGAAGAGCACCAGAAGGGGCGGGACGGTGGCGCCGGTCAGGACCATGACCAGTCCGAGCCGGAACGGTGAGCCGACCGTGAGGAGCAACAACGTGCCGAGTGTCAGCGCACAGGTCGCCGCCAGCAGTTGTACCGGTGGTGCGGCACGCCATCGGCGCAGCCCGTACAGCCATCCGGCCAGCAGTCCGCTGCAGTTGGAGACGGCGAAGACCGGGGCCGCGGCGCCCGGTGCGCCGTGCTCCACCACGAAAGCGGTCACGGACACCTGCATGGCACCGAAGAAGACGCCGATGGCGAGGTTGAGGCCCATCAGCAGGAAGACCGCGCCGCGCAGCAACGACCGGTCCTCTCGGGCGTGGGCGGCGCTGTCGTCCGCCGGCAAGGGTGCGCTGTCGCGCCGGGCCGCGAGGAGCAGACCGCCGACCACCGACAGGGAGGCGGCCAGCACGGTGCCGGCCACGGGATGTCCGGCCGCGGCGAGTGCGCTGACCGACATCGGGCCGACGAGGTAGGCCACCGCGTTGCTGATCGCCTCCAGGGCGAAGGCGGCGGGCAGCTCCGCCGCTCGGCCGGTGCGCAGCAGTGCCGCCCAGCGTGCCGCGGACATCGCGCCGAGCTGGGGAACGCTGGCCCCGACCAGCGCGCCGCCCAGGGTCAGGAAGGGGTCGGAGGCGTCCGCCGCGACCAGGGACACGAGGACGGCCACGGCAAGGGCGTGGGCGAGCAGTGCGGGCGGCAGGACCCGGATCTGCCCGAACCGGTCCACCAGCCGGGCCTGTTGTGGCGCCACGAGCGCGTCGGTCACCGCGAACCCGCCGCTGACCAGGCCGGCCGAGGCGAAGGTGCCGGTGTGGCTGTGCACGAGCCAGACGATGCTCAGGCCGGTCATCGCGACGCCGACGCGTCCGAGCGATGCGGGCAGGAAGAAGGCCGCGGCGCCCGGGGTGCGCAGCAGGGAACGGTAGTTCGCCGACGGCACGGCGAGTCCATTTCGCTGCCCGGCGGGACGGCACACGTGGGTCGTCGGTGCCCGGATGTACCGACCCGTGGTCGCCGCCTGGAACCGTCCAGTGCTGGCGCGGAGAGGGGACACGCGCCCCGCACCGACTCCATCACCGGGCAGAAATCTCGGTGGGTTGTGGGCGGTCATTCTCGTCGCCGGGGCCGGTGATGTCCATCGCGCTCCATGGCGACCGATGCTGGGCACAGGGCGCCCGGGCCCGGGTCACGGGGCCCGCACCTCCCTCACGCCCCCGCTCCCCCCTCACCCTCGCTCCTCCCCCCCCCGACTGCGGGTCTCCGTCCGCCGGCTCGGCCTCGATGACCCAGCTTCCCCGGGCCTGCACCTGGTAGACGCCGGGCCCCGGCAGGCGGAGCGGCAGGTCGGCGTCGCCCTTGCCGCGGGCCGCCTCGGCCCACTCGGCGAGGTCGTCGTCCAGGGCCGACAGCCGTACGTCGCCGCGCCCGCGGTGCCGCAGCACGGCCGGGCCGCCCGCGCCCGCGTACCGCACGAGGTCGCCCCCGCTCCCGTGGA
Organism: Streptomyces sp. NPDC031379; assembly: GCF_055569615.1. Taxonomy (NCBI): domain Bacteria; kingdom Bacillati; phylum Actinomycetota; class Actinomycetes; order Kitasatosporales; family Streptomycetaceae; genus Streptomyces; species Streptomyces sp. NPDC031379. The sequence goes on along the minus strand of NZ_JBVIIT010000009.1, from coordinate 124,928 downwards.
TCCGGTCGGTGAACCGCGGTACGGCGTCGACGGGTTCGGCCCACGCCTCCCAGTCGGCGCGGGCCCCGCCCCGGAACTCCACCTGGAACCGGGCCACTTCGCGATTGCCTGAGCGTCGCAGCGGCACCCGGGCGTGCACCGGCCGGAAGCCGTCGCCCAGTGTGTAGCCCTTGCGCGGGTTGCCGCGCAGCAGCAGAACGACGGTCAGCTGCTCGGCGCTGTCGCACCGCACCACCAGCACTGCGGGCCGCCCCACGGCCGGCAGCCGCACCCGCGCGGTTCCCGGGCCCTGCCCGTACGCCCGCTCGCCCGCCTCGTCGCCCGCCTCCTCGCCCGGCGCGCGGTGGGCGGCGGCCCGCACGGGCCCCGGCTGCCGGAGCGCGGACCCGGACCCCGCCCGCCGGGGAACGGGAACTCCCCCTCCTCCCCCGCCGCGCCGCTCCCCCAGCCGCACCCCGCACGCCGCGCACACCGCTACATTGCGGCTGGTCCCGTCCGCCGGGGCCCAGGGCAGCTCACGCACGGCCCGCCCGTGCCGGGCGTCGAAGAAGCAGAGCGGCAGCCGACGGGGCAGCGGCAGCCCCGCCCGCCGGGCGTCGAGACAGGCCAGCGCGTGCCACCCGTCGTCCAGCGCCCGCAGCACGTCGAGGGCGTCCTCCAGGTCCCGGTCTCCGACGAAGGCCCGCTTGGCCTCGTCGTACGCGTCCAGGGCCCGCCCCAGGTCGGCGCGCATCGCGTCGGTGGCCCCCGCCTCCCCCGGCGAGAAGTCGTGCTCGTCGAGCGCCACCCCGAACGCGGTGATCCGCGCCTCCACCTCGGCGAGTTCGTCCCCCGCCCGCCGCCGCGCCGCCCGTCCGAACCATCCCCCGAGCCGCGCCCAGGAGCGCCGGTCCCCGGCCATGCGACCACCCCCTTCGAGGTGATCGTAGGCCGGTTGTGGGAGGGGACCGCTACGGCCGCCCGTCAGGTGTCCGGCCGCCGGGCGTCCGGGCCGGGGACGTCGGTGCGGCAAGCTCGACCAGGTGGCGCAGCGAGTCGGTGAGGTGCTCCGGGCCGAACGGGGGGAACCGGATGTACTCCCGGATGTACGGCGGCACCGCCGACCAGTCGTAGGTGAGCGTGACCTCGGTCTCGGACGGGCCGAGCGGCGCGAGGTCGTAACGCCAGATCCAGCCGCCGAACTCCAGGTGACCGTCGTCCTTCTCCTGCCCCGTGAGCCAGCCGATGGCACGGGGCGGGTCGAGCACCTGGACCTTGTTGGCCACCTGGTAGTCACCGTCCGGATGGTTGGGGTGGTACATGTCCATCCGGAAGATCTGCCCCACCTCGGTCAGCGGCGCCCGGTCGACGGATTCCCGGACCCAGCCGGTGCCGTCGATGGCGGAATGGGTCGTCGGGTCGCGGCGAGGCGGAACTCATCGGTCGTGCGAGCGGAACCCGCAACCGTGGGCTCAGACGGCGGCGTCGGGGCGGGCCGGGCTCAGGTAGTACACCGCGGTCCGCTCGGCGTGCGGGATGAGCTGGCCCTGGAGTTCGCTCACCGCGACCTCGAGGAGGTCGCCGTCGCGGGTGGCGTGGAGGGTCTCCAGCACGAAGGCGACGTGTGTGGAGTCTTCGGTGACGCGGGTGCGGTGGGCGTCGCGGTGGTTCCAGTGGCGGGTCAGGACGCCGGTGGTGTCGGCGTAGACGACCTCGCCTGGCTTGGGGTTCTCCACGGTGCCGGGTTCGCCGAGCGGGGTGAACTCCTCGCTTCCGTCGGCGTGGCGGATGTCGACGTCGCCGGTGACGTGGGCGAGGTCGAAGGCGCCGGCGGGCAGGCCGTGGCGGACGGAGACGGAGTTGTAGGAGTCGACGGCGGGGGTGATGCGCGGCAGCCGGCCCTTCTTGGTCATGCGGCGGCCGAGGGCGTCGACGCTGGGGCGGACGCGGCGGGGGTTGGTGCCGAAGGAGCGGTAGGCGGTGTGCCACGCCTCGATGCGGGGGTCGGTCTCGTCGGCGGCCTGCCAGGTGCCGTCGGCGAGCCGCCGCTCCAGGTCCTCGAGAGAGGCGGCGGTGTCGGGCCAGGGTTCGTGGCCGCGCAGCCCGCCGGCGATGACCAGGGCGATGAGGGTGTCGGGGAAGGCGTCGGCGACGGCGGGGCTGATGCGGAAGGCGGTCATGAGGTGAAGTCCTGTCTCGTGCGTGTGTCGGGTGGCGGGGGTCAGGGCTTCCAGGGGCCGATGCGGTCCAGGCGGCGCAGCTGCCCGCGTGCGGTGGGCACGTCCAGGCCCTGGCCGCGCTCGGTGAGGCGGCCGGCGACGGCGGTTCGGTGCTCGACGGGTTTGTGGTCGTCGTACTTGAACTTGGCCCGTACGTCGGTGACGTCGAGCTGCAGGCCGCGGATGCCGCTGAGCATGCGTCCGTAGGGTGGCCGGCCGGGGTCGATGGCGGCGTGGTCGCCGTCGGGCTGGAAGTGCGCCATCTGGCGGCGCAGCAGCTCGGCCTTGGCCTCGGGGTCGTCGATGATGTGGGCGCGGCAGGTGAACTGGACGGCCGCGTAGTAGCTGGTGGGCACGCCGTCGGTGGGCGGGACGCCGGGCTGGGCGCGCCAGGGTCCGGGGACGAAGGCGTAGTCGCCGACGACGGTGAAGGTGACGTTCGGGTCGTGCTCGATCGCCTTCCAGACCGGGTTGGGGCGGGCGAGGTGGATCAGCAGCCGTCCGGCGTCGGTGGTGAAGTGGGTGGGGACGACGGCGGGCGGCCGGCCGGGCAGGCCGTTGACGCTGAGCTGGCCGAAGTCGTGGCCGTCGGCGATCCAGGTCCGCCATTCGGCGTCGTCCAGGGCGGCGTCCCAGGGCTGGATGAACATGCGGGTTCTCTCTGCGTGGAGGGTGCGGCGGGTCAGGTGAGGGCGAGGAGGCCGACGGCGACGGCGGCGGTGCCCAGCCCGATGAGCTGGCTGCGGTGGATACGCTCGGCGAGCACGCTGCGGGCGAGCAGGACGGTGCCGGCCGGGTACAGGGCGGTGATCACGGCGACGACGGTGAGGTCTCCGCTGCGGGCGGCGAGCAGGAACAGCAGGTTCGCCAGCGAGTCCAGCACGCCCGCGGTCGTCGAGATCGCGTAGGCGGGCCTCTCCGGGCCCAGCCGGCGGTACATCACCGCGGCCGCGGCCAGGGTGACGGCCGAGGAGACCGCCCTGCCGATGATCAGCGGTGCCACGCCGCTGTCCGAGGGGGCCTGGTGCAGGAAGACGAGCTGCAGGGCGATGGCGGCACCCGCACCGAAGGCCAGCAGCAGCGCCGTCCGCGACGGACGGGACGAGCGTGCTCCGTGCCCGGCGCTGACCAGCACCACCGCCGCCAGCGCCAGCGGCAGCCCGACAAGGCCGGCCAGCGCCAGGTGCTCACCCTGGAGAAGGCCGACCGCGACCGGCAGTGCGGCGGACACCAACGCGGTGATGGGCGAGAGCACGTTCATCGGGCCGATCGCGAGGGTCCTGTAGAGCAGGGCGAACGCCGCGGCGGACGCTACGCCGGAGGCCGCACCCCACCCGACGCTCGCCCAGGTGAACGAGGCACCCAGGACCGGCCACAGCAGCAGCTCGACCGCGAGGCTGGCCGGGGCGGCCACCATCACCGTGCGCAGCACATGTGCCTTGCGTGCGCCGAGACCACCGAGGAAATCGGCGCATCCATAGGCGAGAGAGCTGCCCAGGGCCAGCAGCAGAGCGATCACGACACTTCCCCAACTTCGCCACTTTCACAATGGAACGACTCGACCGTACAATGAAACGACCGGCGCTTGTCAACCAAACGACCGGGCGGTCCATTCCAGTGACTATTCCGTCAGGACGGTGATCAGGTGCCCGAGGCAGAGGCAGCCCTGCGCACGCTCGCGCACAACGTCAGAGCCGCACGTACCCGGGCGGGCCTGTCCCTGGACGAACTCGGGCGCCGCGCCAAGGTCAGCAAGGGAGCCCTCGTCGGTCTGGAGAAAGCCCAGGGCAACCCGAACTTCGCCACCCTGGTCCGCCTCGCCGACACCCTCGGTGTCTCGGTCTCCGCGCTGATGGAAGGCCCGGCCGAGGGCCGCGTCCGGGTGGTTTCCGCCGACGCCGTCATGCCCCTGTGGGCCGGGGAGCGGGGCAGCGAGGCCCGGCTCATGCTGACCACCTCGGGACCGGCCCCGGTCGAGGTCTGGCGCTGGAAGCTGGAGCCGGGTGAGGAGTACCCCAGCCACCCCCACCAGGCCGGCGTCGTGGAGACCGTCAGCGTCACCTCCGGCCGGATGATCCTCGTCGTCGACGGCACCGAGCACCCCGTCGAAGCCGGACAGACCGCGAGCTTCGACGGTGACGCCCCCCACACCTACCGCGGCTCGGGCACCGAGACCTGCCACCTGATCATGACCGTTCACATCCCACCCGGTCCCGGCTCCGGCTCCGGCTCCGGCTCCGGCTCCACGAACTGACCGGCGGTGACTCCAGGGGGGCGTGCGGGGACTTGCCGCGCGCCCTCGGGTCTGGTTGGGTACCAGCGCCGCGGGCACGTCGGGCCTGCCGGGCGGATGGGGAGCGGAGCGAGCAACGTGCACACGACGGTACGGCAGGACGGCTCGTGGCCCTTGCCCGACGGGCTGGGGCAGGCGATCCGGGGCACCGCCGAGGAGATCGCCACACTGGTGCGGAGCGCGAGCGACACGGCCCTGGCCGTGCCGGGGTCGCAGTGGACGGTCGGCGAGGCAGCCGCCCATCTGGCCATGGCCAACGAACTGATGGCCGACCTGGCAGCCGGGCGGGAGCGCCCCTACGGCGACGGAACGCCCCAGAGCCTCGCCCGGGCCAACGCGGAGTCCCTCGCCGACTTCGGGGAGCGCCGGGCGGAGCCTCTCGCGACGATGATCACGGAGCAGGCCGAGGCGTTCCTGAACGCCCTGTCGCGCCCCGCGGCCGACGGCCCGGCACCGGCCACCCCCCTGGGCCCGATGGACCGGTCCGTTCTCGCCTCGTACCTGCTCACGCACATGCTCGGCCATGGATACGACCTGGCTCGCGCCCTGAAGCGCCCGCACATGGTCGACCGGGAACGGGTGGGCTTGTGCATGCCGTTCATGCTCTCGGTGATGCCGCGCGTCACGAACCCCGCGGCCACGGCCGGCCTCACGGCCCGTTACCGGATCCGGCTGCGCGGAGGCGAGGCGTTCACCGTGTCCCTGGCCGACGGCGCCGTGCAGGTGACACCAGGGGCACCGGCGCAGCGCGCGGACTGCGCCATCCTGCTCGATCCCGTCGCCTTCCTGCTCATCGCGCTGGGCCGGCTCAATCCCTGGCGTGCCATCGCCCAGGGCCGGATCCTCGCCTGGGGTCCCCGGCCATGGCTGGCCCCCCGCTTCCCGACCCTGTTCACCGCACCCTGAGCCGACGGTCCGCTCGTCGCCGGCCGAAAAGACTGTGCCGCCGAGGTGCCCTAGAGTCGCCGCATGCGGCGGAGGACAGGACTGGCCCTGGCCGGGGTGGCTGCCCTGGCCTGGGGTGAGTGGTTGAACTGGCGCTGGTCCCGGACGCTCGTGGGGGACAGCGGGGGCGCTGCCGAGGCCGTCGTCGTGCTGGGTTTCCGCAACCCCCAGGCGACGGCGAACCTCGTCAACCGCTGGCGGGTCCGCGCGGGACTGCGTTCCGTCGCCGCCGACCGTGCGCGTGGCACCCGGGTGATCTTCAGCGGCGGTGCGCCCAGCGGTGGTGCTGCCGAGGCCCGGTTGATGGCCGACTACGCGAAGTCGGTGCTCGGGTTCGACGGCACGGTGCTCCTCGAGGACCGGAGCGGGACGACATGGGAGAACATCACGAACGTGATCCCGCTGCTCGAGGACGTCGACCGCATCAAGATCGCCTCCCAGCCGGCTCATGCGCTCAAGGCCCGCGCGTACTTGTGGCGGCAGCGCCCTGATCTCGCCAGGAGGCTCGTGCGCGCGGACGACTACCGCCCCGGCGAGTGGGTGATCGCCAAACCGCTGCTGGCTCTGTACGGACTGTGGTCGCTCCGCGGTCTCGAAGCAGGTGCCGTGCGGCGCCGCCGTCCGGGGCGACGGAGCGCCGCACACCGGCCGGACCCGTCTCGTTGAAACCACGGGCGAACGCCGCGATGGCCCAGCCCGGCGGGGTCAAGCCCCCCCGGCCGCCCGGCTCCTGCCGACGGGGGCCGCCGACCGGTCCGGGTGAGCGGCGCCACCCGGGCACGATGTACGGCTGCGGCCCGGCGGTGACCGGCGTGGCGACACAGGGCATGCTGCCTCTACGACGGCGACGACGGCGTCGTGACCGCTCACCCCCCATCCGGCTCCTCCGACCGGGTCCACCGGCTCGCCCCCGACCACGTTCTGAAGCGCATCGCCGCGAAGCCCGGCGCCCACTGACCGCATCCTCGGCAGGACCACCCGTTCGGCTCCGTGTCCGCACGCCCTGGCGGGGCACTCGCTTGGCTGTGCCCTGGTGAGTGCCCTGGGTGGTGGGGGGGGGGGGGGGGGGGGGGGGGGGGGGGGGGGGAGGGGGGGGGGAGGGGGTGGGGGGGGGGGGGGGTGGGGTGTGTGT
>NZ_JBVIIT010000009.1:0-118350 GCF_055569615.1 Streptomyces sp. NPDC031379 | reverse complement strand
CCTCACCCCCTCTTTCCCCTCCTCTCTCGCTTTGTCCGCTGCCCATCCCCCTTCTCCCCCCCCCCCCCCCCCCCCCCCCCCCCCCCCCCCCCCCACCGCCGTGATCCGTGAGCCGGCGGTCGTGGTGTCGTCCGCGTGCCGCGTGGCGACAGGGCCCAGGCTCGTCACGTCGGCGAGTGAACTCGCCGGCGCGGGAGCCTGGGCCCTGTCGTTCCCCGTCCTCACCTCAGCCCGGGGCGCGGGATCGGGAGGCTTTCGGCGTGTGTCAGCTCCAGCCGGTGCAGTAGCCGTCGGCGTAGCCCGCGCAGGTTTTCACCTGGACGTCCCATATCGGCTGGAAGGAGTGAGTGACCGAATCCAGGTTGTAGGCCTGGTAGTACGTCTTCGCGGTGTTCCCGGAAGCCGTGTTCAGCCGTTCGTCATAGTGCCAGTGCCAGCCCTCCGCCTCGTTCTCCCAGTGCCGGTACCGTACGTACACCCTGGCGGACAGACCGTCCGCTGCCGTGTCCTGGACGGATCCGGTGATCTCGGCGTCCCGGGTGCCGTTCCAGCAGATGATCCAGGACGATCTGGCCCCGGGGATCTGCTGTGTCCCGGTACGGTGCTGCGGCAGCACCTCCGACTCGGCGCACGTGCGGAACGCCGACGTTCCGCGCTCGACCGTCAACGGTGTCCCCGAGGCGGCGGCCGGTGTGGCGACGAGCACAACCGTCGCACTCGCCGCCGCCGCGAGCAGGCCGACCGCGCGGGTCCTGACGGCGCTCATGTGGTGACCGTCTTCCAGGATCCGCAGGTGCCGAGGAGGATCGTCGCCGGGCCCGCCTCGCCGGCGCACACCCGGAAGGAGACGGTGACGCCCTCGGGGAAGTCGATGTCCTCGGCCGTTATCGTGCCGACGCCCGAGGTGGCCCAGACGCTGCCGAAGTCGGAACCACCCCGGCTCCACAGCAACACGGCACTGTGCCCGTCCTCGTGCCTGTCCTGGACGCTGAGCTTCTCCCATGTGCCGGGGTCGTAGAACCAACCCCTGCCGCACTCGCCGATGTGACCGTCTATGTCGGTGGTGTACCCGCAGTACGCCGTCGCGTATGTCGGCGCCGCCGAGGCCGGCGAGGCGAGCAGGAGACTCGCCGCCGCGGCGGCGAGGATCATTCCGTAGCGTGTCGTCTTCACGGCGCGCCCCCGCTCACAGCCGGACACAGGCTCGCCTGGAGCCGTCGTCGGCGGGGGTGAGGTACGTGGTGCGCATGCAGAGCGAGCTGCCCAACTTGAAGGTCCGGTCGACCACGAAGGTTCGGTACTCCGTCTTCCCCCGGTCTTCCGTGTAGGACACGTCGCACCGCCCGGTGCCGTGGACGGCGTAGGGCTTGCCGGTGTTGAGCGTTCCGGACAGGCTGAAGACCATGTAGACCTGCTGGGGGTCCCACAGTGAGCCACCGCAGTAGTCGCCACGGTCCGAGTAGTACTCGTGCGTTGCGTACACTTTCGAGACGAACGTGCCGGTGTGGTACACGGTGATGCACACCGTGCCGCTCACCTGGTTGTCCACACACGCGTCCTTCGTCGCCGCGTGGGCCGCGGTCGGCATGACGGCAAGGGCGAGGCCGCTGAAGAGGACCGCCACGACGAACTGCCATATGCGTCTGAGCATCATGTTCCTTTCCGTGGGTGTGATGCGGGTGTTGGTCCTGGTCACCACTTCCACCAGTGGTAGATGGCGTTGTTGGCGACCCGGGCCGGGGGCGCTCCGGCACTGGTCCAGTACGACGGTTTGTCGTAGTAGTTCCAGTACCACTGCTGGTAGGTGCCGGTCGTCGTCCGAGTGATGGCGTCGTGCTCGATGCCTTGACCGGCGCGATAGATGACGGTGTGGCCGGCGCCGCTCATGCCGACGGCGGACTCGTTGTCCACGGTGTCGTCGTCCTCGGCCCCGACGAGGGTCCAGTCGGTGCCCTGGGCGGACTGAGGTGCGTTGTACAGCCAGGTGTTCAGCAACCACGACCCGGGGGTCATCTCCTCGCACTGGGTGAAGCCGGCGAGGATGTCGCAGAGGAGTCCCATGCCGGTGCCCTTGTGCGGCGTGGAGAGGGTCACCACGTCCTCGACATAGAGGTAGGGCGGCCAGCCGCTCTCCTTCCGGGCCACGCCGGTGAGCGCCGCCCGGGTCACCAGCCCGCCCATGGAGTGGGCGACCACATCGACGGAGATGTTGTTCTTCGAGTAGGAGCTGTAGATGTTCCAGGCGAGGAGTCTGCCCAGTTCCCTGATGGAGACGTCGCGCGTACCGTCGATGATCTTGGTGTTGCAGTTCGTGTCACCGTGGTAGAAGCTGACGGTGTGATACGACCCGGTCCACCCGTACGAACGCATGGCGTCGCCCATGGCGCGCCAGTACCCGTCCCAACAGTCGTGGTGGCCTGTCGGGGCGTAGCCCGGCACGAAGTACACGGGCCGGGCCGCGCTGTTGTCCCGCACCGGCGCGGCGCCGGCCGGTAACGCGCTGGGCAGGAGGAGCGACAGGGCCAGGGCGAGCATGAGGCCGAGCTGAGTCAGGGTGCGCTTCACGTGATTCTCCGTTCCGGACCCGTCAGGGGCAGACACAGCGCTGTGCGGGCTGCCGTGGCCGCAGCGGTTCGGCCCCCGTGGAGTCTGATCGTCAGTCGCACGGCACGGTCGAGTGCGGGACCGGCCACACGGAGTCGGCTACCGGAGGCCTCCGACCCCAAAGATGCTGCTGAACGGCGAGGGCGCCGACAACGCCTACCGTCCGTCCCGGACAGGGTTTCGCTGTCCGGCCTGGTGAGAAGGGTGTCCCGGACAGTACGGCAGCTCACCGGGCTCGCATGTTCCGGCCGGGCGACGGCTCGTCATCCCGTACGGTGCGCCTGTATCGGCTCCTCCCTCCCTGCGGCGTCGTCCGCGAGGGTGCCGTGCGACAGCCTCGCCCTGAGCGGTCATGGACGTGCGGCGCGGTCAGCCTTCGCGTATGCGAGGGCCGGTGCGCGTCCGCTCATGAGGATGACGGCCCGCCGATCCGCCTCTCCATGCCTTTCAGCCGTGGCCAAAAGGCCGCTTCCTGACGCGCCTTGGAAAAAGGTCGCGGGCCGCTGTCGATCCGGCCATGTCCCGTTCGACGTCATGGTGTGCGGCGCCTCGCCGCACGATGACGCGACAGGACCGGACGAGGAAACACGTGGATCAACTGCTGAGAGTCATGAACTTCAACGTCTCGAGTGACGGAATCGGTGCCGGTGAGCACCAGAGTCTCGAGCGGCCGTTCGGCTACGACCATCCCGAGAGGCTGTTCGCCTGGGCCGGAGCCACGGCGAGCTGGCCCATGCGCACGGATCCCGGGGGGAGCCGGGGTCTCGACGACTACTTCACGCGGGACTTCGCACGCCACATCGGTGCCGAGATCATGGGCCGCAACAAGTTCGGGCCCCAGCGCGGGCCCTGGCAGGACCATGAGTGGCGCGGCTGGTGGGGGGAGAAGCCCCCGTTCCACACCCCGGTGTTCGTCATGACCCACCACAGGCGTCCGTCGTTCACGCTCTCCGACACCACGTTCCACTTCGTCGCCGGCGACCCGGCCACGGTCCTCGAACGGGCGCGGGACGCGGCGGAAGGCAAGGACGTCCGACTCGGCGGCGGGGTCACCACCATCCGCCAGTTCCTGGATGCCGACCTCGTCGACACGCTGCACGTGGCGGTCTCGCCGGTGAAGCTCGGGTCCGGACTACGGCTCTGGGAGTCACCCGACGAACTGCTCGACCGGTTCCACTTGGAAGTCGTACCCAGCCCGAGCGGCGTGCGGCACCACCTGTTCTGGCGAAGGTGACGCGAGGGCCCGCCACTGGCGCAGCTAGCCGAAGCGGGCCTCGATCGGGTGGTCCCAGGAGGCGTAGGTCGGGGTGAAGGACAGCTCGGCCTGCGCCCGGCCACGGCCCTAGCCGAGGGTCAGCGGCCGGACCGTGAGGATCTGTTCGGCGTGGCCGACGGGACCGTCGATGTCGTGCAGGACGCTGCTGGTGAGGCCCTGGCCCGTCGGGCCGAAGGTGACAGTGGTGTCCAGGCCGGTCCAGGGGCCTCGCGGCCGGCGGTGCAGATGGATCGTCAGGTCGAGGTTCGGGAACATCCACGCGGTGGGGTCCTGCTGCACGGCGATGCCGTTCGCGGTGTCCACGAGAGCGATGTACGAGGCGAGGGCGCTGCTCGGCTCGCCCGCGACCAGGTCGACGAGCGAGGACACCCAGGCCGCCGTGCGCCCCTTGCGGGGCGAGGGCATGCGGCGGACGTCGATGGAGGAGACGTAGCCGCCGTTCCATTCCTCGTTCATGGCCCAGGGGACGAACTCTTCCGGGGCGGGGAGCCGCTCGACGGGGGTGTCCGCCACGGAGGAGGTGTCCAGAGAAGCCTGCAGCCAGGCGCGGGCGCGGACGACGGGTCGGCCGGCGATGACCACGACGGCTTCCAGGAGTTCGATGGTCCGGCCGGGACGAAGGGTCTCCACCGTGATCTCGCACTCGTCGAGGGCGATACGGCCGAGGATGTCGTAGCTGATCCTCGTGAGCGCCAGGCTCCCGGCCCGCTGCGCGAGGTGTCGGTCGATCTCGTGCACGACGAGCCCCGCCAGTGGGCTGAAGTGCTGTTCATCGGTGTTCCACGCACCCCCCGCGTGAGCAGTGGGCTTGTAGAGGTGCTCGCCCGTCCGCTCGTAGTGGCTCTCGCGCGCGACGATGCGGGTGGTCACGGGATCCGTCTCCTCGAAGAGGGTGACGCGCACCAAGAAAGATGCATGATGCAATCATCGTAGGGAGTGCCGGTCCGATCGGTCACCGTGATCTGCCGCACAGCACGTCAGACGGGGCGCGTCGCCGGTACCTCCGCATGCCGCGCTCCGGCCGCACCCCCCGCCCGATGCGCTCCTCGTCCGGTCCGGGAGCCAAGATCGATTGTCAGTGGTCGGTGAGACGATCGGAGCATCGAGTCGGAGAGAGTCGGCAAGAGGGGGATCCGTCATGTCCGGGAACCAGAACTACATCAACCACGTTGCTCTCGTGCTGGATGCCAGTTCGTCCATGTCCCACCTGAGCCGCAAGGTCGTCGAAGTCGCCGACCAGCAGATCGCGTATCTTGCCCGCCGGTCGAGGGAGCTGGACCAGGAGACCCGCGTCACGGTGTACGTCTTCGCGGACAAGGTGGAGTGCGTCATCTACGACAAGGACGTGCTGCGGATGCCGTCGCTGAAGCAGCTGTACCGGGTCGGTGGAATGACGGCTCTGCTGGCGGCGGCACTGAAGTCGCAGCGAGAGCTGGCGCAGACGGCTCAGCTGTACGGCGACCACAGCTTCCTGACGTTCGTGCTCACCGACGGGCAGGAGAACGCAAGTCACCGCTGCGCGGACGCCCCGACCAGGGATCCGCGTGAACTGGTCGCGGCCGTGGCCGAGATGATCGAGACGCAGCAGGACAACTGGACGCTGGCCGTTCTGGTGCCGGACCAGATGGGCAAGCGCGAGGCCATGCAGTGCGGCTTCCCGAAGAACAACATCGCCATCTGGGACGCCACGAGCACACAGGGTCTGGAGGAGGCCGGGCAGGTCATCCAGCAGGCCACCGAGAAGTTCATGGTGGGCCGCTCCCAGGGCATCCGGGGATCGCGGGCGGTGTTCTCCATGGGCGCGGAAGCGGTCAACAAGGACACCATCAAGGCGGCCGGCCTCACCCCGGCGAAGTCCTCGGAGTACCAGCTGATCCCGGTGACCCGTGACGCGGGAATCCGGGACTGGGTCGTCGAATCCGGGCACACCTACCGCACCGGTGGCGCGTTCTACCAGCTGAGCAAGTCGGAGAAGATACAGGCGCGGAAGCAGATCGCGGTCCTGGAGAAGAAGACGGACCGGGTGTACACGGGGCCCGAGGCGCGAGCCCTGCTCGGCCTGCCGGACGTGGAGGTCCGCGTCAAGCCGGACCACAACGACGACTTCACGATCTTCGTGCAGAGCACCAGCGTGAACCGCAAGCTCGTACCGAACACGCGGCTGCTGCTGATGCTCTGACACCTCGGCGTGAGCATCGAGGACACGCGGAGCGGGACCTTGCACACACCGAAGGACCCCTGCTCCGCGGGCCGCGACCGCCAGGGATCATGGCCGCGTGCTCAGGCCCCCGGCCCGGCAGTGCACACCGAGACTTGAGACACCCTTTACGCGACGCATGCAACTGCGACCCTCGCCCGACTGTCTGACAGTAAGTCGGGCCCGTCAGGGCCGAGGAGCGAGAGAGCGGGGCAGGTCGTGGGACGGCGCAAGGGGGGCATAGGGGTCGCACTCGTCACGGGCGCGGTGCTGGTGGGCGCGAGTGCCTGCGGCGGGGGCGGCAGTGACAAGGCGAGCGGGGACGGCGCGAAGGCGTCGGGCAAGCCGAGTGCGAGCGCCTCTGCGTCACCGACGAAGCCCGCGGGCCCGCCGATGCTGCTGGAGACGATCACCCCGCAGACGGGAACCAAGGTCGGCGTGGCCATGCCGATCTCGGTGGTCTTCACGAACCCGGTCGCGGCAAAGGCACGGGCCACGGTGGAGAAGCACATGAAGGTGAGTGCCTCGCAGCCGGTGGCCGGCGCGTGGCACTGGTTCGGCGACAAGCGCGCCGACTGGCGGCCGAAGAGTTACTGGCCCTCCGGTACGAAGGTGAAGATCGACGCCGACATGACGGGTGTCAGCAACGGCAACGGACGCTACGGCGTGCACAGCTACACGCACACCTTCACGATCGGCGACGACGTGCGTGCGGACGTCTCGGTGACCGGCCACACCATGAAGGTGACCCGGAACAACAAGGTGGAGCGCACCCTGTCGATCAATGCGGGCAGCGCCGAGTATCCGACGTGGAACGGCACGATGGCCGTCATCGACAAGCAGGAGAAGGTCCACATGACCTCCTGCAGCGTCGGCATCAGCTGCGACAAGGGCAGCCCCAACTACTACGACCTGACGCTGCCCTGGGACGTCCACCTCACCCAGTCCGGCACGTACGTGCACTACTCGACCGGCGACCCGAATCCGGGCAGCGGCAGCGCCCGCGGCTCGCACGGCTGCGTCCACCTGTCCATGTCGGACGCCAAGTGGTTCTACGACCAGGTCAAGCAGGGCGACCCCGTCACCATCACCGGCTCGCCCCGAGCCAAGGCCCCGGCCGACAACGGCTACGCCGCCTTCAACCTGGGATGGGACCAGTGGCTCGCGGGCAGCGCGTCCGGGGAGGGTACGACCGCGACGCTGTGACGCGCTGCGGTGGCAGCGCCCGTGGGCGATCGAAGCAGGACGGCTGACGCGCCCGGCCCGCCGTGCAGGCGGTCCGGGCGCGTCCTGCTGCGCTCACGGTCAGTGGCCCGTGATCTCCGACGCCTCGGCGGTGTAGAGGCGGGCCGGATCGAATCCCATGCCCGTGAAGTGGCCGGCGAGTTCGAGGGAGAGCACGCCGTGCAGGCGGGTCCAGAAGGTGAGGGCGCGGTGCAGTGCCGCCGGCGGCGCCGGGTGCTGCCCGGCCCAGGCGCGGTGGTCGTCGAGGTGTGCGTGCAGCGGTGACGGCGGCGTGGCGGGGAGTCCCTCGGCGGTGCAGGCGTCGAGCAGGACGGCCATGATCTGCGAGGCGAGCCGGGTGGTGTCCTCGGGGGCCTGGTAGCCGGGCACGGGGGTGCCGTAGAGGAGGAAGTACCGCTGGGGGTCCTCCAGGGCCCAGCCGCGCATGGTGTGCGCGAGGTCGCCGAGACCGGCGCCGGCCTGGGCGCGGGCACGGAAGGTGTCGGCCAGGCTGCGGTAGCCGTCCCTGATGAGTTCGGTGATCAGTTCGTCGCGGTTGGCGAAGTAGCGGTAGAGGGCCGGCCCGCTCATGCCGATCTGCTTGGCGATGGCGTTCAGGGAGAGGGCGGACGTGCCGGCGACGGCGATCTGCTCCCAGGCGTGTTTCTTGATCTCCTCCCGCACCTGGGCGCGGTAGCGCTCCCGGGGAGTTGCCGTATCCGGTGTGTTCACGACCCCGTTCTCCCGTTCTCTCGACCCATTCTAGTTAGAAGGTATCACGGTCGCGATTGACCATCACGGAACCCGTGTGTTAGAACTTCTAACGAACGCGACAACCACTAGGGAAGGGAGGGTGGTCGTGAGCAGCCACCCCTACGTCGAGGTCGTTCTGCCGGGCATCGTGGAGCCGGAAGGCCTGCAGCTCCGCCATGGCGCGGTGCCGGACCCCGGCCCGGGTCGGATCGTGATCGCCATGGAGGCGACCGGGGTCTCCTTCGCCGAGCAGCAGATGCGCCGCGGGCGCTACTACGACCAGCCGCCGTTCCCGTTCGTCCCCGGCTACGACCTGGTGGGCCGGGTGCTGTCGACCGGCCAGGGAGTCGACCCGGGCCTGGCCGGACGGCGGGTGGCCGCGCTGGTCAAGGTCGGCGGCTGGGCCAGCCACGTGGTCGTCGACTCCCAGGACGCGGTCGAGGTCCCCGACGGCCTGGCCGCGGCGCAGGCCGAGACCGTCGTGGTCAACGGCATCACCGCCTGGCAGATGCTGCACCGCACGGCCCGCGTGCGTGCCGGACAGACCGTCCTGGTCCACGGCGCGGGCGGCGGCGTGGGCCTGATCCTGGTCCAACTCGCCCGCGCGGCCGGGGTCAAGGTGATCGGCACGGCCTCCGCCCGGCACCACGACGCTCTACGCGCCCTGGGCGTCACCCCGGTCGACTACCGCACCGGGGACGTGCCGGCCCAGGTCCGCCGGCTGGCCCCCGGTGGAGTGGACGCCGTCTTCGACCACGTCGGCGGGCGCAGCGTGATCGACTCCTGGCACCTGCTCGCCCCCGGCGGCACCCTCGTCTCCTACGGCAGCGCCTCCACCCGTGACGACACCGGCTCCAAGCAGTGGCCCGTGCTGAAGATCCTCGCCCGCACCCTGCTCTGGAACAGCCTGCCCAACGGCCGCCGCGCCCACTTCTACAACATCTGGGCCGGCCGGAAGTTCGACAAGAACCGCTTCCGCGCCCGGCTGCGCACCGACCTCACCGAGGTCTTCACGGCCCTGAGCCGCGGCGACATCAGCGCTCCCATCGCCGCCCGACTGCCGCTCACCAGGGCCGCCGAGGCCCTGCGCCTGGCGGAGTCCGGCACCGTCACCGGCAAGGTCGTCCTGACCCCCTGACCCGCCAAGTCCCGGCCCGGCACCGCCCGCCCACGCCCCCAGGGCGCCCCGCCACCACCGAACCCCGGAGCGGGTTCAGCGCCCTCGAACGCCCCGCACCGCCGAACCCCGAAGCGGGCGCAGGGCCCTCACACGCCCCGCCACCACCGAAACCCCAAGCGGGTGCAGCGCCCCCGCACGCCCCACATCGCCAACCCCCAAGCAGGTTCAGCGCACGGAGACGCGCCCCGCCACCGCCGAACCCCAAAGCGGGTGCAACTCACCCCCACAGACGCGCACCGCCCGCCACCTGACCCGACGAGCCACCGGTCATGGCGCCGGTGCCGGGGCCCGGATTCACCCGATGCAGTGATCATCGGCGCGGAGCCGACCGCCGGTACGCTCGTCGAGCGGAACCTCAGCGGCCGCGCGGCGCCGGAAGGTTGACCCCTCCCCGCCGCTTGCGGAAGCGGAGCCCGGACCATTTCCGATGAGAAATCCACGCACCGTACGACTACTCTCTGCGTTCGTGCGAGCTGGATCAGTCACGCGAAGCAGCCGCTCCGTGCCACGGGCCGGAGCGGTGGTCGCCGTGTTGCTCGCCACGCTCCTGCATGCCCTGGCCTGCTGCCACGCCTCGACGGCAGCGCCGGTTCCGCGGGCGGACGTCCCTACGCGGGCAGCTCCCGCCTCCTGCGGACAGCAGCCCCGTGACAGGCATCGCGAGGACACCACAGCCGGGCAGGGCACACCCGCGCCTGACGAGGGCGCCCAGTGCTGTGGTCTGGACGAGCCGACCGTCCAGCCGCAGCGGGACCTCGGTCCGACCGGACCGCTCCTGCCCACCGTCCTGCCGGCCGAGCCTGCCGACTCCGACCCGGCCGTCCCCTCGCCGGCACTCCACCGGTCCCGCACGCGGTCCACCGCGTGCTCCCCCGGAGATACCCGGGCCCGTCTCGGCGTGTGGCGGACCTGATCGTCCCCCGCCGTGTCCCGCACCACGCGGGCCGCACGGCGACCGATCCCCTCCGCTGCCTTCCTCACAC
Organism: Streptomyces sp. NPDC031379; assembly: GCF_055569615.1. Taxonomy (NCBI): domain Bacteria; kingdom Bacillati; phylum Actinomycetota; class Actinomycetes; order Kitasatosporales; family Streptomycetaceae; genus Streptomyces; species Streptomyces sp. NPDC031379. Next base: position 108,133 of record NZ_JBVIIT010000009.1, on the reverse strand, counting down.
ACCGGCCGGCTGCCCGTCACGGCGCCGGCCGCAGGAGAAGCACGCCATGACACACCACACCCGCACCACTCCGTCCGTGCCTCCCGGCCCGTCGCCGGCCGGCGCGAAGCACCCGCTGTACACCCCCGCCGGCCTCGTCGGCGACACGCCCGTCCTGTGGATCGGCGAACCCTTCACCGCCGCCGACCGCGGCTTCTGGGCCAAGCTCGAAGGCCACAACCCCGGCGGCATCAAGGACCGCACCGCCCTGCACATGGTCCGCGCCGCCCGCGAGCGCGGCCGGCTGCTGCCCGGCGCCCGCGTCATCGAGTCGACCTCCGGCACCCTGGGTCTCGGGCTGGCCCTGGCCGGCGCCGCCTACGGCCACCCGGTCACCGTCGTCACCGATCCCGGCATGGAACCCCTGATGACCGGGCTGCTCACCGCGTACGGCGCCGGGGTCGACGTCGTCACCACGCCCCATCCGGAAGGCGGCTGGCAGGAGGCCCGCCGCCGACGCGTCCAAGAACTGCTCGCGGGCCACCCGGACGCGTGGTGCCCGGACCAGTACAACAACCCCGACAACGCTGCCGCCTACGCCCCGCTCGCCCACGAACTCGTCGCCCAGCTCGGTCGCATCGACGCCCTCGTCGTCTCGGTCGGCACCGGCGGCCACTCGGCCGGCATCGGTTCCGCGCTGCGCGGCCGCTTCCCCCGCCTGCGCATCGTCGGGGTCGACACCACCGGCTCGACGATCTTCGGCCAGCCCGCCGGATCCCGGCTCATGCGCGGCCTCGGCTCGAGCATCTATCCCCGCAACGTGCGCTACGACCTCTTCGACGAGGTTCACTGGGTCGCCGCCGCCGAGGCCGTATGGGCCGCCCGCCGCCTGGCCCATGACCACTACGCCACCGGCGGCTGGAGCGTCGGGGCCGTAGCCCTCGTCGCCCGCTGGCTGGCCCGCACCCTGCCCGCCCAGGACCGGATCGTCGCGGTCTTCCCCGACGGGCCGCAACGCTACGTCGGCACGGTCTTCGACGACACCTACTGCCGCCGCCACGACCTCCTCGGGTACCTGCCGGCCGACGACCCCCACGAGATCGCCGACAGCCAGGACCGTGCCGTCACCCGCTGGACCCGCTGCACCCGCGTCACCGACCCGCTCGCCCGCCCCGGACACCAAGGACCTGTGGGAGCCACCCGATGAAACACCTGTGGCGGCAGACCCGCTCCTTCCCGCCCGTCGCCCGGCTGCTGATGGCCAACCAGTTCGCCATCAACCTCGCCTTCTACATGCTCATGCCCTACCTCGCCGCCCACCTGGCCGACGGGCTCGGCCTCGCCGCCTGGGCCGTCGGGCTCGTACTCGGCGTCCGCAACTTCTCCCAGCAGGGCATGTTCCTCATCGGCGGCACCCTCGCCGACCGTCTCGGCTACAAGATCCCGATCGTGACGGGGTGCCTCCTGCGCACGCTGGGCTTCGGTCTGCTCGGCTGGGTCGACGACCTGCCCGCACTCGTCGCCGCCTCCGCCGCAACGGGCTTCGCCGGCGCCCTGTTCAACCCGGCCGTCCGCGCCTACCTCGCCGTCGAGGCAGGCGAGCGGCGCGTGGACGCCTTCGCCACCTTCAACGTCTACTACCAGGCGGGCATGCTGCTCGGCCCGTTGGCCGGACTCGCCCTGCTGGCCGCCGACTTCCGGCTCGTCTGCACGGTGGCCGCTGTCATCTTCGCCCTCCTCACACTGCTGCAAGGGCGCGCGCTGCCCGCGCGCCACCGGCGCACGAAGGACACGGAGCAGGACAGCGTGCCGGCGCAGTGGCGCAGCGTCGTGGCCAACCGGCCGTTCCTGCTCTTCTCCGCGGCGATGATCGGCTCGTACGTCCTGACCTTCCAGGTCTACCTCGCCCTGCCGCTCGCCGCGACCGACGCCCTCGGCGCCGAGGGGACCGCGGTCACCAGTGGGCTGTTCGTCATCTCCGCCGCGGTGGCCGTGGTGGGCCAACTACGGCTCACCGGCTGGGCGAAGGCCCGCTGGCAGCCCGATGAGGCCCTGGTGCGCGGGCTGGCCGCGATGGGGCTCGCGTTCGTTCCGCTCGCCCTCAGCCCTCCCGGCTCCTCGACGGCCGTGGCCGTGGCCCTGGTCGTGTCCGTGATCCTGCTGGCGGCCGGGTCCGCGATCGTCTACCCCTTCGAGATGGACACGGTCGTCGCCCTGTCCGGCAACCGCCTGGTCGCCACCCACTACGGTCTCTACAACACCCTCTCCGGCCTGGGCATCACCCTGGGCAACCTCGCCACCGGAGCACTCTGGGACTTGGCCCGGCGCCATGACGCCACCTGGCTGACCTGGGCGGCCCTGACCGTGACCGGGACGGCCTGCGCCGCGGCGGTCGCGGCCCTCGCTCGAACGGGGCGGCTCACCGCACCACAGCCCCACCCCGCCGCGGCGTGAGCCGCGGCGCCCGGGCGGCTCCGGCTCGTGGTCCGGGCCGCCCACGCGTGTCATGTCCTGGATGCACCTGCATGGCCGGGCATTCACCTCTGCTTCGCCAATGCCTGGTGATCTGGCTCCCGTTGGTGCCCGCATCCGCACGCCGGACGCTTCAAGGAGTCATTTCCATGCACAGACCCACCCGCCGTCACCTCACGATCGCCACCGCCCTGGTCGCCGCGACCACGGCCGCCGTGGCGGTCACCACCGCCGCCGGTGCCTTCGACAGCGCGCAGCAGGCCAGGGGCGCGATCAGGGACGGCAAGGCGAAGAACGTCATCCTGCTCATCGGTGACGGCATGGGCGACTCGGAGATCACCCTCGCCCGTGACTACACGGTCGGCGCCAACGGTCGCCTGAACATGGACAAGTTCCCCCTCACCGGCGCCTACACCACCTACGCGGTCCACGCCGACGGCACCCCGGACTACGTCACGGACTCCGCCGCCAGCGGCAGCGGCTGGGCCACCGGTGTGAAGACGGTCAACGGCCGTATCTCCAAGACGCCCGGCACCGACAAGGCCGTCCCCACTCTCCTGGAGCTGGCCCAGAAGAAGGGTTACGCCACCGGCAGCGTCACCACGGCCGAACTCACGGACGCCACCCCGGCCGTGCTCGCCTCCCACGCCACCGACCGCTCCTGCCAGGGCCCCGCCGACATGGCCAAGTGCCCGACCGACGCCATCGCGGCCGGCGGCCCCGGCTCGATCGCCGAGCAGTCCGTCAACCACAAGGTCGACGTCCTCATCGGCGGCGGCAGGCAGCGCTTCGACCAGAAGGTCACCGACGGCAAGTACAAGGGCCTCACGGTCACCGAGCAGGCGAAGAAGCTCGGCTACCAGGTCGTCACCGACAAGGCGGGCCTGAAGGGCGTGAAGAACGGCAAGCCGGTGCTCGGCCTGCTCGCCACCGGCAACGTCCCGGTGGAGTGGACCGGCAAGGCGGCGGCCGTCGGCGGCACGGACCCGCAGCGGTGCGTCACCTCCAACCCGAACCGCCCGTCGACGACGCCGAGCCTCGCGGACTCCGCCACCAAGGCGATCCAGCTGCTGGAGGCCAAGCAGCAGCAGAAGCACTCCAAGCAGGGCTTCTTCCTGCAGATCGAGGGCGCCTCGATCGACAAGCAGGACCACGCCGCCGACCCCTGCGGCCAGATCGGCGAGACCGCCGCCTTCGACAAGGCGGTCAAGGTGGCCCGCGCCTACGCGGCCCAGCACCCCGACACCCTCGTCGTCACCACCGCCGACCACGCCCACACCAGCCAGATCGTCCCGCTGGAGGCCACCCCGCCCGGCCTGTCCTCCACCCTGGTCACCGACGAGGGCCAGCAGCTGAAGGTCAACTACTCGACCAACACCCCGGGCCAGTCCCAGGAGCACACCGGCACCCAGGTCCGGATCGCCGCCCAGGGCCCGCAGGCGTACCGCGTCCTCGGTGTCACCAACCAGACCGACCTGTTCGGCACGATCCGCGAGGCGCTGCGCCTGCGCTGATCTCCGCGGGCGGGGAAGGAACGCTCGCCTCCCTCCCCCTCGCTTCCCCACCGGCCCGGGAGCGTGCCGCCCAGTCTGCGGCACGCTCCCGTTTCCGTACCCTGACAGCATGCGCATGCGCCCCACTCTGAACTGGACCCCGACCGAGGACCTGCCGCCCGGCACCACGGATCTCGAGCCGGTCGCCGACGTGCTGAGCCGCGGCGGTGTCCTGGTACTGAGCGGGGCGGGCATCTCCACGGAGTCGGGCATCCCCGACTACCGCGGCGAGGGCGGGAGTCTGAGCCGGCACACCCCGATGACCTACCAGGACTTCACCGCCGACGCCCAGGCCCGGCGCCGGTACTGGGCGCGCAGCCACCTCGGCTGGCGCACCTTCGGCCGCGCCCGCCCCAACGCCGGGCACCGGGCCGTGGCCGCGTTCGGGCGGCACGGACTCCTCTCGGGTGTGATCACCCAGAACGTCGACGGCCTGCACCAGGCCGCCGGCAGCGACGGCGTCGTGGAACTCCACGGAAGCCTGGACCGGGTCCGCTGCCTCTCCTGTGGCGCCTTCAGCCCGCGCCGCGAACTCGTCCGGCGGCTGGAGGAGGCCAACCCGCGCTTCGAGCCGGTGGCCGCCGCGATCAATCCCGACGGTGACGCCGACCTCACCGACGAACAGGTCGGGGACTTCCGCGTGGTGTCCTGCACGGTCTGTGGCGGCATCCTCAAACCGGACGTGGTGTTCTTCGGCGAAGCCGTTCCGCCGCAGCGGGTCGAACACTGCCGCGAACTGGTCCGGAAAGCGGCTTCACTGCTGGTTCTCGGCTCCTCACTGACGGTGATGTCCGGACTCCGCTTCGTCCGCCAGGCGGCCCAGGCCGAGAAGCCGGTGCTCATCGTCAACCGGGACCCGACCCGGGGCGACCGGCACGCCCTCACCCGGGTCGCGCTCCCGCTGGGCACGACCCTGACCACCGTGGCCGGCCGGCTGGACATCCCCGTCGACGACCAGGCCGCGCCCCGGACCTGAATCCCGACGCGGGCGCACCGGCCGGGCCGCCGGCCACGACCGCACGGCGGCTCGTTCGCGCACGCGGTGTCCGCACGACGTCGGAAACCGGACGAACACTCCGCTTCACCGCGTGCGGGACGGTGTGCTCTGCCAGAGTGCGCTCACCATGACCAGTCAGCCTCAGCCGGAAACGCCGCCGGAAGACGTCCTCGCGTCATGCCTCGACGACCCCGTCCGTGCTCTCGCCCCCCTGACCGTCGGAGTCGAGGAGGAGTTCCTCCTGGTCGACACCGCCTCGCGGGCAGTGAGCCCCCGTGGACCGGAGGTGGCGGCAGCGGCCGCGGTCGAACTCGGCCACCGGGTGGGCCCGGAACTGACTCGCTACCAGGTGGAAGCCCGCACCGACCCACACACCTGTCTGACCAAGGCGGCCGAGGAGATCCGCGTGACGAGGGCCGCCGTCGCACGCGCCGCCGCAAGCCGGGGCTTACGCATCGCCTCCACCGGCACTCCGATCCTCGGCCCGGTGTCGCCGGTCCCGATCACGTCCGGCCCGCGATACGCCAGGAGTCTGTCCGCCTTCCGTGCCCTGGACGACGAGCAGAGTGCGTGCGCCTGTCACGTCCACGTCGGCGTGGGCGATCCGCACGAAGCGATCGAGGTGAGCAACCATCTGCGTCCCTGGCTGCCCACCCTGATCGCGCTGTCGGCGAACTCGCCGTACTGGGCGGGCCGCGACACCGGTTACGCCAGCTGGCGCACCACGACCTGGGGACGATGGCCGGTCGCCGGCCCGCCCCCCTACTTCGAATCCCTGGCTCATTTCCAGGAACTCGTCGAAGAACTCCTGGCCGTCGAGGCGGTCATGGACCGCGGCGGCCTGTACTGGGACATCCGCCCTTCCCACCATCTGCCCACCGTCGAGGTACGCGCCGCGGACACGGCCCTGACACCCGAGGACACGGTCCTGCTCGCCGCCGTCGTCCGCGCCCTCGTCGCGACCGCCCTGACCGCCGTCCACGGCGGTGAACCGGCCCCCCGCCCGGCCCCGGAAATGCTCCGCGCCGCCTGCTGGCGCGCGGCACGCGACGGCCTGTCCGGGCACGGCGTCGATCCGCTCACCCGCAGACTGGTCCCTCAGAGCGCACAGGTGGAGCGCCTCCTCCAGCAGGTCTCCCCCGCGCTGCGACGCCACGGTGACCTCGACCTCGTGCTCACCCAGTGGGAGCGTCTGCGCGCCGAGGGAAACGGAGCCGACCGGCAGCGCGCCGCGTATCGCCACCGCTCCAGCCTGCACGACGTCGTCGACTACGTGCTGTCCGTCACGTGCCCCTCGGAGCCGGCCTGACCTCACCCCAGGGCGCGTACGGCGCGGCCGGCGCGTGCGTCCGATCGGGCCGAGCAGTGCGGTCGGCGCTCCGCGGGCTCGGCACGTCGCAGGGGCGCGTCCGCAACCCGCTGCTACGGTCGGACCTCCTTCCTCGGTCCCGCCGGTCCGTATGCCCGCACGGCCCGATGAAGGCGCGACGGGCCCGGCGTGCGATCACGTCCGTACCGCCGTCCGCCCGCGTGGACGGCCAGGCACGGCACGGCTCTCAGGAGGCGGCGTATGCAGGTGGGACTGCACGCCTTGGGCATCGGGAACGGCGCCCGCCCGGAGGTCGTCCGGGCGGTCGCGCGGGCCGCCGAGGCGCACGGGTTCGCCCGGCTCTGGGCGGGCGAGCACGTGGTGCTGGTCGACGCGCCGGCCTCGCAGTACCCCTACTCCGAGAACGGCCGCATCGCCGTCCCGCCCGACGCCGACTGGCTCGACCCCCTCCTCGCGTTGAGCTTCGCCGCGGCGGCGACCGAGAGGATCGGGCTCGCCACGGGCGTGCTGCTGCTCCCGGAGCACCATCCCGTGGTGGTGGCCAAGCAGGCGGCGACGCTGGACGTGCTGTCGGCCGGGCGGCTCACCCTCGGCATCGGCATCGGCTGGTCGGCCGACGAATTCGCCGCGCTCGGCGTCCCGTTCGCGGGGCGTGGCCGGCGGACCGAGGAGTACCTCGCCGCGATGCGCACGCTCTGGCGGGAGGACGTGGCCTCCTTCGAGGGTGAGTTCACCCGCTTCCTGGACATCCGGGTGAACCCCAAACCGGTGCGCGACCGGCGGATCCCCGTCGTGATGGGCGGCAACAGCGACGCGGCCCTGCGCCGGGCCGCTACGGCCGCGGACGGGTGGTACGGCTTCAACCTCTCCGCGGCCCAGGCCATGGAGCGTGCCTCCGTGCTGGCCGGGCACTGCGCCGAGCAGCACCGCCCCCTGAACGAACTGACCGTGGCGGTCGCCCTGACCGACGGCATCCCCGCCCTCCTGCCCGAGCTGGCACGAGCCGGTGTCACCGAACTGGTGGTCGTCGGCGAACCGCCCGCCACGCCGGACGAGGTCGGCCGCTGGGTCGCCCATCTCGCCGGCCACTGGATGAGCCGCACCGGTTCCTGAGCCGTCGAGTGCGGGAACCCAGCGCGTCGACGGCATCTCGCCGGAGGCGGAGCCTTACGTGCTCCGGGCCCGGACGCGGTCCGCCAGGATCTCGGCGGCGCGGCTGCGGTAGGCACGGAATCGGCGCAGGTACGACCGTGCCATCGGGCCCGGCGGGACGCCCCTGGCGAAGGCCCGCATGTTGCGTTCGCCCGTGTTGTAGCCCAGGGCGAGGAGTTCGTCGCGGGTGTAGCGGCGCACATGCCGCTGCGGAAGGCTCCGGTCGAGATCCCTCAGGTGCAGGGCCGCCGCGCGGATGGCGAACGCGGGATCGTCGCGGAGGTCTTGCCAGCGCTGCGACAGGCCGTGCGTGCGCCGGACCCGCTCGAACGTCGCGCGGTGCATGTTGGCCACGCCGAAGGACGCCCCGGGCTTCCACCACTGCCACAGCCGTTCCAGCAGCGGATGGTGTGGTTTGTAGGCCTCGTTGTGGAGCACGGTCATCACCAACAGGGGTGACACGCCGGCCTCCCCGGCGCCGCGCACCACCGCCGCGGCGTAGTCGGCCGGGTCGTAGCCGCTGGGCCGCAACGGTGGCGTCCGGACGCCACCGCGGTCCACCGGAGGGAATTCTCGCCTCGACGCCGTCGTCGGTCTCCCGGTCATCCTCACTCACCTCTCCCCTGCCGCCCGGTCGCCGCGCGGGTGACCGGGCCTCCGCCGTCCTGGGTGCGCGTGCCCGCGTGACCTGACCTCAATCCAGCGCGGCGCACGCGCCGTTGCGCCTCCGCTCGGCGCGAAGGGCCTGCCACCGCTTCGTGGACCCGGCCGGTCATCCGGGGTCCGTGCAACCGAACAGGCCGGCGTGCCCTGGTGGCAGCTGGGTGAGGAGACGGCGCAACAGGGCGTCGTCCGTGATCTCGGCGAGGGTAGGCAGTACGGCGTCGATCTCGCGCCTGGCCTCGCCGAGGTCCTCGTTGCCGCGGTCGGCCACGGCTTCGACGAACGACGTGGGTGTCAGCGGTTCGCTGGCCGGCTCACTCGCGGTCAGCAGGGGGCCGCACCCTTCGGGCAGCAGGGCGGCGAGGTCCGTGCGGTCGTCACCCACCAGGTGGGCGCCGAGAACCTCCAGCACGTTCTGTACGGCTCTGGCCCCCTGCTGCGCCCTGTCGTAGCCCGCGCGTTCGGTGACCTGGGTGAGGAAGGTGTCCAGGCTCCAGTCCATGACGGCTCCTGTCGTCGGGTCTCTTCTCTGCGGTGGTCCGGGGCGCCCGGCCGCCGGATCTTCGTGACGCGGATGACGACGTCAGGCGAGTGCGGCGGCGTGCACCATGCGGTGCACGTCGGCGCTGCTGCCGCATCGCGCCGCCAGCAGGTCGGCCTCCGTTCTGGCGAAGCCGGCGCCGAGTTCCTCCCGGCACTGCCGGCTGAGGCTGTCGCGCACCCGGTTGACGAGGGTGCGCTCCTCCTCGTATGTGTGGCGGGCGGTGGCCGAGGCCAGTTGCCGGAGCCTCCACTCCCATTCGGCCGAGCCGATCTCCCGCACCTGCAGAAGCGCGAAGAGGACCCTGACGGCTTCCTGGTGTGCGGTCTCGATGTGCTCGACGGTCTCGGCGTCCTCGAAGGAAGTGAGGACCGGGAGCACGGAGGCTCTCTCGGCCTCACCGTGCGCGATCATCAGGTGGGCGAAGTCGTGCAGCGCGGTCCGGCGGTCGGCCTCGGTGCTGCGCATGAGGCGGAGCAGATCTTCCATCGTCCGGTGATCCTCGAGGATCATCTCGACGACGTCCTGACTCGGTGTCATTGCGCCTCCTTCTGGAGTGGCTTTCACCTGCCGGTACCCCGACCCTTGACGCAAATGCCCACACTTGCCCCATTTGCCCAGCTTGGCCAGGTCAAGGACCTGAAGAGGCCTGGGGGAGGTCCTCGCCTGCCGGGCCGGGGGCGCGGGGTGCGTCGGCGGCCGGCAGCAGCACCAGGATCCGGTCTCCGGCGGCCCAGAGGCGCCGTTCGGACTTGCGGGGGCACAGCAGGACGCCCGCGGTTCCCGGCCCCGTGCGCGGGTCGTGCGCGTGGTAGCCGATCGCGCACTGGCCCCGGTCCAGCGCGGCCGCCACCACGGTCGCGAAGGACGCCTCGACGCCGGGCAGGACGTACTCCCCGGCCGGGCGCAGGTCCAGGGCGCCACCGCGGGCGGCGAAGATCTCGTCGAACACCGGGGCCAGCTCCGGGTGATGGGCGATCTGTGTCATGAGCAGCGCGGTCAATCGGCCCCGCACCACCGTGCCGGCGGCCGGGCCGAGCGGGGCCAGGTGCTGGGTGCGGTGGTCGCGCAGTTCGGCGACCACGGGCAGCGCCCGGCCCGTCTCCTCCTCGCGGGAGCGCAGCATGAGCAGGGTCAACAGGGTCCGGTCGTCGGGCCGTTCGCCGGCGCGGCCCGCGTCCGGACCGAGCACGATGACACTGTCGTAGCCGAAGAGGTCGAGGCCACGCAGGACTTCGGGGTGCGTAGGGTCGCCGACGCGGTACGTCACGGCCAGCCGCCCGTCCTGCGGCTCACCGCACTGCTGCGCCGGGACGAGGCCGGTGTCCGGGCCCGCGACCACGTCGAGGACGGATCCGGGAGGGGCGCCACGGCGCAGGAGTTCCCCGATCAGCGGCCCTCGCCGGTTCCACCCCAGCAGCAGTACGCGCACGGGCGCGTCGGCCGGCGGTGCGGACGCGCTCATCACCGTGGGATCCACGTGCGCGCGGCAGTCGACGGGCGGCGTGGGCCGGTCGTCGTGGGCGACCAGGACCAGCCGGTCCCCGGCGGCGAGCACGGTGCCCGGGGGCGGGGTGAGCAGCACGCCGCCGTCGGCGCGCAGGTACCCGACGGCACAGGACGCCTCGTGGCGCAGCGCGATCTGCCGGAAGGTGAGTCCTGCCAGGTGCGGGGCGTCGGCCACGTGGAACTCGGCCCCGGCGAAGTCGAGGAGGTCGCGCAGCGCGGCCGTCAGTCCGGGGCGCCGCGCCGACTGCACCAGCAGCCGTGCCGTGGTGCGGTCCGTCTCCAGGACCGTGCCCCGCGCCCCGGCCGCGAGCCGCGCCGCGGGCAGCCGACGGCCGTCGCGTACGGCGGACACCACCGGCGGTCCGCCCTGCGGGCCGGACAGGGCCCGCAGGGCCAGCAGGACACGCACGACCTCCGTGTCCGCCTCGCCGTCCTCCGCCGGCAGGACCAGCACCGAGGCTGCGGCGGCCGGGCTGACCAGGGCCAGCGCCGCGGGGTCCGCGGGCGAGCCGGTGCGGCACACGAGCCGGGCACGGTCCCGGACGCCGGGGACGGCGAGCAGCTCCTCCTCCATCGCGGTCGAATCCCGCTCGGCGAGCACGGCGACGGTGGTCCGGCCGCGGCCGCCGTGGGCGGCCGCGAGCTCGCCGACGATCGTGAACACCTGGTCCGACCATCCGAGGACGACCACGTGCCCCCGCTCCAGGACGGTGGAGCGGCCCCGGCGCAGCTCCGCGACGCGGTCGCCGAGGCCGGTGGTGATCACCCCCACCAGGGTCGAGACGCACAACAGGGCGATCAGGCCGAGCAGGATGGAGAGGAACATCCGCAGGGGCGCACCGGTCACGGCGCCGAGTCGGAGGGTCTCCGCGCTGGTGCGCCACACGGCGGTGAGCCGGCCGGACAGCGACCGGGGCGCCTCGGGGTCCATCCAGACCAGCGCGGTGCTGACCGGCACGACGACGGCCAGACAGCACGCGGCCAGCCAGCCGAGAAGGGTGCCCGTACTGCGAGCCAGGGTCTGGTCGAACCGATAGCGCGCCCGGTCCCGTAACGCCGGCTGCCGCTCTGCCACATCGGCCCCCTGCCGTCCGCCTCACCGCTTCCGGACGTGGAGCTTGCTGCGCCGGCGCCTGCGACACACCGTACGACCGGGGCATTCATCCTTTCGGGATACGGCGTGGGGGGAAGGGGCGGTGAGAATGACCCAGGCTTCTGCCCGGCAGCGCTCGGGCTATCGCTGGTCCGGATTGAGTTCCGCGTAGACCATCTCGACCAACTCGTCGGCCTCGGGTGTGCGGGAGTCGTCGGGAACGTCGTAGTACCCACCCAGGGTGGTGATCACGTCCCTCTGAGAGTGGTCGTACTCGTGGAGACGGTCTTCCCGCTCTTCGGCGGTCTTCGGGTCGGGGATCTGCCACCACCACACCTTGTTCCGGATCTCGTCCTTCGACAGGGGGCCGCTCAGGACGAGGTCCCTGCCCTGCACCTTCGCCGTGATCCGGGCGGAGTTCGTGTCCGTAGCCATGCGCCATGTCCTCTTTCCCGCGGAAGCCGCTGTCAGCGCCTCATCCTGAACAGGACAGCGGATACCCAGCGGCGCACATCTCCCACGGTCCGAATCGGCCAATCGCCGGAAACCGGTCGGCGGCCGCACGGCGAGGCGGACTTCGCCGCCGGGGTTCACATCAGGCCGCGTGGCCCGCTCGGGTCATCGCCGTCCGCCGAACTCCCAGTCGTGGACCTCGATGCCGGCATACCGGTCCGCCGTCAGGACGGCGCGTGCCGTGTCCGGGTCCGGCGCCCGGACCAGCGCCGCCGTACCCAGCCAGGTGGCGCCGTCGTCGGACAGCAGTGGCCCGTACGCGATGACGTCGTCCCGGTGGGGTGGCACGTCGGCGTCGGCGGACCACCCCGAGCCGAGGCCGAGCACCAGGTACCGGTTGCCACCGGTGCGGCCACCGGGGAACTCCCACATGGTGCGCCCCAGGAGGTTGCGCCACCGGCGCAGGAGCACGTCCCGGTACACGCCGGCCTGGTAGTTGGGCTCGTCGAAGGCGAACGTGCGGGCGGCGGCGGGGTCCGGCAGGTCGACGATGTGCACGCTGCCGGTGGGTGTTTCCCCGTCACCGGCGAACGTCGGGCCGCGAGCGACCATCTCCTTCTCGTACCGGTCCATGTAGGACCAGTGCTCTTCCAGCAGCTCGCCGCGCAACGGGAGGGATCCGGGCCGGTCGCGGTGGTAGCAGAAGTACTCCATGCCCCTGACCTTCCCCGACCGGCGGCGGCATCTCAACAGACTTCGCGACGACGACCGCGCGGCAGCCCGCACCTGTTCCACGTCCAAAGCCCAGGAGAGGCGCTCTGCCCCGCTACGCCTGTCCGTGCGCGGAGGGCGTGGTCACCAGGCGTAGGCCTCGGGCGCGGGCTTGGCCCCGTTCGGTGCCGGCGGCGGGAACAGGCGGTCCAGCTCGGCCAGTGTGCCGTCGTCGAGGGTGAGGTGGAGTGCGCGCAGCGAGCCGTCGAGGTGCTCGGCGGTCCGCGGGCCGATGATCGGCCCGGTCACACCGTCCTGCGCGAGGAGCCATGCCAGCCCGACGTGGGCCGGGTCCTCGCCGATCTCGGCGCACAGCTTCTCGTACTCCTCGATGGTCTCCCGGTGCTGGTCCAGCGTGATCGCGCCGCGTCCGGAGCCGCCGCGGGGTGCGCCGCCGCCCTGTCGCTGCTTGCGCAGCACGCCCCCGAGCACGCCGCCGTTCAGCGGCCCCCAGGGGATCACGCCCAGGCCGTACGCCCGTGCGGCGGGCAGCACCTCCAGTTCGGCCCAGCGGGCCATCAGGTTGTACCGGGACTGTTCGGAGACCAGTCCGAGGAAGTGCCGGGTCCGCGCGGCCTCCTGGGCCTGCGCTATGTGCCAGCCGGCGAAGTTGGACGAGCCGAAGTACAGCACCTTGCCCTGCTGGCGCAGCACGCTGAACGCCTCCCAGACCTCCTCCCACGGCGTGTTCCGGTCGATGTGGTGCATCTGGTACAGGTCGATGTAGTCGGTCTGCAGCCGCTTGAGCGACGCCTCGCACGCGCGCCGTATGTGCAGTGCGGACAGGAACGACTCGTTGGGTCCGTCGCCCGTCGGGAGATAGGCCTTGGTGGCCAACACCGTTTTTTCGCGCCGTGCGCCGCCGCTCGCGAACCACCGCCCGATGATCTCCTCCGTGACGCCGTCGCCCGGCGTGACGCCGTAGACGTCGGCCGTGTCGAAGAAGTTGATGTCGCGTTCGTGCGCGCGGTCCATGATGGCGTGGCTGTCGGCTTCGGACGTCTGCGGGCCGAAGTTCATGGTGCCCAGCACCAGACGGGACACCATGAGGCCGCTCCGGCCGAGGTGGGTGTACTGCATGTGCGTCATCCCTTCAGGCGGTGGCGCCGAACTGTTCCGTGCATCGGCTGGTGAACAGGTCCGCGTCCTCGAACTCGCAGATCATCGACGGGAGGGCGACGAACGGGCCCTCGACGGAAGGCCGACTCCCCCATGAAACGTAACGTTTCGTTTTGTTCCGGGACCGTACAGCTGACGGACCGTCGCTGTCAAAACTGAACGTTACGTTTCGCGTTAGACTGGCCGGGTGACCACCCACGACACCGGCCGGGGGCCGCGCTCTCGCGACGCGATCCTGCAAGCCGCAAGCGACCTGTGCAGGGAACAGGGCTACGCCTCCGTGACCATGGAGGCGATCGCCACCCGCGCCCGCGTCGGAAAGCCGACGCTGTACCGCTGGTGGCCCTCGAAGGGGGCGGTCTTCCTCGACGTGGTCCTCGACAAGATCGTCGAGCCGGCCATCGAACTCCCGGACACCGGAGACATACGCCGCGACCTGCGCACCTGGATCCGTGGCTTCGCCGAGCTGTTCACCGACCCGCACGCGCGACAGCTCCTGATCGGGCTGCTCGGCGCCGCCCAGACCGACACCGAACTCGCCACCATGCTCCGCGAGAAGATCCAGCGGCCGCTCCAGGCCAGCAACCGGCAGCGGATCACCGCCGCCCAGGCGGCCGGCGAACTGCCCGCCATGGATCCGGTCCTGCTCGAGGAACTCCTCATCTCTCCGCCGTGGTACCGGCTCCTGGTCTCCGGCGAACCCATCACCCTGGAGTACGCCGACGCGCTCGTCGACGCGGTCCTCAGCGTGCGGCCGGAACAGCGGGCAGAACAAAGCCCCGGCCGTTAGCCGGCCGGGGCTGGGTCTGCGTCACACCAGTTCGGGTTGCGGTTCCGGTAGTCGCGCCGGTGCGGTCCTCGGTTCCCACCGCCTGGTGGTCCTCACGTAGCCCTGGATCACTGAGCCCATGGCCAGAATGAGCAGTGGTCCGAACAGCCACGGACGCGCGGCCATTTCCGTCGGCAGATACCGGTAGGACACCAGGAGCGCAGCGAAGACCGCCGCGCCGTAGGCGACCAGCTGGATGCCTGACCGGTCCCAGCCCCGGTCGAACGAGCGCATGGCCGCCTCGATCGTGAGCGCGAACACCACGCCGGCCACGAGGTCCACGCCGTAGTGGTAGCCGAAGCCCAGCGTGGCGCTGAGCGTGGCGATCAGCCAGAACGTCCCTGCGTAGCGCAGCAGCCGCGGGCCCTTGCGGGTGTGGATGAAGATCGCGGTGGCCCACGCCGTGTGCAGGCTGGGCATGCAGTTGCGGGGGGTGATCGCGTCGTACGGCACCGGGTGCGGGGTGCCGAACGGCGGCGGCGTGTCCGGCCACAGGTTGGCCACCGCCCACTGCACGCCGCCGGTACCGGAGGCGCCCGGGCCGTAGGCGAAGACCGGTCCGACGACCGGGAAGATCATGTAGATGCCCGGCCCGAGGAGTCCGATCACCAGAAAGGTCCGCACCAGATGATGGCGCGGGAACCGGCGCTCGCTCGCCACGTTGCGCAGTTGGTACAGCGCGACGACGACCGCGGCGACCGCGAGCTGAGCGTAGACCAGCTCCAGGACATGGGTGCCGATCGGTCCGGTGGCCCTGACGATCCGGCCTGCCAGCCACGACGGGTTGCCCAGCGCGTGGTCGGCGGTCGCCACGTACGGGTCGAGCACCATCGGGCGGGACTTCGATGTGACGAGCAGCCAGGTGTCGCCGGTCTTACGGCCGGCCACGAGCAGCAGGGCCAGTCCGACGCCCTTCAGCAGCAGGACACGTTCCTGGCCGGTGCGGCGCGTGAGAGCGATGAACGCGTAGCCCAGAACGACCCACAGCGCGCCGTTGCCGAAGAAACGGCCGTCGCTCGTATCGGCGTCGACCGCCCACCGCACCAGCACGAAGACGATGTCGATGCCGATCGCGACGCCGGCCGCGATGAACCGTTGCCGCCAGGTGAGTACCACCATCATCAATGCCAGGCCGGCGTACAGCGGCCCCGGCTTGGGCGCGAAGATCACCTCCTTCGCCTGGGTGGTCATCGGCCCCGGCAGACCGTAGTGGCGTGCGACGATCTCCAGCGTGACGAGGAAGCCGAGGGTCACCACGCCCGCCGCGGCCCACAGCATCGCCCGTGGCTGACGCCACGCGGCGAACGTGATTCTGCCGTTTATTCGCGAGAACACCCGCGAGATCATAGGTATCAATTATTCGGCCGATTTGTTAGATGTGGACTGAGGAAGGATCCGAAACGCGCCGCACTGCATCCGCAGGCGGCCACGCAGGCCCTTCTCAAGGTCCGCGCGCGTGGCTCGCACGGGCATTGATCGAATTCAGCACGGAATACACGGCACAGGAACTCGACCATTCCGCACGGGTAGTCGTACGCGCGCACATCGTCTTGATTCCGGACGGCGACGGCACAGCCGCCGGGGGCGCGGTCAGGCGACTGGACTTCCGGAAGAAGTAACTCCAGATACCCATCGACCCCGCCTTCCCCGTACACGGCTATGAACTGCGGCCGCCCGTGGCCGCACCGAGATTCTTACAGACGGCCCTCGTGGGCTGTAGAGCGAGTTCGGATCGGCTGCTTGAAGGAGAAACCGTGATGGGTCATCAGCGACGGGCTCGTATGGCGCCAATGCCGGGCTCCGGTAAGACCGGCTCGGAGTCCGCCTGAACGGGAAAACCGCCTCCGGCTGTGATGCCGGAGGCGTTTTCACCACGGGATCGCGGGCGGGGCTGCCGGATGCGGTCAGCTCACGCCGATGGAGTCCAGCAGGGCCGCTGCGACGTGATCGGCGGCGTTGCGGTGGCCCCGGGCGTTGGGGTGCACGAGGGCCGGCTGGTCAGGGACGCGGGTGAAAACGCCGTCCACCCACTTGCCGGTGTCGCAGACGCTGTGGTTCCGGGAGGAGTCGTAGAGGTCGACGAAGCGGGCGGCGTTCTGCGTGCCGACGGATTTCTCGATGACCTTGTTGAGGGGTTCCAGGACGTCCTGGCGCAGCCAGTCCAGGTCGCCCTGGGTGATCGAGGCGAACTGTTCCAGGTCGTTGTACCGGCACTTGGCGGCATCCTCGGGGATGACCGTGGGGTAGCCGACGGCCAGGATCTTCGCGTGCGGAGCCCGCTCGTGGAGCACGGTGAGCATCTCGTCGTAGTCCCGGCTCACCTTGTTCAGCCGGCTGGGGATGTCGTCGGCCAGTTCGTCCCGGCACGGGGTGCCCACGCCGCCGCTGCCCCCGCCCAGTTGCAGGCACTGGAAGAGGATGTCGGCGAAGCCGAGGGTGTTGCCGCCCGCGCCGACGGTGACCACGTCGGTGCCGGGGCCCACCGCGGCGGACTGGGGAGGCACCGCCGGGAACGGGTAGTCCGGGTCCTCGGAGAACGGCGGCAGGTGACGGCCGATCGGCTCCTGGGCCCTGAAGGTGACGTCCTCGACGGTGGCGGCGCCGCAGCTGACGTTGGTCAGGTCGAAGAGCGAACCGAGGTCGCGGTCGATGACCTGCGGGTAGGACTGGTCGGTGCGCTCGCAGCCGTCACGGGGCACTTCGAAGGTGTCGCCCGCGGCCTGGATGACCCCGGCGGTGTAGGAGTCGCCCAGGGCGACCCACTGATAGGCCGCCGCGGCGGCGGGTTGCGCCCCGGCGAGTTGTACGGGGACGAGGGCGCCCGCGGCGAGAGCGGCGGCCGAGCCGAGCATGGCCAGACGAGTGCGGAAGCTTGCCACGAATCCTCCAGGGATAGGGGCGTTGGCGTCGCCATGACCCTAGAAGGTCGGTGACTTTCCGCACTAGATCCCATACGGACAGTCACATAGGGGCTGTGGGCGCGCCATGCGAGCGGCCCCGTTCGCTCCACCGTCCGGTCTCGGCCGATATGTGACAGACCTGGCGCATCACTTGCACGACACGAAGAAGTCCTTGATCGACTACATGGCTCCCGACTCGGGACACCGGCCCTCAGCTGCTGTCCTGTTCTCGATCATCGACGGGATTCCGACCGGGCTATCGGCGGACTACCGGCGGGGCTCGGCCGGCGGCGCGACGGACCGACCACCCCGCTCACCGCCCGTCTCCACTCCGGTCGGGCGCACGTTGGCCGGATGCATATGCCAACACCCTGAGCCGATCGGTCAGTTGCGAGGGGCGGCCGACGGCCTTTCCGCCGGGCCGGTGGGCGGAGTCCACACATCCTCACCCCAGGATTTCCACATTCACCGGGCGACTTGTTTTTCAATTGCATCCGACTTCCCTTCCGTCTCTCCAGGATCTTCCGCCTTCCTGCCGAGAACTCCGAGCAAGTAGAAATCACGTCACCCCGCCCCCTCGACAGTTTCAGGACTTTGTCCCCTGGGCGAAACGCGAAATCGTTTCGGCATATCTACGATCGCAGGCTATGACCGACACTCCACGGGACAACTCCGCCACCCGTGCCCGCTGGCAAACCTGTCTCAGGCTCGCCCGTGAACTCCTCCTCGTCGGACCCGACGGCAAGGACCTCAAACTCGAATATCTGCACACCCTGATAGACACGGGCCGCCTCGGACCCACTCGTCACCCGCGCAAGAAGGTCCTCGTCGTCGGCGCCGGCATCACCGGCCTCGTCGTCGGCCGGCTGCTCAAGGACGCCGGGCACGACGTCACCATCCTCGAGGCGAACGCCAACCGTGTCGGCGGACGCATCAAGACCTTCCGCACCACCAAGCACCACCAGCCCTTCGCCGACCCGGCCCAGTACGCCGAGGCCGGCGCCATGCGGCTGCCCGACTTCCACCCGCTCGTCCTCGCCCTGGTCGACAAACTGGGGCTCGGCCGGCGCCAGTTCTACAACGTGGACGTCGATCCCCACACCGGCAGCGGTCCCGACGTGCCCGTCCCCCCGGTGACGTACACCTCCTTCACCGGCCGGACGTGGACGTACGGCGACGACAGCCCGGACTTCGTCGAACCCGACAAGCGCGGCAACTCCTGGATCCGCACCAACCGCACCCAGGTGCGGCGCTCCGACTACGCCGCCGGTCCCGAGCGGATCAACGAGGGCTTCCACCTCACCGACGACGAGGTCCGCGCCCCCGTCGCGCGGATGGTGGACGAGGCGCTGGAGAGCGTGCGCGACTACTACTCCGACGTCGTCGACGGCAAGCGCGTCAACAAGCCGTTCGACGAGTGGGTCGAGGGCTGGGCGCGGGTGATCCGCGACTTCGACGGCCACTCGATGGGCTCCTTCCTGCGCGACCGCGCCGGCCTCAGCGACGAGGCCGTCGAGGCCGTCGGAACCCTGGAGAACATGTCCTCGCGGCTCTACCTCTCCTTCTTCCACAGCTTCCTGAGCCGCAGCGACATCAACCCCGGCGTCCGCTACTGGGAGATCCCCGGCGGCAGCTGGCGCCTGCCGCACGCCCTGTACCAGGGCCTGCGCGACGAGGTGCGGCTCGGCCAGCGCATGATCCGCCTCGAGTACCACGACCCCAGCCGCGACACCGACCCCGACGGCACCGGGGCGGTCGGACCCGACGGGTGGGGCGTGGCCGTACAGACCGTCGACGAGGAGGACCCGAAGGAACTGCCCCGTCTGTGGACGGCGGACCTGGCGGTCGTGACCATCCCGTTCTCCGCGCTGCGCTTCGTGGAGATCGTCCCCTCGATGTCGTACAAGAAGCGCCGCGCCGTCATCGAGACCCACTACGACCAGGCCACCAAGGTGCTGCTCGAATTCAGCCACCGGTGGTGGGAGTTCACCGAGGACGACTGGCGCGACACGCTGGACGGCATCGCGCCCGGCCTGTACGAGTACTACCGGCGGGGGCACGAGGCGGACACCGACACCGTGTCCGTGCCCACGCTGCCCGAGCCGGAGGCCGGGCTGCTCGGCGCCGCCGTCAAGGACAGCCTCGTCACCGAGGAGATGCGGCGGATCGACGGCAGTCTGCCGCTGCGCGGCCCCGCCGTCCGGCCCGCCACCCACTGCTTCGGCGGGGGCTCCGCCACCGACAACCCCAACCGGTTCATGTACTACCCCTCGCACCCGGTCGCGGACAGCACGGGCGGCGGCGTCGTCCTCGCCTCGTACTCCTGGTCCGACGACGCCGCACGCTGGGACTCCATGCCGAAGGCGGAGCGCTACCTCTACGCGCTGCGCAACCTCCAGGCCCTGCACGGCCGGCGCATCGAGGTGTTCTTCACCGGCCGGGGCGCCACCCAGAGCTGGGCCCGCGACCCGTACGCCTTCGGCGAGGCCGCCATCTACACCGCGCACCAGATGACCAGCTTCCACCTGGACGTCTCCCGGCCCGAGGGCCCGGTGCACTTCGCCGGCGAGCACACGTCCCTCAAGCACGCCTGGATCGAGGGCGCCCTGGAGAGCGCGGTCCGCGCCGCCCTCGCCGTCCACCAGGCGCCGCCGGTCACCGACAGGGAAGGCCCGGGACCGGACGGGGACGCCTCGGGCGCGGGCCAGGGCGCCTTCGGCGCGGACCAGGGCGCCTTCGGCGCGGACCGGGAGGGGGAGTCCTCGTGAGCACGATCACCCCCTCCTGCACGGTCGCCCGCTATCTCGCCCTGCGGTTGGCGGAGTTGGGCATCACCCATCTGTTCGGCGTCCCCGGCAATCACCTCGGCCCGTTCCTCACCACCCTGCGGGCCGAAGGCGACATCGAGTGGGTCGGCACTCCGACCGAGGGCGGTGCGGGCCAGGCGGCCGACGCCTACGCCCGCATCCACGGCGTGGGCGCGGCGGCGGTGACGTACAGCGTGGGCGCGTTCAATCTGCTCAACTCCTGCGGCGGCGCGTACGTCGAGCAGGTCCCGCTCATCGCCGTCAACGCCTGCCCGCCGTACGAGCAGTGGCAGAACTTCCGCGCCGTCGGCATGCTCACCTCGCACATGAGCCCCCGCGCGGAGAGCAACCTGGACGTCTACCGGCAGGTCACCGTGGACGCCCAGGTCATCTCCCACCCGGGCCTGGCCCCCGCCCAGATCGACGCGGCGCTCACCGCGTGCGTCTCCGAGCGCAGGCCTGTCTACCTGGAGGTCATGGAGGACCTGTGGGACGAGCCCTGCCCTGAGCCGACGGGGCGGATCGTCCGCCGGGAACGGCCGTTCAGCGCGCGCAACCAGGCCATGCTGGAGGACGCCGTGCACGCGATCCTCACCCTGATCGAGGAGCACCCCGGCCCGGACGGCAGGCCCCGGCCGGTCGTGTGGGCCGGCGAGGAGATCGACCGGTTCCGGCTCGGCGGGGAACTCACCGACCTGGTGGACGCCGCTGGCGTACCGTTCTGCACGACCGTCGGCGCCAAGGCCGTCGTGGACGAGGACCTGCCGCAGTTCCACGGCGTCTACAACGGCAAGGCCAGCCACCCGGACGTGCACGCGATCTTCAAGGACTGGGCCACCTGCCGGATCGGGCTCGGGGCCTGGTCCACGTCGAAGAACCTCGGCGGCGAGCAGTGCGTCGGCACCGACTGGGTGATGGCGGCGCACGGCGGCGTCAGCGTCGGCACCTCCTACTTCCCCGACGTCCAGCTCGCCCATCTGCTGCCCGCCCTCCAGGACGCGCTGGTGAAGGCCTACGGCTCCGGGGGCCTGTCCGCCGACTACTACGCCGAGTCCTACAGCTACCAGGGAGCGCGGGAGGACCGCCCCGCCGGCCTGGCGCAGTACCGCGCCTCGCTGAGCGTCGGCGGCGCGCGGTCCCGGAACGCCGAACGGCTCACGTACGACGGCGTGTTCGACCGGATCAACCACTTCCTGGGTCAGGAGAGCACGGAGGACTGGACGGTCGTCTCCGACGCCGCGTTCTCCCTCATCGGCTCGATGAACCTGTCCCTGCCGGCGGGCGGCTTCCTGTCCCAGATCAGCTGGCTGTCCATCGGCTGGTCGGTCGGCGCGGCCACCGGCGCCGCGCTGGCCCCCGAACGCGAGGGCGCCCGCCCGATGGTGTTCGTCGGCGACGGCTCCTTCCAGGAGACCTGCCAGGAGATCTCCACCCACACCCGGCTCGGGCTGCCCTCGGTGGTGTTCGTCCTGGACAACGGGCACTTCTACGGCATCGAGCAGATGCTGGTGCACCCGGCCTACTACGCCGGACAGGACCCCGCCGAGCCGGACTTCTACAACGTCCTGCACCCCTGGCACTACGACCGCCTCGCGGCCGTCTTCGCCGGCAGGGACACCCCGGCGAGCGGTGTCAGCATCGCCCACCCGGCGGAGCTGGACGACCTGCTGGCCCGCCTCACCGACCCGCACGACCCGGTCAACGCCGGACCCCTCCTGGTCCGCGTTCGCCTGGACCGGCACGACTATCCGCGGGCCATGGCCTACAAGGTGCCGAAATCCTCGTAGGCGTAAGTCCCGAATTCCCGAACTCCGAGGGGGAGAGAAATGGCTGACCTGAACGTACTGATCGCGTTCGACGCCGCCACGATCGTCGAGCAGAATCCCAACGCGTCGCGGAATCCCGACGCACCGACCTACGTCGACCAGAGCCTGATCTACATGACGACGCGGCACGACCACATCGTCGGCACGTCGGGCGCCGAGCTGAACCTGCGGGCCGAGCCCGGGGACACCGTCCGGTGGCGGGAGACGACGCTGTCGCTGGGCAGCGACTACAAGGCGCTGCTGTACCGGTACGTGAGCAGCGACAGCGACCACACGCTCATCAGGACGCCGGAGATCGAGGTGGTCGACGGTGTCTACCCGCTGCCGAGGGAGGGGAGCGAGGGCAGTCCGGATTTCGTGACGCAGAAGTACCAGGACCACTACTGGCGCACCACGGTGAAAAGCGCCGGCAAGGTCGTGTACCACTTCTCCTTCCAGATCCTGGACCGGCACCGGCAGTTGAAGGGGTACTTCCAGTGGGACCCCTTCATCACCATCGAGGACTCCTGACGGCCGGACCGTGACGGGCGGCGGCCAGATCGCCCGCGCGGAGGTCGAACGGCTCCGCGCGGGCGGCCGGTGGCCTCCGATCTGGTCACCATCAAGATCAAGAGGGTGTGGTTCCGGGCCGCCTGAGCGCCGTGCTGGCAGGATGGCGGCATGGAACGTGTGCTTGGCATCGGTGGTTACTTCCTGCGGGCCGCCGACCCCGCGGCCCTGAGCGCGTGGTATCGCGACTGCCTGGGCCTGGACGCCGACGAGCACGGCCTGTGGCGTCAGGGACCCGGGCCGACGGTGTTCGCGGCGTTCGAGTCCGGGACCGACTACTTCGGGTCCCGCGCCCAGCAGACCATGCTCAACTTCCGGGTCCGCGACCTGGACGCGATGCTCGCGCAATTGCGCGCCAAGGGAGCGGACGTGTCCGAAGAGACGCAGGACATGGACGGTGTCGGTCGATTCGGCTGGGTCACCGATCCCGAGGGCAACCGGGTCGAGCTGTGGCAGCCCGCCTGACCGCCTGACCGCGTCATCACGCGGACGGCGAGGGGGTGTTGGGTGATACGAGGGTCACCAGGCCCACTTCTTGTGCCATCTGCCAGTACGGCGGCCGCACCGGGGCGGAGCAGACTCACTGCCACGACCGCGACCCGGCGAGCCTCCGCATCCGGAGGGCCGGCGTGGCCACGTACAGGACGAAGCACAGAAGGGGGCGTCACGTGGGCGTGCAGCAGTACGACGAGATCGGTGAGGCGTTCGAGGGGTTCAAGTCCCTGCCGATGATTCGCTACGGGGAGGTGCCGAGCTTCCTGGGCATGGTCGGGGACGTGAGCGGCAAGTCGGTTCTCGACGTGGCGTGCGGCACCGGTTTCTACAGCAGGGAGTTCAGGCGGCGCGGCGCCACGGATGCCCTCGGTGTCGACATCTCCGTCGAGATGATCGCCGCCGCGCGGGAGATCGAGCGGCGCGAGCCACTGGGTGTGCGCTACGAGGTGGGTGACGTGGCCGAGCTGCGGCCTCTCGAACGGCGCTTCGACATCGTGGTGGCTGTGCAGTGCCTGAACTACGCCGAGGACATCGCGGCGATGGAGCGGATGTGCCGCACCGTCCACCGGAGCCTGGTGCCGGGCGGAGAGTTCTTCGTACTCGCCCAGAAGCCCGACTACCGGTTCGACTGTCCGTCTCTGGACAAGTACGGGTTCCGCTGCGAGCCGACCGGTGAGGAGATCGAGACGGGTCCGCGGGTGCGGGTCACGGCTCTCCTCGAACCGGAGCCGATCAGCATCGTCACCGCGGCCCCGCGGCGCGAGGTCTACGAGGAGTGTCTGCACGCGGCCGGGTTCGGTGCGGTGGAGTGGGTTCCCCTCGAGGTGTCCGAAGCGGGCATCCGTGAGTACGGCGAGGACTTCTGGGCGGACCTCCTCACGAACCCGCCGCTGGAGATGCTGCGCTGCCGCGCCTGACCTGAGGCATCCGCGCGTACGGCCTGCCGACGGGGGGCCGGCGTCGGCCCCGACTCGAGGTCACGGCCGCGGGAAACGTGTGCGCAGGTTCGAATCCTGCCCGGGGGCACCCGCTATGAGGTGCCCAAAGACCCCGTCACCAGCGGAAACGCTGAGGCCGGGGTCTTCGCGTTCGTGCAGGCGTATGCGGCCCGAAGCGTCCGCATGTCGTGGTCTGTGGACGAGGCGTGGACGGGATCTTGAAGGACCGCCGCCAGTGAGCGCCTGAAAAAGGGTGATCGGCGGGGCTGCGGGACAGTTCACACAGGCACGCGGCAGGGGGACCGGGTCGATCACCGTCTTGGTTCGCCGCCGGACCGCTCCGCGCGGAGCATGGAGAAGATCATCTGATCGTGCCACCGGCCGCCGCGCCACTGCGCGGAGCGCAGCACACCCTCCCTGACGAAGCCCGCCTTCTCCAATGCACGCTGCTCGGCGAGGTTCGAGCAGTCCGTCCAGGCTTGGAGCCGTTCGGCCCTGGTGTGGTCGAAGAGGTACTCGGCCAGCAGTCGCTGGGCCTGGGTGCCTATGCCGCGGCCGTGCGCGGCGGGCACCAGGCCGATCGCCAGGCTCCAGCAGGTGGAGGTGGCGGGCCGCCCCCAGGTGCTGGCGAACCACTCGACCCGGCCCACCGTCCGGCCCGCCTCCGCGACGGAGAGCACGCCGCCGTCGGGGCCGAGCAGGCCGGTCTCCGCGAATTGCCGGCGCAGGCCGACCGGTGATCCGAAGCCGAACCACTGGTACGGGCCGGTCCCCTCCGGCCCGGCGAGATCGCGCTCGAACAGGTCGAGATCGTCGGCGGTCACCGGGCGCAGCGTGATCTCATCGGACATGGAGCGACTCCTCATCCTCTCGGCCACACGGTTCAAACTCGTCTCGAATGGCCTGTGTGTGCAACGGCGTCTGACTCTTCCACACATCAAGCCGCACCCCGGCAGGATGCCCGGCGGTGCACGCCCGGAGAGATCCGCCGGACAGGCTCTCAACCGCAGGCCCCAGGCAGCATGCCTGGGGCCTCCGTGTGAGTGCAGGTTGCCTCACTCGTACTCGCGAAGCAGGTCCTCGATGCGGCGGTCGGCGACGTCCTGCCTACTCGCGCCGCCGCGTCCACCACCCCAGTGATCCGGTGCGGACACGAGGCCGGCTGGTGCGACCGATCCGCCAGACCCCGGCAGACCCGACTGCTCGTACTTGCGCACCCAGGAGGAACTCGGCTTCGGCTCGGGTATGACCTGCTGGCGTCGCCTGGCCGAGTGGACTGAGGTCGGTGTGTGGCCCGGGATCCACGAGGTTCTCCTCGCCGAACTCCGCAGGGCGAACGCCCTGGACTTCTCCCGGGCGGCCGTCGACGGCTCCCCTGTCCGGGCACTAAAGGGGGAGTCAAGACCGGACGAAGCCCCGTCGACCGGGGCAGGCCGGGCAGCACACATCACCTGATCACCGACGCTACCGGCATCCTTTTGGCCGCCGCCCTGACTGGCGGCAACCGCAACGACGTCACTCAGCTGATCCCGCTGCTGAGGGCGATCCCGCCGGTGCGGGGCAAGCGCGGCCGGCCCCGTCGCCGCCCCACCGTGGTCCTGGGCGACCGCGGCTACGACCACGACAAGTACCGCCGTCTGGTACGGGATCTCGGGGTGAAGCCGCTGATCGCCCGCCGGGGCACCGAGCACGGCTCCGAATTTGGCCCCCAACGCTGGGTCGTAGAGCGCGCGTTCGCCCACCTGCACTGGTTCCGCCGTCTGCGGATCCGCTGGGAGATATGCGACGACATCCACGAAGCCTTCCTTACCCTCGGATGCGCACTGCTCTGCTGGCGACGCCTGAACTCAGCTGTCGCCCGCTAATTTTTCTGCAAGGTGCGGGTGACACCCGCGATGACGGCGGTCGTCAGCACCCAGCCGAAGGCGATCAGCAGGTAGGCCAGCCACTGGAGGCCGCCGTTCGACCAGTACCAGGCCGTGCGCTGACCCAGACCACCGATGGGGATCAAGAGGTCGAGCGTGTAGATGAGGGGCTGGAACGGGGCGCCTTCGCCTCGTCGGACCGGGCTGGGAGAGTGAGTGCCGAAGGACAGCGTGCCCAGCAAGGCCAGCGCGAGGAGCCAGACGCCGGCAAGCCAGGGGCGGTAGCCATAGCCGACGGTCGAGTCGAGCAGGTGCCCCCACACGCGAGCGGCCCAGGGCAAAGTTTGACGCCGATGGCGCTGTTTGGCCAGGAGCACGCGGCGGGCGTCGTCGTCGTGGCCGACCATCCGGTACCAGCTCGCCAACTGCTCATAGGGCTGGGGGCTGTAGCCCGGGCTGCGTCGTATCCACGCCACACGGTGGGCCACAGAATGCCCCCGCCCCACTGACTCCCGCCGCTCGCCTGCCTCGTCCACCTTGATGGAGCCGTAGACGAAGCCGTCCAGCTCCGCCAGCTCTGGCCAACTGTGCTCGTTGTCGTGAAGGTAGGACACCTGCGCGCCGCGCAGGTCCACAGTGCCGGACGGTGGCCGGGCAAGGGTGAAGTCGAAATCGACGGCTTGCATCAGCAGGGCGACCAATGCCGGACCATGACCGTCGCGCGACCCGTTCAGGACGGCTCCTTCAAAGGTCAGGTTGTCCGAGATCCGGGCACCCCGCAGCCGGACGGTCCCGTGCGCGATGAACCCGTCGGAGAAGTCGAGAGTCGAGGCCACAGCGTTGTCCAGAGCCAGCGCCACCCCGCGCTGGCTGGGATGGTCCAGTAGTGCACCTCGCATGTGCAGGCCGCCTGGCAACTGTGCCCCCATGAGACGGACTTCACCGTGCGCGACGAATCCGTCCTGGCAGTAGACGCCACCCTCCGCGATCAGCCCGCCAGCGGACACGGCCCATTCCTCAGGTGCGGTGATCTCGGCGCCACTGAGGTTCACGGCGCCGCTCACGTGGGCATTGATGAGCGACAAGGCGGTTACGTTGCGGTGAAAGGGCGAGGCAGAGCCGCTTGCCAGGCGTGAGCGCCGCAGGTCGAGGCGTCCCGCGATACGGATCAAGCCGGCTTCCACGCCCGGAACTCGGCTGCCCACGATCGCAATCGACTGGGTCGACGCTCCGGAGAGGTCCACACCCTCTTCGAACCAGCAGTCCTCGAGCCAGAGCGCGTGAGGGGTCTGGGCGCCGGCCAGATTGAGGTGCCCCGAAATCCGTGCTCCCGCGAGTCTCAGACATGCGACAGCGCCCGGCTGCACGGTGTTTGCACCCTGGAGAAGCGCCACGATCACGGCGGCCCGAACCGTCCGCTCGGGGCCCCACTGCTCACCCTCGGCGACACGGTCGTCCTCGGGCACACCCGTGCGCAGGTCCACGTGGCGTCCCTGGGGGAACGCATCCCACAGCTCACGCTCCGGTGAAGTCAACTCGTCGTATGAGAGCACTCATGCAGAGTAGTGATCTTCCTTCGCGTTCGCCTCGCCTTACCACGCCCGGATCGTACGGCAGCCCACCGGTCCACTTGGCCACGCGACGTCTGGGCCCCACGCTGGAACGGTCCCGTCTCCCTACATCCTGACGGTTCCGTACTGGCTATGCGCCTACTGCGCGTCTAGTCCACGCGTAGGCAGGCGTTGAGTGGCTGGTCACTGGGGCGTGGACCAGTTGTGGACTTGACCAGGTTCTTCTACGTGGCTCAGGGGCGGGCCCTCCGGAAACGTGTGCGCATCGCGGTGATGCAGGTGTCGCGGGACGTGGGCCCACCGAAGCGGAGACGGTCGTAGGCGGTGAACTCCGGTTCCAGCTCGTCGAGTTCATCGATCGCGGCGTGCAGCCGCTCCGCCCACCGCGCTGAACCGGAATCCGGCTCGTGCGCTGCGGCTCTGATCTCGGTCGTCAGCTGATCCTTGCGTCGAATGGCGGCCGGGGTCACCGAGTGCAGGCACACGTACTGCCCGCTGAGATACGCGTTCCACTCCGCCTTCCCGGTGACCGGGTCCGTCCAGTGAGCGGTGAACCACGCTTCGAGCCGGTCTGTGCCACCCGCTTCGTCGGCGAGAGTGAACAGGTCGGCCGGCACCATCTCGGCACCGTCGGAGCGCAGATATCCCGGAAGCGGCAGGCGCTGTCCCAGCATCAGCCGGCGGACCGCGTCGCTGTCGCGGCCGTGGACCGCGCACAGTTCTTCCAGGGAGACGAACTGTGCGCTGACGTACACGTCGTCGGCGTCGGTCATCGGATGGTCGCCGTTGACCTCGCGGAACCGCTCGGCGAGCTGCTGCTTCAGGGCTGTCTTCGACATGGGCTGGTCCTCCGGCGTCACCAGCGCGGGGATCTCCCGCGAAGGACTCCGGAAACTACCTGCCGGACGGTTCGGCACTCACCGAACC
Organism: Streptomyces sp. NPDC031379; assembly: GCF_055569615.1. Taxonomy (NCBI): domain Bacteria; kingdom Bacillati; phylum Actinomycetota; class Actinomycetes; order Kitasatosporales; family Streptomycetaceae; genus Streptomyces; species Streptomyces sp. NPDC031379. The sequence continues at coordinate 79,794 of NZ_JBVIIT010000009.1, read as the reverse complement.
GTCGAGGGAGATCAGCCCGCTGTCACGGTGTCGCTCCCCCGGACACCGGGCTTGATGAGGGGCGCGTCTCGGGTGAACTCCCGGAAGCCGACGCCGTAGTACAGCCCGCGCGCCGCAGGATGCCCTGGCGCGCCCAGGCAGACGACCGTCATGTGACGGGCCCCCGCCTCCCGCGCCAGGTGCATCCCGTACAGCAGCATCGCCCTGCCCAGCCCGAGGCGCCGGTAGTCCGGATGCGTTCCGACCGGCTCGAACTGGGCGGTCCGGTTCGCCTCGTCGAGCCACATGATCGTCGATGCGGCCATCGTCCCGTCCGGCGCCTCCACCAGGACGTGCAGGTCGCCGCGGTACGGCGGTGTCCGCCGGACGCCCTCGTAGCCCTCGGCCGAGTACGTGGACGGAGCCCAGGCGTCCACATGGGCCTGGACCGCGGCCCGCGGCCCGGCCTCCTCGGCGGTGCGGAACCGGAATCCGTCCGGCAGCACCGGCCGTTCCACGTCATCGAGGTCCCGCTCATTGAGCTGGGTCCAGGAGCCGGTGTCGCCGAGCGAGGCCGGATCGGTCTCGTAGCCGTGTGCCGCCCATCGCTTCAGGGCGAACTCGTCGGCGGCACTCGGCATCACCGTACGCTCGATGCCGACCGCCACACCGTCGTACCAGTCGATCACCTCGTCCACCAGCTCGCTGTGGTCGGGATGGACCTGATATGCCAGCCAGGCGCTGGTGACGTCCTTCACCGACCCGTCACTCAGCCTCACCCGGCGCGGCAGACAGGCCCAGCCCCACGCGACCAGGGCGTCGCCGGAGAACCACAGCCGGCGCACCCAGCTCTCGCCGGCGCTCGCCTGCCCCTTGCCCCAGGTCCAGGCCAGCTCTCCGAGCGAGGCGCCGCTGTTCACCAGATCGGGACGGACAGCGGTGACCCGCTGCGCCAGCCCCTGCATGAGACGCACGTCCGCGGCGGTCACGAGAGCGAAGTCATCCATGGTGCGCCACTGTGCCAGGGCCTCACGCAGCCATCGACCTCTTTTTCCGGCAAGGGACATGGGGCCTGTTCACGGTTACCGCCGTGAACCGGGGAGCCCGTCGATCATCAGGCCGAGGGTGAAGTCGAAGCGGTCGTGGACCGTTCCGGCGGTGAGTTCGGCGGCGTAGCGCTTGGTCTGGGGGAAGGTGTCGGGCAGGGCTGCGAATCGGCGCAGCAGTTCGTCGCGGCTGACGACCCAGCCGTCGTCGCTGCGGCTGAGCCGCCTGTTCGCCAGGGAGACCTCGAGGCTGTAGGCGTTGACGTAGAGCGCCAGCGAGTCGATCGCCCAGGCGGCGGTCTGCGGGTCGATGCCCCCGGCGAGCAGGATGGCGAGCATCCCCTCGCTGACGCGCAGCGTGTCCAGATTGGACGGAGCGGCGGCGAAGGCCGCCCGGGAGATACCCGGGTAGCGCAGATACTGGTCGCGCAGCTGGGTGCAGACGCTGATGAGCTGCTGCCGCCAGAGGGCCGGGTCCGGCGCGGGCAGGTCGATCTCGGCGCACAGACGGCCGATGAGCAGCTCGTCCAGGTCCTCCTTGTTGACCACGTGGGCGTAGAGCGACGACGGTCCCGTCTCCAGCGCGGTGGCCAGGCGCCGCATCGTCAGGGCGTCGTAGCCCTCTGTTTCCACGATGCCGAACGCGGTGCTGATGATGGCGTCGACGGTGATCGGCTTCTTGCGCCCGCCGGACGGTCCACGCCGGGTCACGGGTGCGCTCGAGCCGGTGCCGAGCTGGTGCCGCGCTGCGCGCCGTTCCTGCGGAGTCGGTGACATGCGGGCAGTCTAGCGAATCTACGAACGGTGTTCTGCGTCACTAAGAACAGCGTTCGTGTTGTTCAGAACAGTGCTCGTCTGTAGAACAGTGTTCGTGCCCATTGACCAGCGCACCTCTCAAGCGCCCACCACCAGCCATCTGCCGCTGCGCACCGCGTGGCTCGTCCTGGCCGTCGTGATCACGGCCGACATCATGGATCTGATCGACGCGAGCGTCGCCAACCTCGCGGGCCCGTCCATCCGCGCCGACCTCGGCGGCGGCCAGGCGACGGTGCAGTGGGTGCTGAGCGCCTACACCGCGGCCTTCGCGCTCGGCCTCGTCACCTCGGGACGGCTCGGTGACCTGCTCGGGCGCCGACGGCTGTTCCTGTTCGGCCTGACCGGCTTCACCCTGGCCTCGCTGGCCTGCGGTCTCGCCCCCGACGCGGTCTTCCTGATCGTCGCCCGCACGCTGCAGGGCCTGTGCGGGTCGGTGATGATCCCGCAGGGCATGGCCCTGATGAAGGTCGTGTTCCCGCCCCAGCACCTGCGCAAGGCACTGACCCCGGTGGGCCCGCTCATGGGCCTGACCATGGTGGCCGGGCCCATCCTGGCCGGCTGGCTGCTCCACCTGAACCTGTTCGGCAGCCAGTGGCGCTCCATCTTCCTGATCAACGTCCCGCTCGGCGTCATCGCCACCGTGCTCGGCCGGCGTGTCCTGCCCCGGCGCGGTGGGGAGGACCCGGCCGCCCGCCTCGACCTCACCGGTATCGGTCTGCTCACCGCGGCCTCGGCCCTGCTCATCGTCCCGCTCATCCAGGGACGCGACCTCGGCTGGCCCGCCTGGACCTACGTCATGATGGCCGCCGCGGTCGTCCTGCTCGCCCTGTTCGTCCTCTCCCAACGGCGCAGCGAGCACCCGGTCGTCACACCGTCGCTGTTCCGCAGGCGCAGCTTCGTCGTCGGCCTGGTGATCGTGGCCGGGTTCTACGCCTCACTCAGCGCGTTCGTCCTCGTCATCAACCTGCTGCTGCAGCAGGGCATGCACTGGACGCCGCTGCGCACGGGCCTCACGCTGATCCCCTGGGCCCTCGGCACCGCCGTCGCCGTCCTCCTCGCGGGCGCCGTGCTCGCCGAGAAGCTGGGGCGCGCGAGCCTGTATCTGGGGCTGTCCATCGCCGTCATCGGCCTGCTGGCCCTGTGGTGGTCCATCGCCCACTGGGGCGCCGGCATCACCGTCTGGAAGCTGGCGCCCGCGCTGCTGTCCACCGGCTTCGGCTCCGGGCTCGTGTTCGTCCCGCTGGTCGACTTCATCATCGGCGATGCCACCGCCGAGGAGGTCGGCACCGGCGCGGGCCTGCTCAACGCCGTCCAGCAGTTCGCCGGCGCCATCGGCGTCGCCGCCCTCGGCACGGTGTTCTTCGGCCGGGCCGGGCACCCGTCCCTCCCTTCCTACCTCGCCGCCGCAGAACTGGTCTTCGGCATCACAGCGGGGCTGAACCTCCTGACACTGCTGCTGGTGGGCCTCCTGCCCAAGCACGCCCAGCAGGCGCACGGCTGATCCGCGCCGTCGGCCCCCATGTGACCTGGAGCCGGATGACTGGTCCCCGGGGCTTCGAGCTGCCCCGGGGACCAGGATGGTGGTGGCGGTGGCGTCAGTCCTTGATCTGAACCCAGAACTCGTCGTAGTCGTACAGGATTCGGTCGGCGAAGAAGTACCAGGTCAGGAGACCGCCCGCCTTCTCGTTCTCCAGCTTGGGCACGGCGCGCACGGAGAAGGCCCAGTCCGGATCCGCGGCGCCTTCCCACGTCGACGCGAAGGGGTACTCGTCGCACTGGTGCGTTGCCGTGTCGTACGCGGGATGACCACGCCACCCTTCGTAGGGGGCCTTGCGCTGGCACGCCGCGTTCTTGAGGTTCTCGTTGGCCTGCCAGCCGGGGCCCTTGTACACCAGACGGTGCAGCCCGCGGTCGTCCCGGGCGTTGGTGAACTTGCCGGGTATGACCTTCGGGTCGTACTCGACGGGGTAGGTCGTCTCCGGCTCCTCCTGAGCGGTGCGTATGTGCCGGGCCACCGATGCCACGCGCCGGTCGCTGACGCTGTACTGCAGGTGAGGCACCACGTCGTAGTTCACGCAGGCCTTGGGCCAGTCACCGAAGAACGTGAAGTAGTTCGCCGAGTCACAGCGGATGGTGCGGTCCATGGTGTGACCGGCCTCGGAGGTGTACTTGCCCTCCTTGCCCCACCAGTTCAGGTGCCACTTGTGGAACAGCACCTTGTCCTGGGCGGAGCTGGCGGTCTCGTGGGAGTAGAGATCCCAGTGCTTCCACTTGGTGTCGTTGTTCCAGTACCTCCATGTGTGCTGGATCGGCTGGTGGACGACGTTGCAGGAGCTGCCCTCGTCCGCGCAGTGCGTCTGCACGAGCAGCGGGAGACGGGAAGCACGGGGACGCTCGGCGATGCTCCAGTCGTCGAATGCGAGAGAACCCTTGCGCGCCTGGAAGTACGTGCGCACGCCGCGGGTTTGTCCGCTGCCGACGGTCACCATGTTGTACGCGATGCTGGTGCTGCCGCGGTACTTCTTGCGGCCGTCCGACGACTTGTAGAAGTACTTCAGGCCCATCCGGTACTTCTGGCACCACAGCCAGCGGTCGTGCGTCTCGCCTTGCAGTGTGTTGGAGGAGTCCGTGGCCAGGCAGGCTTTCGCCGGCTTGGCCGGCGGCGTGTCGGCCCAATACCTGGGCGGTGTGAGGGCGGCGGCCTGCTGGGTGACCTTGCCGCCGCGCAGCGGCACTCGGGAGGTGTCCAGGTAGGAGTGGCTGCCGCTGGCCTTGGCCTGCCGCATGGCCTCTCGCTGCACGTCAGCGCCGTACCGGGCGGCGCCCTTGGAGCCGGTGCCCGACAACCGCTGCGCGTTTTCGGTGACATCACCGTCGAGCGACTGCAGGAACGGCTCCGCGATCCACGTTCCCCCCTCCTCGGCCGACGCGGGCGCATCCTGCGCCAGCGCCTGCGGTGCGCTCGTTCCGAAGACGAGGAGGAGGGCACCCGTCAGCATCGTGGCCGCACGCCTGCCGGGTCTCCCTCGTTCGATACGGCCGGTCGCCTGTTGCATCCGTTCCCTCCCTGGCAGCGCCACCTTGCGAGGATGTCCCGCGAGGCCTCGCCTTGATGTCGTCATGGATGAACCGCGCGGTCACAGCCGTCGCGCATGCAGTGGCCGGTGCGCCTCGGTTCACGAGGATGACGCTCGGACGAACTGCGTCGCCATGCCTTTCAGCCGTGCCCAAAAGGGTGGAACGAACGGAGGATCGGGCTCAAGTGCCGTAGTACGGGACGATGTCCGGGGTGTCGGGGGCGGACCGGGGCGTCCGGGCTCGCCGCGGTCCAGTGCGTCGATGGCGGCTCTCTCCCGCGGGGTGCGGACGAACCCCGTGGCTTCAGTAGTAGATCGACCCCTTCACGCCACCGCTCGCGATAACTGGATCACCATTGAGAGCTACGCTGAGTGGACTCGCCAGGAAGGCGACGACAGCCGCCACCTCGTGCGGTTCCACGAGCCTTTCGATGGAGAGGGATGCGGCGAACTGCTGCTCCAGGTCTGCCGCACTGCAACCCATGGCCGCGGCCCGACGACCGAGGTTGTCCAGAAAGGTGCGAGACCGTGTGGCGCCGGGATGCACAGAGACGACATTGACTCCGGCCGGGCCGAGTTCGTCCGCCACGGACGCATCTGAGATATCCACGAACCTTGACGTTGATCTCTGATTCCAGAGCATCCTCCGAAATGGCCCCGGGATTCATGGTGGCGGCATTATTCACCAAGATATCCACACCGCCGAGCCGGTCTCTTACGGTTCCAGCCATTTCTGTCACCGATACGTCGTCCCCGGTGTCGGCCGCGACACCCATGACCTCGGCACCGGTCTCCGAATGAAGAAGTGCCGCCTGCTCCTCGACGTGCCGGGCGGATCTGGAAACCAATGCGATGGACGCGCCTTCTGCCGCAAGGGCCCGCCCGATTGCGAAGCCGATACCACGGCTTCCGCCGGTGATTACGGCTCGTCGACCCGCGAGTTGGAGATCCATGGCCCCTTCGATCGTGTCGTCCACAGACGTGTTGAGCTGCTCGGCTGCATCATACGTATCGAGCCTCGGCTCGCCAGGTTCCCGCGCCGTCGAGGCACGTGTTCACCTGGGGTCCAGGCGAGATAGGTGTCTCACGTGCCTCGGCCCGCATCTCGTTCTCCCGCTACTTCGGGTCGCGGTCGAAGAGCGACTTGGACCAGACGTAGCCGAGCACGGCCAGCCCCAGGCACCAGGCGACGGCGAGCCATCCGTTGTGGCCGATCCCGGTGCCGAGCAGGAGGCCGCGCAGGGTCTCGATGGCCGGGGTGAACGGCTGGTACTCGGCGATCGGCTGGAACCAGCCCGGCATCGCGTCGACCGGCACGAAGGCGCTGGACAGGAGCGGCAGGACCATCAGCGGCAGGGCTTGGTTGCTGGCAGCCTCGGCGTTGGGGCTGGACAGGCCCATGCCGACCGCGATCCAGGTGAGCGCCAGGGAGACGAGCGTCAACAGCCCGACTGCCAGGATCCACTCCAGGGCGGTGGCATTCGTGGCCCGGAACCCGATGGCCACCGCGACGGCCCCGACGAGGACCACGCTCATCACGCACTGCAGCACGCTGCCGACGACGTGCCCGATGAGCACCGAGCCGCGGTGGATCGCCATCGTACGGAAGCGGGCGATGATGCCCTCGGTCATGTCCGTGGCGACGGACACCGCGCTGCCGATCGTGGTGCCGCCGATGGTCAGCATCAGGATGCCCGGGACGAGATAGGCGATGTACTCGGAGCGGTCCGGACGACCGTCCCCGATGCCGGCGCTCATGGTGTCGCCGAAGATGTAGACGAAGAGCAGCAGCAGCATGACCGGCGTGAGCAGCAGGTTCAGGGTGAGGGACGGGTAGCGCCGGGCGTGCAGGAGGTTGCGGCGCAGCATCGTGGCGGAGTCGCGCAGGGCGAGGGAGAGGCCGGTCGGGCGGGCGGGGGCCAGGGGGGTGCTCATCGGACGGTCTCCTTGGGCTGGTCGGGGTTGTTGGCGCTGCCGGTGTTGCCGGTGAGGGCAAAGAAGACGTCGTCGAGGTCGGGGGTGTGCACGGTGAGTTCGTCGGCCTCGATGCCGGCGTGGTCCAGTCGGTCGAGGAGGGAGCGCAGCGCGCGCTGGCTGCCGTCGCTGGGGACCTGCAGTGCGAGGGTTTCGTCGTCCCGGGAGGCCTCGTGCAGGGCGGTGGCGGCCCTGTGGTGGGCGGCCGGGTCGGTGAAGCGGAGCCGGACGTGTCCGCCGGGCACGATCCGCTTGAGTTCCTCGGCGGTGCCCTCGGCGGCGATCCTGCCGTCGTCGAGCACGGCGATGCGGTCGGCGAGTTCGTCGGCCTCCTCCAGGTACTGGGTGGTGAGGAAGACGGTGACGCCGCCCGTGACCAGTTCGCGGATGATCTGCCACATGTTGTGCCGGGAGCGCGGGTCGAGGCCCGTGGTCGGCTCGTCGAGGAAGATGATCCGCGGGTCGCCGACCAGGGTCATGGCGATGTCGAGGCGGCGCTTCATGCCGCCGGAGTAGGTGGAGGCGGGCTTCCTCGCCGCAGCCCGACGCGCAGGCTGCCGGAGCTGGTGGTGATCTCGGCCATGCCCTCGACCCGGTCCACGGTGATCGAGCCGTGCGACGCGGTCAGCGTCAGCGGGCCGGCCGCATCGAGGCGGACGTCGCCGGACGAGGTCTTCACGCGGACCTCGCCGAGCCGGCCCTCGCCGAGCACCTGGGCCCAGGCTCCGGTCATGTCGACGCGTGAGCCCGTGGGCAGTTCGACCGTCACGTCGACCGTGCCGGTGCGGCCGAACAGATTGGACTTGGGCGTCCGCACGGTCAGTACGCCGCTCACGAACGTGATCTCGGTCTGGTCGGCCGCCCGCACGTCCAGGTCCTTCTTCGGGTCGCGGGGCCGCACCTCGACGACCGTGTCGAGGCGGTCGCCCGCGGTGAACTGGATGGAGCCGGCCTCCACGCGCGCCGTGACCGAGATCGCTTCGGGAGTGTCGAAAGAAGGCATGGCTGTCCCGTCCTCTTGAGTCTTTGGGGCGTCCCCGCTGGTGGGACGTGGTGTGGGTGAAGTGGTGCGGGTGCAGTGGTGCGGGTGCAGTGGTGCGGGCGAGGGTGCGGCTAGCGCACCCAGCCCGTGAAGCTCTGTCCGACGGTCCGGGCCTTCTCCGTCGTACGCGGCCGGCTGCCGCCGTCGACCGCGGCCGACACGGCGCGCACCAGCCAGGCGTTGACCGACAGACCCTCGCGGCTCGCGGCCTCCTCGGCGCGGGCCTTGAGGTGGGCCGGCAGACGCAGGTTGACGCGGGCGGTGCCACCCTCGTCGCCGCCGGCGGGTGCCGGGGCACTGAGCGGTTCGGCGGGCGCGGCCGGCTCCGCGGGGGCGCCGGTGTCGGCGGGCGGGGGTGTCACCACGAAGTCCGGGTCGAGCCCGCGCAGCCGTACGTCGACCGAGCCGGGGGCGAGTTCGCGGGTGATCTCGTCCATCGCGGCGGAGAGCACGTTGAGCATGGTCAGCCGGGTCGCCGACTCCAGAGGAGCGGTGAGCCGCTCGGCCAGCTCGCGGGCTTCGTCGCCGCCGGCTTCGGCGGCCACCGCGAGTTCGCGGCGGAGCGTTTCGACGTACGGGGTGAGGTCCATGACGCCATGATGGCACCGCTATGGCGCCACACGCAAGCCTCGATGGCACCTCACGGGGAGGGGTCGGAGAGATCACCGCCCTGACCTGCTGAAACGCGAAAGGGGCGATCTGAGCGAGGGGGTCGCCATGCGCGCTCACGTGCTTCGGCGGGCACGGAATGACACCGGATGGCGCCGGATGGCACCACATGGCGCCAAGCGGTGTCAGTCGACGCCACGTGGCACCGTCGCGTGGCGGGCCCCGGTCCCGGCACGCCGACGCGCCTCGCGCAGCAGCTCACCGGCCGCCTTTCTCCATCCACCGCCTCCCTACCGGCGAGCGGTGATTCCGGCGAGGACGAGGTCGATGCCGGCGAGGAACTCCGCCCGGTCGTCGTGGTCGCGCAGTTGTCCGGCGACGTTCCGGGTGAACGCGTACTGGTCGGGGTCGAGTTCTTCCCACGCGGTCGCCACCGTGTCGAGGAACTCGGTCCGGTCCGTGCCCGGCTGGACGGCTCGGGGGTTGGCGGCGTTCTGGCCCGCCACTCCGAGGATGTAGTTCATCAGCGCGGACGCCGCGGTGAACTGGGCGGCTTCGGGCACCCGGAGCGCCTGGACCTGGCGTCCGATGCGTTCGAAGACCCGCAGCATCGGTGACTGCGACGGCGTGTGGGCGAGCTGCGTGCCGACCCAGGGGTGGGCGTCGATCGCGTCGAACACGCCGAGCGCGAGGACGCGGATCGCTTCCTGAGGCGTCGCGTCGGTGTCGTCGCCGGCGATGGTGGTGACGACGACGGCTTCGGTGGCGGCGGCGAGAAGCTCGGTCTTGCCCGCGACGTGCCAGTAGATCGCCCCCGGCCCGGTCGCGAGGCGCTCGGCCAGGGCGCGGAACGTCAGACCGCCCTCGCCCACCGTGTCGAGGAGTTCGACGGCAGCGCTGACGATGCGCTCCCTGGAGAGCGGTTCCTGCCGTCGTTCGGGACGACGCGTCCTGGTTGCCATGACCCCATCCTAAGACGCCTTGGAACAACGTTCCAGCTTGACAATAAATGGAACGCCGTTCCATCGTGGAATCGCTGGAACGACGTTCCAGAGTGACCTGCGGGTGTCCTCCCAGCGGTCAGCGATCAGCGATCAGGAAGGCACCATGACCACTGAGGTCACGATCATCGGCGCGGGGCTCGGAGGGCTGACGCTCGCCCGCGTCCTCCATGTCCACGGCATCCCGGCGAAGATCTACGAAGCGGAGAAGTCGCCGGCCGCCCGTGCGCAGGGCGGCATGCTCGACATCCACGACCACAACGGGCAGCTCGCCCTCAGGGCCGCCGGTCTGTTCGACCGGTTCCTCGGCCTCATCCACGAGGGCGGTGAGGCGACCCGCGTGCTCGACATGCACGGAACCGTGCTGTTCGACCAGCCCGACGACGGCGACGGCCGACGGCCCGAGGTGCTCCGCGGCAGCCTGCGGCAGCTGCTGCTCGACTCGCTGCCCGCCGGCACGATCGCCTGGGGCCGCAAGGTCACCGAGGCCCGGCCCCTCGGCGGCGGCCGGCACGAAGTGACGTTCGCCGACGGGACGACCCTGACGACCGGGCTCCTGGTCGGCGCGGACGGCGCGTGGTCACGCGTCCGTCCCCTGCTGTCCGGAGCGAAGCCCGAGTACGTCGGCACGGTGTTCGTCGAGACGTACCTGTTCGACAGCGACGAGCGCCACCCCGCGAGCGCCGAGGCGGTCGGCGGAGGCTCCATGTTCGCGCTCGCGCCCGGCAAGGGGATCGTGGCCCACAGGGAGCCGGGCGGAGTCCTGCACACCTACGTCCAGCTCGACAAACCCCGGGAGTGGGCGGACGGCATCGACTTCACCGACGCCGGCACGGCCACGGCCCGGGTCGCCGAGGAGTTCGGGGGCTGGGCGCCGGAACTCACCGCGCTCATCACCGACGGCGAGACCGCGCCGGTCCTGCGGATCCTCCACGCCCTGCCGCCGGCGCACCGGTGGGACCGGGTCCCGGGCGTCACCCTGCTCGGCGACGCCGCCCACCTGATGATCCCCTCCGGCGAAGGCGCCAACCTGGCCATGCTCGACGGCGCGGAACTCGGCGAGGCCATCGCCGCTCACCCCGGCGACGTCGAGGCCGCGCTCACCGCGTACGAGGACTCCCTGTTCCCCCGCAGCGCCGAGGCCGCCGCCGAGGCCGCACACCTTCTGCCGCTCTACCTCGACGACGACGCCCCGCACAGCCTCATCGACATGTTCACCGGCTCCACGCCGGGTGACGGCCGAACACGTCGATGAGGCGGCTCCACGAGTCCGCGACGTGAGGCCGCGGTCCTCAGACGGTGTCGGCGATGACCTCGGCGAGCCGGTCGGGCATCGACAGGAACGGCGAGTGCGCGGACCGCCACGGCGCGGGGTCGACGGGGAAACCGGCGGGCGGATCCTCATCTGGTACGGCAGCTCCTCCGGCGTGAGCACCGAGGCCGAACCCGGCGTCCTCTCCCAGGACAGCGTCGGTGTGCCGGGATCCGGTGAGAAGGGCGACGGCTTCGGGGCGTCCGTCGTGGTCGCGGACTTCGACCGGGACGGCGTCGGCGACATCGCCGTGGGCTCCCCCGGCGAGAAGCTGGGGACCGTCGCGGGCGCCGGCATGGTCACCGTCATCCCCGGCACCCGCGCCGGCACGCCCGGCGCCGGCGCCGCCGCCTACAGCCAGGAAACCAGTGGTCTCCCGGGGGGAAGCGAGAGCGGGGACCACTTCGGAACCACCCTGTCGGCAGGCGACGTGAACCACGACGGGCGGCCCGAACTCCTCATCACCGCCCATGGCGAGAACGACTACGCCGGTGCCCCCTGGGTGCTGCCGGGTGGCGCGAGCCGGCCCACTGGCAAGGGGAGCAGGATGTCCACCACCTCCCAGTTCGGCCTGCCTGCCTCAGGGTGGCAGTTGCTCGGCGGCGACAGCTTGCCCCTTCTCTGAACCGCTCCGGCCCCCGGCCGGGGCGGAGCCGTCAGTACGAGACGTCGAGGTAGTCGATGTCGCTGATGGCGACCTCCAGATCGGCGGCGCGGCGGCCGTTGTCCTTGAAATAGATCTCCTGCAGGCCCTCGGCGACGATCGACCGCAGCTGCCGGTCACCGGCGCCCCGCTGCTGGGCGTCGAAGAGGCGGCGCGCGTACTCGGGGGGCAGGTGGACGGTCAGGCGCCGCACGCGTGCGTCGTCGGTGGTGCCGATGGGGGCGGTGTAGCCGAACCGGGCGCGGGTCTCGATCGTGATGCCGGTGGCGGTGGCGGCCTGCCGGCGGGCCCGGCGGCGCACCTGGGGCTGCCAGCGGGCCCGTACGGCGGCCTCGATGCGGTCGGCGATCGCCTGCGGCGGATGCCTGCGCTCTCCCGTGCGGTAGCGCTCCACCGACCGCTGGCTGACCCCGATCTCCTGGGCGACGGCCTTCGTCGTCTTGAGCTGCCGTAGCAGGAAGTTGATCCGGCCCTTGAGGGTGCTGGGCGGCTTTCTGGTGAACGCCTCCTGGCCGGCCCGCTCCAGGGCGTCGTCGATCTCTCCGGCCACGGGCTACTCTCCTTCGTCCAGCACGGCGTCGCCGCCCTTGATGTGGCGGGCCGGGTTGTAGCCCTGTTCGATCAGGTCGACCGCCCAGGCCATCTCCTGCACGCCCTCCAGCTTGCACAGGCCGGGGTTCGCACCGAGGCGGAACGTGCCGGGTACGAGGGTGCCGTCGGCGTTGCGGGGCAGCAGGTCCAGCGGGGAGGGGCCGGGGCTTGCGTAGACGGCGCAGTCCGAGAGGACCGCCAGCGGGTACCGGCCGGTCAGGGCGGCCAGCTTGGCCATCTTGCGGTGCATGTTCACCCGTGCCCTGGCGATGACCGCGGCGCGGATGTACGGGTTCCAGGTGGGCCGCTCCAGGGCGGGCCAGCGCTCCCCGTCCCGGTAGTGCCGTCCCTGGGGGCGCTCGCGCAGCTTGCCGATGCCGCCCTTGACCGTGGACTTGATCGCCGACAGCACCATCGCGCCCTGCCGGTGCCGGCGGACCGCGGCACGGAGCTGCTCGTCGCTCGCTTCCGGTGCGTACGACAGCTCCCGCAACGCGCCGCGCAGCGCGTCGAGGTCGTCCTCGTCGGCGGTCGCGTACAGCTTGTGCAGCGCCGTCGCGTGGAGGAACGCCACCGGGTCGGCGTCCTTGTCGACGGTGATGCCCATCTCCGCGGTGGTGGTGAGGTAGGCGTCCTTGAGGCGGTCGTGCCACGGGTCCAGGTACGCGCCCGTCTCCTGGCGCAGGTACGCCTCGGCCGGGCGGACCTCGCAGCCCAGTTCCTCGGCGTACGCCAGGGTCGGGGTGGTGTACCAGCCCGGACCACGCGGGCGCCGTCCGTCGGAGGTGAACGGGTTCGGCAGGCGCGGGTCCAGCTCGGCGGAGGAGAGGTCCACCAGCCACGTGCCCGGCACCTTCTTGTCGAACACGGGCGCGGCGTGGTGCACGGGCTCGCTCAGGCCGACCGTGAGGCGGGCGGCGGCGGCGAGGAAGGCGGTGTTGATGTCGATGCCCACCGCGTGCGGCAGCAGGCATTCCTCGTCGACGAGGAGTTCGGGCTCCCGCACCCACTGGCAGGCCTCCTCGTCGAGGAAGCCGCGCTCCCAGCCCTGGGCGACCGGGTGTTCCAGGGGGGCCTCCGGCGGTGCCGGGTCCATGGCCCGGGTGAGCGCGCCCGGGTTCGGACCGGAGACCCACTCGCCGGTCGACTCGTCCTTCACCGCGCGGGTCGGCGGCCGCATCGCCGTCATCAGCTCCAGCCCGGTCACCGCCGTCGAGCCGCGCGGGGTGAGTACCCGCGTGGCGAAGACACCCAGCACCCGGGCGAGGTCGGCGGGGTGCAGGGCCGCGGCGTCGCCCCAGGCACGGCTGTCCAGGGCGTCCCAGGGCAGGACCGCCAGCTGCACGCACTGCCGCCGGCCTCCCTGCGCCGGGCGGTAGACCCTCGCCCACGGGCCGAACCCGCGCTGCGTCAGCTTCCACTTGGCGCGGGCCAGTTGCTTGACGACCGGGTGGTCCTCGGCGAGGCGCAGGCCGCGGCGGTCCTCCAGTCGCTCCGGCAGCCCGAACCTGGCGGCGGCGGCCGCGGTGAGCACGATCAGCGGGTCGGCGTCCTTGCCGTGCCGGTGCAGCCGCGGCTGCCCGATCCCGGACTCCGCCAGCGTCCATTCCACCAGCTGCGGGACCGTACGGGCCGGGCAGTCGAGCAGCACGCCACCGAGGCAGTAGGCGGTGCCGTCGCCGTCCAGCACGGCGAGGGGGCCGTGCGGGAAGTGCGCATCGGCGTCCGGCACCGTCGCCTTCGACCGCGCCGGACGGGACGCGCCGGAGGCGGGACGGTGAGGGCGCGGGGGACGCGGCGAGCGCGGGGAACCGACGGGCAGAGGTGCCGGGTCGCCGGAGGGCGCGGGGTGCTGCTGCACGGGCGCGGGGTCCTGAGACGCGGACACGGGGACCTGGGACGCGGGCGCCGAGTCCTGAGGCGCGGGCGCGGAGTCCTGAGAGGCGGGCGCGGGGACCGTGGCGGTCTTCGACGCTGGGTCCGTCGCCGGTGCCGGCACGGTGGAGGTCGCCGGCGCGGGTGCTGTCGGCGGCTCGGCCGGGTACTTCTCCGCCCAGCCCTCCAGTAGCCGCAGATACGCCTGACGGCGTGGCGGGCGGGGCTCGGACCTGCCGTTCTCCCAGTTCTTCACGGTCTGCGTCGTGGTCCGCAGCACCTGGGCCAGCCGGGCCTGCGTGACGCCGGCCGCCTCACGCAACCGGGCCCTGTCCCCCGGCAGCGGCAACTCCGGCTCTCCCGCCAGCAGTTCGTCCACCGCCGCGAACAGCTCGTCCTGACTCGGCTGGTTCGAGTTCGGCATCCTTCACCTCCACCCCAACGTTAGCAAGAATTACCCTTGGATATACCCCATTCCTTAGCCCTGGATTTGCGTGCGAACCGCACGGGGCGAAGCTCAGGCGACGCGGTCCGTAACCAGGCCGCAGACTTCCGCCAACGCACTTCTGGCAGCGCATCGTGGGAGGCCCCGGAGGAGTTCGCGGGCATGCTCGGCCCTGCGCCGAGTCTCTGCGCGTGCTTCACCGACGGCGGGATGCCGGCGCATCAGGCGCAGCGCTTCGCTGTGCAGCTCCTCATCCTCGAGATCCTCGTGGAGCAGCTCGCGCAAGCGACGGTCCGCCCTGTCGTCCGACGCGGGAGGGCGCGACATGAGGAGTAGAACCGGGAGAGTGGCGACACCCAGACGCAGGTCGGTTCCGGCTGCTTTTCCGGAATCGGCGCTCTCACTCTCGATGTCCAGCAGATCGTCGGCCAACTGGAATGCGACGCCTATCTGTTCCCCGAACTCACCGAGGAGTGCGCTCGTCTGCTGATCCGCTCCGGAGACCTGTGCACCGAGCCGGCCAGCGAGGGCGATCAGAGAACCCGTCTTCTCTCTGATCACTTCCAGGTGGTGCTGGACCGGATCACCGCCTTCTGCGGGCCCCCGCGCCTCCAGTGCCTGACCTCTGACCAGGCGACCCAGCACTCCTTCATGGGCGCGAATCGTCTCTTGTCCAAGCTCGGCGACCAGTTGAGCTGCCCGTGCGAGGAGGAAGTCCCCGGATCGGACGGCAACCAGATTCCCCCAGCGCGCGTTGACACTGGGAACACCGCGGCGCACTCGGGCTCCGTCCATGACGTCGTCGTGGTAGAGCGTTGCCAGATGCGTCAGTTCCACGGCGGCGGCCGCCCGCAGGACCTCGGGGGCGGACGGGTCTCCGAACTGCGCGGCGAGAAGCGTCAGGGCGGGGCGAAATCGCTTGCCACCGGCTTTGATGAGATGTTCCGCTGCGGTGCTGAGCACAGGGAGGTCACTCTTGGCGGACTCGATCAGCACTTCTTCCACCCCGGCCAGCCTTTCTTCCATGTGAGCGTGGAATCGGCCTTGGCTCACAGTTCGCCAGAACGGTTTCGCGGCGGTCACGACGGCAACTCCGTTTCGCTGTGGTGGGCTTCGTGGGGCGGGCCGGACAGGGGGTTCCCTGTCCGGCCCTTGCTCGGCGAGATGGGTTGTCGGGGTGTCAGCCGCGTGTCATGGCGAAGACGTGCAGCGTGGGGGTGTCGGGAGCGGCGACCTTGCTCACGGTGGGCAACTGGACGCTGACCGGCGTCTTCCCGGACTGGAGCGTCACGCCGACGTAGTAGACGTAACCGGGCTGCTGGTACCTCTGGTTGTCTCTGCGGTTCTGGTACGCCGAGCTGATGGCGACGTCACCTGTTCCGCCGAACCAGTCGGGGCCGCTCAGAGTGAACTCCTGGCTCGTGCCGTCGGAGTAGTGGATGGTCGCGGTGCCCGACGCGGGGCCGTAGCTCGAGTCGACCAGGAACCCGAGAGTGCCTCCGTGGGTACCGTTGATCGCGACGGTCTGACCGTAGGCAACGACGTTGTCCAGGTCACCGGTGGTGGTCGTGCCGTTGGTCTCGTTGCCGCCGGCGGTGGTGGGCCAGACGAAGTCGAGCCCGCCGTGGGAGACGGTGGAGCCCGCGGTCGTACCGGCATCGCTCAGCGCCTGTGCGGAGAGGCTGCTGCCCCATCCGTCGAGATCGCCGACGTCGGTCGCCGTGTCCTGGGTCACGGCGACGCTGTTGAAGGTGGCGGCGAGGTCGTCCACGGCGTTGCCGAGCCCCATGGCGTAGACGTGCAGTGTCGGGGTGTTCTCGGCGGCAGCGGAGCTGACGTTCGGCAGCCGGACGCTGACCGGTGTCTTGCCGGACTGCAGGGGTACGCCGACGTAGTGGACGTACGCGGGAGCGTCGTACGTCTCGTCGCCCTGACGGTTCTGGTAAGCGGAGCTGATGGCGACGTCACCGGTGTCGCTGAACCAGTCGGGGCTGCTGAGGTCGAACTTCTCGTTCGACCCGTCGTCGTAGTACACGGTGCCGGTGCCACCCGCGGGGCCGTAGCTGGCCGAGACCAGGAAGCCGAGCGTGTCACCCGTGCCGCTGAGCGCGATGGCCTGGCCCGAGGCGACCGTGTTGTCCGGTTTCTCGTTGCCGGCCGTGGTGGGCCAGGTCAGCGCGACACCGTCGTGGGCCACCGTGGCACCCGGCGTCACCCCGGAGGCGGCGAGCGCCTGGGCGGAGAACGTGGCCCCTCCACCGTCGATGTCACCGGCGTCGGTGTTGCTGTCCTGCGTGACCGACACGTTGTCGAAGGTCGCGGCCAGGGTGGAGGCAGTGGATGTGGGAGCGGGGTCCGTGGGAACGACGGTGTTCAGGTAGCCGATGGCATCGGCGACACTCATGCCCACCACGTGCTGCGCGTCGAATCGCTTCCGTTCCTCGGTTATCACTTCCGCGACATGGGGAATCCCTTGCTCATTGGCCGCGGTGACGGTCGCGTCAGCGAATGCGTTTGCCGCGTCTATTTCCTCCTGCGTCAGGAGGACAGTGTTTGCACCCTCGGTGTCCACCGACTCCAGGACCGGCTGCCACAGCTGCACCGTCTTTATGAATTGGTCCAGGAATGGGCCTTCAAGCTTGATCCCCTTCTCGAAGTCGTGTGTGTTTTCGAGGTAGAGGTTTCCGTAGTACGCGACAGCGGGTGACTCGGTGACGACCGTGGCGTTGTACAGGTGAATCAGTGAACCGACGACCTTCTCCAGCGGGGCTCCGTCGGACGCCAGGGCGCCGAAGTCGCTGTACAGCGAGGAGACGGTGCTGCACACGATGCTGCCGTTGGAGCCCGCACACTCGCTCGGCCGCGGATCCGGGGAGCTGGGGTCGACACCGGCATCGTTCTTCCACGCGCTGGTGGTGATGGACGCGGCACGCGGGTCGTTCGGGTACAGGTCGGTCGCAGCTTTCACCATCGCCGCGTAGGCATCGGCGAAAGTCGAGCTGGGGGTGAGCAGTTGCGTCACGGCGTGCCATACGATCACCGAGGCGGCGCCGTTGCCCATGTTGCGGGCCATACGGTAGAACGCGTAGTTCGGGATCCCGCTGTTCGTGTGGACACCGCCGTGATCGGAGCACGTCTGTACGTACTTGCTCATGTGCCCCGGCTGGTTGTAGGCCTCAGGATTGCGCATGGACCTGACCGGGCCGCGGGCCTTCAGGTCGGTTCCGATCAACCAGTCATTGCTGCCCGTCGCAAAATTCTCGGTCATCTCGCCGAAGAAATCGGAAAGACTCTCGTTCAGGGCCCCGGACTGGAATGCGTAGGTGAGGTTGGCGGTCTTTTGCGTGACGGCGTGCATCATCTCGTGACCACTGACGTCCTGGGACAGCATCCCGTCGCCGTAGACCATCGACTGGCTGTTATAGTCCCAGAAAGCGTTCTTGTAATCCTTGCCGTAATGCACCACTGACGTCAGTGTCATTCCGGCGCCGTCGAGACTGTCCCGGCCGAACGTCTTCAGGAAGTAGTTGTACACCCGGCCGGACTGGTCGTACGCGTCGTCTGCGTCCGCGTCACGACCTGAGTCCGTCTCAATCCCCGAGTGGTGGATCGGCGGGCCCCGGCACCGTGCCAGCGGAGCCGTGCCTCGTACCACAGAACGCAGAGGGTGCCACTCCCACAACGAGGTCCCCCACGGGACGAGTTCACGTCCAGCGTGAGGTGTGACCTTCAGGCCGAGAGCGGCCAGTCGCCGGGCCCGGCCTGACGGACCGCCTGATCGAACAAGGCGAAGGCGTCGCCGCCGGGCGTGGTCGGGGCCTCGCGGGCGAGCACGAGCATGGCGAGGCGCGGCGCGAGTTCGGCCATCGCGGACTCCCGCGCGGCTGCCGCGTGTGCGGCGTGCGGTGGCATGCCGGTAGGCGGCCTCGAAGTCGCCGGCGCCGAGGGCGCGCAGACCGGTCCAGATGCCGGCGCAGCACCACCCGGTTCCGGGGTGCGGCCTCGGGCACGCGCGATCCCGTTGATCACCGGGTCGTCGAGGACGGCGCCGCGGGCGATCGGCGACCGGCCTTCGACCAGCGCCGTGCCGTAGGGGAGCGGCCCTGGCGGTGTCGTCGGCCCCGGTGTGGTCGGCACGCGGCCGGGTCAGAGACTCGGGTCGAGCAGCAACTTGCCTGAGGTGCGCCGCGATTCGATGTCGGCGTGTGCCTGCGCGGCCGCGTCCAGCGGGTAGCGTCCGGTGATGTCGATCCGCAGCTTGCCCTCGCGGATCTTGTCGAACAGGTCACCGGTGTGCTTCAGCAGCAGCTCACGGTTGTGGATGTGGTCCGAGTAGACCGCGTACGTGATCTTGACGCTCTTCGGCAGGTCGAGCATCCGGACGGTGGGGATGTCGCCGATCAGCGGACCGTAGTAGACCAGTGTGCCGACCCGCCGCAGCACCTCGATCGAGGGCCGGAACGTGCTGGCGCCACCGCCGTCGAACACCGCGTGCACTCCCTCGCCACCGGTCAGCTCCTTGACCCGGTCCACGAAGTCACCGCCGGCGGAGACCAGGACCTCGTCGGCGCCCGCCGCCTTCGCGACCGGCACCTTCTCCTCCCGGGACACGAGACCGATCACACGTGCGCCGCGCAGCTTCAGGAGCTGGGTCACCGTGCGCCCCACGCCTCCGGCGGCGGAGTGCACGAGCGCGGTTTCGCCCTCGGCCAGAGGTGCGGACTCGGTGACGAAGTGGTGCGCGGTGAGCCCCTGCATCATCGTCGCCGCGGCGACGTCGCTCGGGATGTCGTCGGGGACCGGGACGACCTGGTCGGCGGGCACGGCGATCTTCTCGGCGTAGCTGCCGAAGACCGAGACCCAGGCCACCCGGTCGCCGATCGCGAAGCCGGTGACGCCCTCGCCGAGGGCGGCGACCCGGCCGGCGCCCTCGACTCCGGGGACGAGGGGGAGGCCGCCGGGCAGGCCGAACCCGACGCGCGTGCCGGTGTCCATGAAGTTGACGCCGGAGAAGTCGATGTCGACCACCAGCTCACCGGGCCCCGGCACGGGGTCGGGCCATTCCTTGACCTGCAGCACGTCCGGTCCGCCCACTTCTTCCAGGACGACGGCACGCATGGAACACACCTCATTTTCTGTCGGTACGAGCGCCGGACGACCGGCGACCTGATCGGAGGGACCTGCCGGTCCCGGAATACGTGTGGGTACGGGGAGCTGGGCCGTGTGTTCGGCCGGGGCCTGGGTCAGGCCTGCAGCAGGGAGGCGGCGTAGGCGGGGTTGGTGTAGTCGCGCCAGGACGCGATCCGCCCGTCGCGCAGCTCGTAGACGGCCATGTTCATCACCGGGGCGAGCTTTCCGCCGGGCAGCGCGAGCCCGTGGATCTGCTCGGCGATGACGACGTCGCCGTCGACCGCCTGGTGCACGGTCTCGAACTTGACCTGCTCGAAGTTCGCGAACACGCCCTTCCACAGGGCGATCAGCGCGTCGCGCCCCTTGACCGGTGCGTCTCCGTAGTTGGTGAAGACGATGTCCTCGGCCAGGAAGGGGGCGAGGGCGTCGGCGTCCTTGGTGTTGAAGGTGTTCACGAAGTCGCGGACAAGTGTGCCGTTGTCGGTGGCAGCCATGGCAGGGGTCTCCTGGAGCGAAGTGTGTCGGTTGTCGTCGGCCCGGGGCCGCGATGGGGCCCCTGGATTCCGCCGGTACCGAGGGACCGTTGCGTGATGACGGCGAGCGTAGGACGCATTTTTTGGACCAGCAAGTCCAGGAATTTGGTCGACCGGCGATTCATCGGCTCCCGGTTCAGCACACGCTCACCAGTTGAGATGACCTTGTCGGTGTTCGAGCCACACCTGTTACCTTTTGCGACAGCCCGAGGCGTCGTCAGCGGCCCTCGGTGAGCGCGCCAGGGCACGGCTCGGGGTGAGAAATGGACGACAGGACGACGTTCGGCCGGTTGCTGCGTGAGGCGCGGCAGCGTTCGCTGCTGACACTGGAGGGTCTCGCCGAGGCCTCCGGAATCAGTGTCCGGGCCATCAGCGACATGGAACGCGGAAAGAGCCTGCCGCGCCAGGCCACGCTCGGCGAACTGATGGACGCCCTGGGCCTGGACGAGAACCGACGCAGACACCTCGTCCAGGCCGCGGCACGGCGCCCACGGCAGGCCCCGCGGCAACTGCCACCCGACCTGACGGTCTTCCGCGGCCGCGACCGAGCGCTGACGACCGTCCACGCACTCACCTCGCGTGTCGCCGAACTAGGAGGTCACGTCGTCATCTCCGCGATCGGCGGCATGGCCGGAATCGGCAAGACGACCCTCGCCGTGCACTGGGCGCACCAGGTCGCCGACCGCTTCCCCGACGGCCAGCTGTACGTGAACCTGCGCGGATTCGAGGACTCCGGCCGGCCGTTGGATCCCGGGGAGGCCCTCGGCGGGTTCCTCAGCGCACTGGGCGTGCCCAGCGGTGACATCCCGCGTGGTACCGAGGAGCGCAGTGCGCTGTTCGGGGAGCAGACGGCGTTTCGGCGGTTGATCGTCGTGCTGGACAACGCGCGCGACGCCGAGCAGGTCAGACCGCTGCTGCCCGCGTCGCCGGGGTGCCTGACCATCATCACCTCCCGCAACCGGCTCTCCGGCCTGGCCGCGACACAGGGGGCCACGCTGATCGGCCTGGACGTGTGGAGCGAGGCGGAGGCCCTGGCCGCGCTGGCCGCCCGGATCGGCGAGGAGCGGTGCCGGGCGGAGCCCGGGGCCGCCACCGAACTGGTCGAGCTGTGCGGGTACCTGCCGCTGGCGGTGGCCGTGGTCGGCGCGCAGCTGAGCGTGGCACCCGAGATGCCCCTGCGGTTCGCGGCACGTGAGCTGAACGAGGCCCGGCTGGACGCGCTGTCGACCGGTGACCGGCGGGCCGATGTCCGGGCCGTCTTCTCCTGGTCGTACCGGGCGCTCGCCGCCGAGACGGCACGGGTGTTCCGGCATCTGGCCCTGCACCCCGGGCCGGCGGCATCCGTCGAGGCCGCCGCCTCGCTCGCCGGCATCGGTACGGCGCAGGCCCGGCGGCACCTGCGCGAACTGGCCTCCGCCAGCCTGGTCTCCCGTGACGCCGACGGCCGTTACGTCCTGCACGACCTGGTCCGCGCCTACGGCATCGAACTCATCGAGCAGGAGCACGACGACCGCCTGGCCGCCGAGATCCGCTTCCTGGACTACCTGCGGCACAACGCGTACGCGGCCGGCCTGTACGTGTCCCGGTACAAGGCCGACCCGCCCGGTTCCGCAGCCGCGGGTGTCGTGCACGTCCCGGTCGGCAGTCGCGAGGAGGCGCTGGACTGGTACCGGCAGGAGGAGACGACCGCGGCCGCCGTCGTACGTGCCATCCAGGATCCCCGGCTGCTGCGTCACTGTGTGGATCTCGTACTGGAGTGGGTGGGCTACAACTCGGTCGTGGGCCGCTGGGCGGAGGAGATCTCGGTCGAGCGCATCGCGCTCGACGCGGCCCTCGTGCTCGACGACCCGGTCGCCGTCGTGCGAAGCGGCGCGAACCTGGCACGTGCCCTGGTCGAGACGGGCAACCCCGACGAGGCCGAAGAGCCGGTCGACATCATGCTCAGGCACATGCACCGGCTGGCCGAGGCAGACCGCGCCCGTGCCGAGTTGAACGTCTTCTGGTTGCGTGATCAGCAAAAACGACCCACCGACGCTCTGCGCCACGCACGCAACTCCCTGGCGCTCTACCGTGCTCTCCGGCAACGCGACAAGATCGCACGCGCACTCGCGGACGTGGGCTGGGCCCTGGCCCGACACGGCGACTACCGAGAGGCCATCGCCACGTGTGAGGAGGCGCTTCCCATGCTGCGGGAGGTGGGCGACCGCCGGAACGAGGCGGCCGCCTGGAGGGCCATCGGATTCGCCTGGCAGGGCCTGGGCGATCTCGACGCCGCCATCGCCGGCTACGAGAAGTCGCTGCGGCTCGTCGGGGAAGTCCTCGACGACTACGGCGAGGCGGAGGTGTGGGACCTTCTCGCGTCCGCCCAACTGGAGCGCGGAGACAAGGAACAGGCGCGGGAGAGCTGGACCCGGGCGGCCGACCTGTTCAGCGCCCTCCGCGTCGCACGCGCCGCAAAGATGCGGGCCAAGGCGCAGGCACTGCCGCGGGCGGAGCAGGCACTGCCGCGGGCGGAGGCCGGAGCGGCCGACCAGGCCGAGGGGTGACGTCGCGGCACGTGAGGGCCGACGAACTCCGACGGCGTCTTCGCCGAACGCCGGGAAGAGGCACAGGGGTTCGGTGCCGGCCCGGCGATACGCGGCACGTCTCCTGTCGAGGACCGGGGGCGCCGTGACTCCCGGGGGCTCCCGGGGGTCGGGGGGTCGAGAGGCACGGCGCCCCGTCAGATGCCGCTACTTGGCGAGGAACTCCAGCAGCGCCTTGTTCACCTCGTCCGCGTGGGTCCACAGCAGCCCGTGCGGCGCGCCCTCGATCTCGACGTAGTCGGCGGAGGGAAGGGCCGCGTGGAAGAGGCGGGCCGTGGACTCGACCGGCAGGATCCGGTCTGCGGTGCCGTGCACGATGAGCGCCGGGACGTCGATCTTGGGGATGTCCTGGCGGAAGTCGGTGCCCCAGGTCAGCGGAGCGGCAGCGGCAGCGTGGGCGCCGCCGCCCGCGGCGACGTTCCAGCTGTTGCGTACGGCCTCCTCGCTGATGCGCGTGCCCAGGTTCTCGTCCAGGTTGTAGAAGTCCTGGTAGAAGGCGGTGTAGTAGGCGTACCGGTCGGCCTTGACCGCGTCGGAGACGCCCTGGAAGAACTCCGCGGGCGCCGCGCCGGCCGGGTTGTCCTCGCTCTTGAGCAGGCACGGCTCCAGGGAGCCGAGGAAGGCGGCCTTGGCGATGCGCGCGGATCCGTAGGTGCCCAGGTAGCGGGCGGCCTCGCCGGTACCCATGGAGAAGCCGACGAGGACGGCGTCGCGCACGTCGAGCGTCTCCAGCACGGTGTTGAGGTCGGCGGCGAACGTGTCGTAGTCGTAGCCGGTGGTGGCCTGGCTGGACCGGCCGAAGCCGCGCCGGTCGTAGGTGATGACGCGGTAGCCGGCCGCCAGCAGGGCCGCCGACTGCTTCTCCCACGAGTGCCCGTCGAGCGGGAAGCCGTGGATGAGGACGACCGGCTGCCCGCTCCCGTGGTCCTCGTAGTACAGCTCGATGTCGGTGGTGTTCTCCTGGCCCACGGTGATGAACGGCATGCTGGTCCCTTTCGGATACGGCGGAACTGGGTCGCGAAGGCACAGGGCCGTCGCGCCGCGTCCAGGTTCACGGGTGCGGGCACGGCCGGGTAACCGTCCAATGACTCACGATCTCGGCACCGTCGCGCACACCACCGCACCGGAGCGGGGTGCCCGGCAGGCACGTCCGTACCAGCGCCCTCCGGGCAACGGGTTCAGTCACATGACTGTCCGCGCGCGCAGCCGTCGGCTCCGGTCAGCCGATCCTGCGGAACGTCTCGACGAGGTCGGAGGCGAACGCTTCCGGGTTCTCGTAGTGGACGAAGTGGCCGCCCCTCATGTGGGCGTTGACGTTGATCACGTTGAAGGAGCCGCGGGTGGGCCCGTTCTCGAAGGCGGCGATGCGCTCCTCGACGGTGTTGATGGCGGGCGGGTAGGCGTCGCCGAGGAGGAAGGTGAAGCCGGCCGGCGGTTCGACGACGGGCTGACGGTCGTGCGAGGGCACCCACGGGTAGCGCTCCGCGTTGCGGTACATGCGGATGGAGGTGCCGATGGAGTGGGTCACCCAGAAGATGGTGGCCTGGGTGAGGACGAAGTCGCGGGGGAACGACTCCTCGAAGTTGCCGCGCTTGTCGCTCCACTTCTTCCACCGCTTCAGCAGCCAGGCGAGCATGCCGATGGGCGAGTCGTTCAGGCCGTGGGTGAGGGTCGAGCCGTCCAGCATGTGAACGGCGACGTGGGAGGCGTAGGTGTTGACGAAGGTCTCCCAGCCCTCCCGCAGTTCGGGCGACGCGTCCTCGGGAAGCTTCGCGCCGTCGGTCAGGTCCCAGAACCGCTCGTTGGAGAACATCCCCGGTGGCAGGTCGTGACCGAAGTGGAGGCCGATGATGCTGTCGGCGTACTTGTGGCCGAGCGCGCTCGTGACGAGGGCACCGTAGTCGGAGCCGGCCGCGCCGTACTTCTCGTAGCCCAGCACTTCGGTCATGAGCTTGTGCATGATGTCGGCGATCTTCCAGTAGTTCAGATCGCCGCTGCCGACGGGGGTGGACCAGCCGAAGCCGGGCAGGTCCGGGATGATGACGTCGAAGGAGACGGACGGGTCCTTGCCGTGGGCGGCGGGGTCCGTCAGCGGGCCGATGAGCCCGTAGCTGAACTCGCCGGGCCACGGCCAGCCGGGGAGGACGATGAGGGGGATCGAGTCCGGCTTCTTGCCCCGCTCGTGCACGAAGTACACGGGTGTGCCGTCGATCTCGATCCTGTGCTGGTTGTAGGAGTTCAGCCGCTTCTCCTGCGCACGCCAGTCGAACCCGTCCGCCCAGTACTCCACGAACGGCTTGAGGTAGGCGGTGCTGATGCCGTAGTACTCCTCCTCGTTGTCCAGGTCGTCGAAGAAACGTGTCTTCTTCAGGCGGTCCTTGAGGTCGTCCAGGACGTCCTGGGGGACGTCGATCCTGTAGGGCTCGAGGGCGTCGGACTTGTCGCTGTTGGTCACGGCGATGCTGCTTTCATGTGGGAAGGGAAGAGGGACTGCCGCTCGGCGGGCGGGTGTCACCGCCTGCCGGGGCGAGGTGGGAAACGGGCCGCGGGGGCGGTCAGGCGGTGAAGTCCAGGCGGACCCGGGTCTGCTTCAGCTCGGCGATCCGCCAGGAGCCGTCGGTCTTGACGAATCGCGCGTGGTAGTGACCGAAGCCGTGCATGCCCCGGAAGGGAATGGTCTCGGACACCTCGGCGTCCTCCGGCCGGTTGACGATGTCCTCCATCGCGAACACGCCGTGGGCGGTGGTCGCCGAGTCGACGTCGATCTCGTCGGAGAACAGGTGGTGGATCAGGGTGACACCGGGGCCGCCGCTGGAGCCCACCGTGGCGGCGATCTCGTCCCGGCCCTCCATGCGCAGCCACACCGTTCCGTCCGGCTTGTGCGGGGTGAAGGTGCCGTCCGGCGTGAACAGCTTCGCCAGGTCGTCCCAGCGCTGGTGATCCGCGTACCGGACGTAGCGGGCCATCAGTCGGCGGAGTTCCTCGGTGGCACTGAGGCGCTCAATGGGTTCCATGATCGATCACCGTTCTTCCTGCGACGTGGGCCCGAACCATCTCTGGACCATTTGGTCCACTCATCATGCACCTCACGGATTGGACTAGCAAGTCCATAAATGGGGCGGCCGGCGAGCGGTCGTCAGTCGGTGCGGCCGCGGAAGGTGCGGCGCACGTCGTCGACCCATGCGTCGGGCACTTCCCAGAACACGAAGTGGCCCCCGCGCGGGTGTGCGGTGACGTTGACGTGGTTGAACCAGGGGGCGCGGGGGCTGTCCAGGAAGTCGTGGACCCGGTTCTCGGTACTCACGCCGGGCGGGTTCTCGAAGCCGACCAGGGTGATGCCGGTGGGCGCCTGGACCGGCGGGGTGAGGTCGTGGGACGGGGTCCAGGGGTAGCGGTTGGCGTTGGCGTACATCCGCATCGACGTGCTGATCGAGTTGGTGACCCAGTAGATCATCGCGTGGGTGAGCAACTCGTCCTTGGTGAAGGCGTTCTCGACGTCACCGTCGTTGTCGCTCCAGTTGGTCCAGTTAGTCCAGTTAGTCCAGCGTTCCAGGATCCAGGCGAGCATGCCGGCCGGGGAGTCGCTCAGCGCGTGGCCGAGGGTGCTGGAATCGAGGACGTGCACGGCGACGTGGGCGACGAAGCGCTTCTGGAAGGAGAGGATCCCGGCGCGGATCTCGTCGGGCGTGCCCTCGGGGATCGCCCTGCCTCCGGTCAGGTCCCATGCCCGCTCGCCGTTGAACATGTTCAGCGGGATCGGCGAGCCGACGTGGATGGCGTACAGCGACTCGTAGTACTTGTGGCCGAGCTGAGCGGTCACCATGGAACCCAGGTCGGAGCCCGTGGCGGCGTACTTCTCGTAGCCGAGGACCTCCGTCATCAGCTTGTGGAACAGGTCGGCGGCCTTCCAGAAGTTCATGTCCGGGTGGTCGGGCAGCGGCGTGGACCAGGCGAAACCGGGCACCGAGGGGACGATCACGTCGAACGCCTCGGCGGGGTCCGCGCCGTAGGCGCCCGGGTCGGCGAGCTTTGTCCATGATCCTCGAGGCGAACATGGGACCCCAGGGCCAGCCGGTGAGGACGAGCATGGGCTTGGGGTCGGGGCCGACGCCGGCCCTGCGCATGAAGTGGATCGGCACGCCGTCGACTTCGACCTTGTACTGCTCGAAGCGGTTGATCTCCGCTTCCGCCTTGCGCCAGTCGTACTCGTGGGTCCAGTAGTCGACCAGTTCCTTCAGGTACTCGCCGTCGACGCCGTAGTACCAGTCCCGGTTGCCCGCGTCGACGGAGAACCGGGTGCGCTCCAGGCGTTCCTTGAGGTCGGTGAGCACCTCGTCGGGCACGTGGATGGGGGTGGGGGTCAGCGGGAAGGGCTTGGATGACATGTCGTGCTTCTCTGCGTCGGCGAAGCGGGCGTGGCGGGCCCTCGGCTCAGGGATCTCGCCGAGGTCGGAACATGTCGCGGCAGTCGTGGATCCGCCCTCGTCACTGGACGTGCTCATCACCTAACGGGTGTGTCTCGTCCGGGGGGATCCGTCATGTGACTGGCGTCGATACGTGTGAGCGTGGACGAGCGTTTCGCCCGTCCTCTCAGGAACGGGAGGCCGGTGGTCTCAGGAACGGGAGGCCCGTGGTCTCAGGAACGCGAGGCCCGTGGTCTCAGGAACGGGAGGTCTGGGCGGCGGTTTCCGCGTTCTGGTCTGCGGCGAGGTGCCCGGCTTCCGGCTCCGCCTCCTGGTGGCCGGCGGGTATCAGCAGACACGAGGCGAGGCCGGCGACCGCGGCGGCGGCCAGCAGCAGGAAGACCGCGGTCCAGCCGCCTTCGCTCGGGTAGCCGCCCGCCCGGGTCGTCGAGGCGAGAACGGTGGTGACGACGGCCGCGCCGACCGCGCCGCCGATGGTGCGGATGTTGGCGTTCATCCCGCTGACGGCGCCGGTGTGCTCGGCGGGCACCGCGCGCACGACGAGCGCCGACAGTGCGGAAAGTCCGATTCCGAAGCCGGTGCCGCCCAGCGCGAGGACGGCCGCGATCTGCCAGGCTCCTCCGTGGAAGGCGGCCAGCAGCAGGAGGCTGACGACGACGGGAACGGAGCCGAGGACCAGCAGCACCTTGGCCGGTGTCCGGGTGGCGAGCGGACCGGCCATGACGCCGCTCAGGAACTGGGTGAGCGTCACCGGCAGGAAGATCAGGCCCGACAGGGTGATCGACTCGCCGAGCCCGTACCCGGTGGCCGTGGGCACCTGGAGGAACGTCGGGACGAAACCGAAGACCGAGTACAGGGTGAAACCGAAGAGGAACGAGGCGAGGTTCGCCGTCCAGACCGGGCGCATCCGGAAGACGCGCATGTCGATCAGCGGATGCCGGGACCGGTTCTCCCACCACACCCACGCGGCACCGACCACCAGGGAACCGGCGAACAGGCCGAGCGTACGCCCGGACGTCCAGCCCCATTCCTGGCCGAGGCTCAGCGGCAGCAGCAGGAGGACCAGCGTCCCGGCCAGCGTGGCGGTGGCTCCCGCGTTCAGCCCTCCGGCCGCCCGCGCACCGCCGGAACGCGGCAGGAAGAGGAACAGGGCGAGCGCGACCAGCCCGTTGGCGACGGCGGGCAGCCAGAACAGCCACGCCACCCCGAGGGAGGAGACGATCGGGCCGGCCACCAGCACCCCGAGCGCCCCGCCGACCGAGCTGACGGCCGCGATCGTGCCGACCGCCGTGCCCACCCGGTGCGGGGGCACCATGTCGCGCACGAGGCCGAAGGCCAGGGGCAACGTGGCGCCTCCGGCACCCTGCAGCACGCGGCCCGTGACCAGCACGGGGAGACTGGTGGCGAGGGCCCCGACCACACTGCCCAGAGCGAGCAGCGCCAGCACCGCTACGAGAACCCGCCGCTTGCCGACCTGGTCACCGAGCCGACCGAGCACGGGAGTGAGAACGGCACTGGCGAGCAGGAAGCCTCGTGAGCACCCATCCCACCCCCAGCCGGCTCGTGTGCACGTGGTCGCGCAGTGCTTCCAGACCGGGGTTCACCACCGACTGGACCAGGGCGTACGAGACGGAGGCGACCGCAAGGAGCACCAGCGAGGTCCGCACCTCTCCCTTTCGGGAGGAATGTTCCGGTACCGCGGGGTCAGCAGGGTTGCCCGAGTCATGTTTGGACTTCATGGTCCAACCATGACCCTTCATTATTGGACTCGCAAGTCCAATCTTGGTTTCACGCCGTCGCGGCCCCGGCACCCACGGGCCGCAGCGGGCTGATCGCCTCCGCCAGCGCCGCCTCCAGGTACTCCGTACGCCCGGTCGCCTGGAGCATGACGACCCCACCCTGAACGGCCGTCAGGATGCTGCGCGCACGACCGAGCGACGCGTCCCGTTCACCGGAGGTCACCGTCTCCACACCGCGCAGCAGGGCCGCCTCCCACTGGTCGAAGAGAGAGGAGACGATCTCGCGCGCCTGCGCAGAGGACTTGCCCAGTTCGGCGGTGAGACTCCCGAGCGGACACCGCTGCCCCAGCTCCGCGTAGTGCGCCAGCACCGCGCGCCGCCACTCCTGCCAGGACTCCCATGTCGACAGATCACCCAGGAACGGCTGCTGGGCCTCCAGGACCTGCCCGGCCTCGTACTCGGCGACGGCCACGAGAACGTCGGACCGGCCCTCGGGGAAGTAGTGGAACAGCTGGCTCTTGCTGGTCGCCGTGGCCGCCCGCACATCGTCGAGCGTCGTCTCGGCGATCCCCTTCTCCCTGATCAGAAGCGCCGCGGCGGCAACGATGCGCTGCCGGGTCGCCCTGCCCTTCGCAGTCAATCCCTTGTTCATCCTTCCATCATCCCACACGATTGGACCTTGCGGTCCAGCAATGAGCGCCGAGCCGGTCGCCCATGTCACACATGTGACCGCTATAGACTCACACGTATGACAAATGACGATGTGGTTCTCGGGGCCGCTCAGGCCTTTCAGGGGGCGGTGGAGGCACTCGCCGGCGCCGCCCCGAACGGGTATCACGAGCGCGGTAGCAACGGCGCTCTCCTGGCCACCACCGGTTCGCTGATTCCCGCGCTCAACGGGGTCATGAGCACGGATGCCTCGCCGGACAAGGCGGAGATCGCCCAGCTCTGCGACGCGGCCGAGGCACACGTCCAGGGACTGCCCTGGAGCATCCGGCTGCGCGGCGAGCCGGAGGACGGCATCGTCGCCGTCGCCGCCGGCCACGGACTCACGACACGCACGCGACAGCCTTTCATGCTGCTGCGGCTGGAGGGCGACCCGGCCGACCGCCGGCCCGCCCAGGGGCCGGCGTCCGTCCGTCCGCTGCGCGACGACGAGCACGAGGTCCTCGCCGAGGTCCTCGGCGCCGCGTTCGGCGCTCCGCCCGCGATCATCACCAGCCTCTATACGCCCCTGATCCTCTCCCAGCCCTTCGTCCGCGCGTACGTCGCCGAGGTGGACGGTGTGCCCGCCGCGGCCGGCATGGCCATCGTCACCGAAAAACACGTCGGGCTCGCCAACATCGGCACCCGGCCCGAGAACCGACGGACCGGTCTCGGCCGGGCCGTCACCGAGAGGATCCTGCGGGACGGCCACGCCGCCGGAGCCCGCACCGCGTACCTCCACGCCAGCGACGAAGCGGTGTCACTCTTCGAACAGGCCGGCTTCCGCACGGCGGAGTTCTGGACGTTCCTCACGGCCTGAGGACCGACGTTTCCCTGATGGTGAAAGGGTTTGCCATGACAGCAGCAGCCGCCGCTCGGGAGATCGAGAACCTGATCGCCGAGTACGCAGAACTGGTCGACACCGGCGACCTGGCCGGTGTGGGCCGGCTCTTCGCCGACGGTGTCTTCATCGGAGGTGACGGCAGCCGGTTCGAGGGCAGCGAGGCCGTCGAGAACATGCTGCGAGAGCGCACGATCCGCCACGCCGACGGCACACTGCGCACCCACCATGTCACCACCAACATCCGCATCGACGTCGACGACCGGGCCGCCACGGCCACCGCACGGTCCTACCTGACGATCTTCCAGGCCGTGCCCGAACTGCCGCTCCAGCCGATCGCGGCGGGCCGCTACCGTGACCGCTTCGACCTGCGGGAGGGCGCATGGCGGTTCGCGGAACGCCGGGTCACCGTGCACATGGTGGGGAACGTCAGCCATCATCTGCGCTGACAGCCCTCACGGGCGCTGACCCGGGCCCGAAGGGCGGCGGCCGTCCTCGTCCACGGCGGGATGACGAGGACGACCGCCTGTCTCCGTCACCGGACGGCCGGGGTGGCGGCCGCCGTGATCGGGAGTCTCTCCACCGAAGTAACGGTTGTACGGAGGGCCGCGGTTCACCGCAGTGGTCATCACGCGGTAATCGGCGGGGCATCCGTACGTTCCGGTTGCTTGTCGTGCGGTTACCGGGCTGCGCCCGGGGCGCGGTTAGGGTCGGCGTGAACGTGCCGGCCGATCCTGCGAGGTGCACGAGCGATGCTCTATCCGGAAGCCGGAGCCGACGACGTCACCTCCCGACCTCGATCGCCCCGCCCGGAGATACGGGTTCCGCGGCACCCGGAGCCAGGCTTCGTGACCGCGTCCGACCAGGCGCACGCCCGGCTCGCGCGTCGGCCGGCCGCTTCACCGACGACACGAATGCCGACGCCGCGTGTTGCGGCGAGGCGTGTTCCGGTGACGCGTGTTGCGGCGAGGCGTGTTCCGGTGACGCGTGTTCCGGTGACGCGTGTTCCGGCGATGTCAGCGACGGAACGGGGGCTCCCGGCCGGGCGAGCGGGGACCGAGGGGGCCCACGGCTCGTGACGCCGGGGCACGGCGTCGTCCGGTGGGGCGGGCTCGAGCCGCTCGAGCGCGGTGGCGCACCTGAAAGGGCCCGGCGAAGTCGTCCGCGGCCCGATGCGACCCGGCGGGGCACATGTGACACCGTCCGCCCGCGATGAACCGTGCGCGCACCGGCGCCGGAGGGAGCGCAGACGTCACTTGACGAGAAAGAAGGAGGTGGCATGACACGTATCGACGCGCTGGTGAGCGCCCAGGCCGCGCGCAGTCCGGACGCGATCGCGATCGTGTTCGGCGAGCGGAGACTGACCTATCGGGCACTGGAGGAACGGTCCAACCGGGTCGCGCACGCCCTGCGTGCCCAGGGGCTTCGCCCGGACGACCGAGTGGGCCTCCTGGTCCCGAAGAGCCCCGAGCTGGTGGTGTATCTGCTCGCCGTGCTCAAGGCCGGCGGGGTCTGCCTGCCGCTGGACACGGCGTCTCCGGTCGGGCGGCTGGCCTCCATCGTGCGTCAGGCGGCTCCGTGCCGGCTGATCGCGGACGGCGACCGCGCCGCCAAGGCGGACGAGTTGACGGCCGCCGCGGCAGGCGCGGTGGCGGAGGTCCTCCTGCCGGGCACCTCGGCCGCCGTCTCCTCCGCCCCGGCCACCCGGCCCGAGCCCGCGCCGGGCCCCTCCGGTGTCGCCTACCTCCTGTTCACGTCCGGCTCGACAGGCCTGCCCAAGGGCGTACCGCTCACTCACACGTCCATCACCCACTACGTGACCTGGGCGAACGAACACTTCGGGCTGACACCTGACGACCGGGTCCCCTGCCACCTCCAGCTGCACTTCGACGGCTCCCTGTGGGATCTGTACGGCCCGCTGACCTCAGGCGCCGAACTGCACCTCGTTCCAGCGGGGGCGAGCCTGCTGCCGACCACGCTGGCCGAGTTCATCCGCACCTCGCGGCTGACCCAGTGGATGTCGGTGTCGTCGGTGCTCAGCGCGATGGCACGGCACGACGTACTGAAGCAGGACGACTTCCCGCAGATGCGGCGGGTGCTGTGGGGCGGCGAGGTCCTCCCGCCCCAGGACCTGGCGTACTGGATGCGGCGCCTTCCCCACGCGCGGTTCACGGGACTGTACGGCCCGACGGAGACCACCCTCGCCAGCGCCTTCTACCCCGTGCCGGGCCTGCCGGACGACCGTCCGGTGCCGATCGGGACGCCGGTGCCCGGCGAATGGGTGGACGTCGTCGACAAGGAGTTCCGGCCGGTCCCGGACGGCGAGGTGGGCGAACTGGTGATCGGCGGGGCGGGGTTGAGCCCCGGCTACTGGCGGGACCCGGAGCGGACGGCACACTCGTTCGTGGAGCTGCCGCCCGGCTCGGGCCGACGCGTCTACCGCACCGGTGACCTGGGCAGCCGCGATCAGGACGGCGTGCTGCACTTCCACGGCCGGGCCGACCGCCAGGTCAAGGTCAACGGTCATCGGGTGGAGCTGGACGAGGTGATGACCAAGCTGCTCGCGCTGCCCGAGATCGAGAGCGGCGCCGTGGTCGCCGTACCCGACGCCACGGGGGGCCCGCTGATATGCGCCGCCTACCGCCCGCACGCCGGCACGAGGCTCACGTCGGCCCAGGTGAAGACCCTGCTGGCCCGGACGGTGCCCGGATACATGCTTCCGGCACGGTGGCAGGCGGTCGAGTCGCTGCCCGTGAACACCAACGGAAAGATCGATCTCCGGGCGCTGGAGCGTGCCTTCGCCGCCGCGGAGACGGAGACGGAGACGGAGACCCGGACGGAGGCCTTCGGTGCCCGGTAGCGTCGGCATGCCCACCGGACTGCTGCTCGCCGGATACACGGCACGGGACCGCGAGGACGTCGCGGACTTCCAGGACTCGCTGTGGCTCGGCGGCACGAGCGGCAACCTGGCCTATACGGACTGGAAGTACGCCACCAACCCGTACCTCGACGACCGGTACGTCGTACTCGCCCGCGAGGGCCGCGACATCGTCGGCATGGTGGGGGTGTTCGGGTCGCGCTGGGAGGCGGCGGGCGAACGCTTCACCCTGCCGTGCCTGACGGACACCGTGGTCGCGCCCCGCTACCAGGGCAGCCCGCTGTTCATGACCTTGCTGGAAGAGGTGCTGCGCCGGCTGCGCGCGGACGGCGTCCCCTGGTTGCTGGACTTCGGCGACCAGGGCGCCGGCCCGGCGATGCTGCTGAACGGCTGGCGGTCGGTCGGGCCGTGGGCGCAGGCGGTGCTGCGCCGTGCGAGGCCCCTCGTCGCCGACCGCCGCTGGTCCGACCTGCCCGTGGTGCACGGCAGCCGCTCCGGCCTGCCCCTCCGGCCTCTGCCCGGTGTCGACGCCGCGCACATGGCAGATCTGGCCATGCGCCTGCCCGCCAGGGACGGGGCCCGGGTCCGCCTGGTGCGCGAGCCTGCCTACTTCCGCTGGCGGGCGGCCAATCCGCTGGCGCGGTACTTCCATCTGGTGGCGGGTGACGGGCCGGTCCAGGGCTATCTCATCGGTCACCGGTCGGGCGTCGACACCGACGACGGCCGGACGCCGACGACGATCGTGGACTGCGAGGCCGCGTCCGACGAGGTCTTCGCCGACCTGGTGGAGGCCGCGTACGGCCGGCTGCCGGGTACCGAGGTGGTGATGTGGGTACGGGACCTGCCCGCCGCCCGGATCGAGGTGCTGCGCACCTTGGGCGCCCAGCTGGACGAGCCCACCGGCCGGTTCACCACGGACATCCACCTTCCCGGCCTGATGGTCCGCCCGACCGGTGCCGAGACGCCGCCTGCGCTCGCGGAACTGGACCGGCCCGGCCTGTGGGACCTGCGCGGCGTGTCCGGCCGCGCGTGGCGCTGAGGCGTACGGTGCGCCAGCCCTCCGGCCGCGCGCGGCACTGACCCAGAGGAGCGGCAGCCCTTCGGCCACGCCCGGCGCGGACCCACCGGTGCGACAACCGCTCGGCCGCACGTGGCGAGTACGACAGCCGCACGGCCGCGTGTGGCACTCACCCACGGGAGCGACAGCCCTCCGGCCACACGCGGCACTCACCCACCGGTGCGACAGCCGCACGACCGCGCACGGCACTCACCCCACGAGCGCGGCCACCGCTCGGCCTCGGGAGGGAGACCCTCGTGAGGGCGAGTGGTGGGCGTGCGGGCCGGAGGCCGCCAGGGGTCCGCGACGGGGGCCGGAGGAGGCGTCGTCGCGGGTGCCCGGATCAGGCGGACGTGGGGCGCACGGCGCGGTAGAGGGTGCGGCAGGGCACGGTGGTGCGCGAGCAGGACCCCGACTCGCAGTTGAGGTAGGCGGCTTCGAAGTCGTGCGCGGACGGGACCAGTCCGGCCGCCGTGAGTGCCGCCGTCACCTGCCCGGCGTCGTACTCCCAGCTGCGCAGCGTCTGGTCGACGCGCCGGCTGTCCGGCCCGGCCCCCACCACGCCGGAGACGCGCAGCATTCCGGTGCGGGCGTCGTCGTCCCACACACCGCGCTTGACGACGACGGCCGCGGGCTCGTCGGTCAGCGTGACGTTGTTCCAGTGGCGGAAGTGCGACGCGGTGAACAGGTCGAAGACGAACTCGCCGCCCTCGAGCAGCGCCTCGCGCACCGCCGTGAAGCACCGCGTCAGCTCCTCGACGGACCCCAGGTGGTTGAGGGCGCCGTCCAGGCACACACATGCCGCGGCCTCGCTCGGGACCCGGAAGGTGCGTGCGTCGGCCTCCAGGAGGGTCAGCGCGCCGCTGTCGATGGCGGGGGCGAGCTTCTCGCGCGCGATGTCCAGCATGGCGGCGGAGCCGTCCACGCCGGTGACCCGCCATCCGGCGCCGCTCAGGACGTCCGCGGTCACGCCGGTGCCGCAGCACAGGTCGATCACGGACCGGGCCGGCAGTTGCCGTCGGTTCAGGTGGTCCAGGAGCCGGGTGGAGAAGGCGTGGGTCCATCCCGTGTACTGGTGGTCGAAGAAGGACGCGAAACCGTCCTTGTAGTAGTAGTTCCCCATGTCGGGCCTTCCGTGAGTCTTCCGTGATTCGCTGGTCGTCAGCGGGCCGCGTGGGCGCGCAGCGCGGGGGCGACGTGCCGGACGAAGAGTTCGCAGGTGTGCCAGTCGACCGGCGGCCGGGCGCCGAGCAGGAAGTCGCGGACGCCGAGGTCGAGGTAGGGCCGCAGCCGCTCTACGCACTGCTCGGGGGTGCCGACGACCACGTACTCCGACCACACCGGCGAGTCCGCACCGAGCCGCCACCGCACCTCCTCGGCACGGGCCTGGGCCGCTCGCTCGTCCTCGGCGAGTACGGCCCTGAACGTCACGGACTTGCGGATGCTCCCGGGATCGCGTCCCACGTCGGCGCAGTGCTTGCGCAGGACGCCCAGCTTGTGCCGGTAGAGGTCCGGGGTGCCGGCGAGGGTGTTCCAGACGTCGGCGTGTTCGGCGACGATGCGCAGCATCCGCTTCTCGCCCTCGCCGCCGATCACCAGCGGCACGTGCGGCTGGAGGGGCTGGGGCTCCAGGTGGGCGTCACGGAGCCGGAAGTGCCGGCCCTCGAAGGTCACGGCCTGCCCGGTCCACAGCTTCCGCAGCACGTGGCACGCCTCGTCCAGCATGTCCAGCCGGGTGCCGGCCGGCGGGAAGGGGATGCCGTACTGCTCGTAGGCGAGGTCCGGACCGGCCGCGCCGACGCCGAACTCCAGGCGGCCGTTGGATATGTGGTCCACGGTCGCCGCGGCCGCCGCGGCCAGCGCGGGGTGGCGCCAGGTCACCGCCGAGACCAGCATGGCGCAGCGGATGCGGCTGGTGCGCGCGGCCAGCGCCGAGAGCAGGGACAGGCCTTCGAAGCACGGTCCGGCGGGGCCTCCCAGGGGCGGCCGGAAGTGGTCGAAGAGGGACACCCAGTCGTAGCCGAGTTCCTCCGCCCGCTGCCACAGGTCGAGTACCTCGCCGAAGCCGCGGTACTGCTGGCCCGAGTGGAGGCCGACTCGGACGGCGTCTTGGTCGATCCGCATGAATCTCCGTCGTGTACAAGGGTCCGTGAGGGGAGGCGGCTCAGGTGGCCGGCGGTTCGCGCAGTGCGCGTACGGCGTCGGTGAGGGTGCGGATGGTGCGGAAGACCTCGGGCGTCACCTGGTCCGCGGGGAACCGGACGGCGAGGGACTCCTCCACGTCGACGAGCAGAGCGGCGACGCCGAGCGAGGTCAGGCCCAGCGACTTCAACTCGGTGTCCGGGGCCGGGACCGGGCCGTCCGCGCCGGTGCGGCGGTGTACGGCCTGGGCGACGGCGTGCAGGAGGGGATCGGTGGGTGCGTCCATGCGTGGGAGGTCCTCCCCGTGGTGGGGCCTGCCGGAGCTTCAGGCGGCCGAGAAATGGTGGACGGTGTGGTGGCGGTAGACCTGGCCGGGGTCGAGCCGGACCGAGGGGTAGTCGTCGCGGTTGGGCGCGTCGGGCAGAGCCCCGGCCTCCAGGCAGATGCCGGAACGCCGCCGCCCCGTGAACCCGTCGGCCGTGTACACCCCCAGGGCCGGCTGGTCGGTGACGACGCGCATGGTGCGGCCCGACGCGGGGTCGTGGAGCACGGCGGCCCACGCCGGGTCGTCCAGGACGAAGCAGTTGTCCAGCACCTGGCCCTGCAGACTCCGCGGCGCACGGTGGTCGAGCCGGCTGCCGGTGATGTCCGAGGGCGGTCCGGGCAATGGGACCAGCGCGTCGTCGAAGACCGTCGTACGGGTGGCGTTGACCGCGAGCCGGTGGCCGTCGACCGTGCCGGAACCGGCCAGGTTCCAGAACGCGTGGTTGGTCAGGCTCACCACCGTGCTCGCCGTGGTCATGGCCCGGTACGTGAAGGACAGCCGGCCCTCGGGCGCCACCTCGTAGACGATCTCGGCGGACAGCGCGCCGGGGTATCCCTGGTCTCCGTCCGGGCTGTCCAGGCTGAGCCGCAGGGCGACGGCGTCGCCGTGGTGCTCGGGCCGCGCCTGCCACACGTACCGGTCGAAGCCGGCGGTGCCGCCGTGGATGTGGTGCCGCCCGTCGTTGCGGTCGAGCCGGTGTTCCACGCCGTCGAGCCGGAACCGGCCGTTCGCCACGCAGCGGCAGTACCGGCCGACGACGCAGCCCACGTAGGGGTTGCGCGCCCGGTCCTCGTAAGCGGCGAGGTCCGGCAGGCGCACCACGACGTTCTCCGGACGGCCCTCGCGGTCGGGCACCAGGACCTCGACCAGGCCGGCACCGTAGGTCCAGACGGTGACGGCGAGGCCCGCGCCGGTGTCCAGGGTGTAGGCGTCCACGCGGGCAGGTCCCTGACCCGCGTGCCCCGCCGTGTGGCCGACCGTCTCCCGCCGTATCGTCGCCGCCATGTCGTCAGCCCTCCTGACCGGCGTCGGCGGCGATCCGCCCTAACGTCCTCGGGCCGTCGGCGGCAGGCTGCGGGAAAACCGGCGCGCCGGCCGGCCGCGCCCGCCGTGACAGGGTTTTCTGCACGTGGGCGCGGCGCCTGCCGTCGCCGTCGTCGAGCGTGGGGCCGTACTGCTCGAAGCCCAGCAGGGACAACAGGGACCGCGTGGCGCTCAGGTCCGGGTTGATCTGGGCGCGCAGCACGTCGCCGCCCATCTCCGTCGCCGCCTCCACGGCCCGGCGCACACACTGCACACCCACCAGGGAGTCCGCCGTCAGCCAGACCGGGGCGACGGCCAGCCGGCACAGGTACACGGCGCGTTCGGCGGGCGGGTAGGCGGTGGCGTCCGTGCCGGACGGCGGCCGCCGGGTGAGCGTGAACATCCCGGCCGGTTCCCTGCCGTGCCGCAGGAGCCGTACCGCTCCGGACGCCACCAGGTGCCGGGTGGTCTCCGCGTTGCGTCCGGGTGCGGGAGTGCCGGACGCCGCCGCCTGCCGGGCGTCGCACGCGCACAGCAGCGCGTGCGCCTCGTCGGCGTCCGAGGCCGTCTCCCAGCGCCACGCCGGGGTGTTCCGCGCGGGGGAGGGAGGCTGGGTGTCTGCCGCTGTCATGGGGCCTCCTCAGGATCCGAGCCGGACGGTGACGGTCTTGGGGCGCTGGTACTCGGTGAGGGCGAGGATGCTCAGGTCCGTGCCGTGCCCGGAGCCGCCGCGCCCTCCGTGCGGGAGTTCCGGGGTCTGCTCGAGGTGGCAGTTGACCCACACCTCCCCGGCGTTCAGCGCACCGGCGAGGCCGAGCACGGTCCCGGTCTCCCCTCCCCACACGCTCGCGGCGAGCGCCTGCGGCACGGAGTTGGCCAGCGCCACCGCCTCCTCGGGCCCGGCCGCGGCCTGCACGGTGAGGACCGGTGCGAACACCTCCTCGCGCACCGCCGGGTCGTCGGGCGGCAGGTCGGCCAGGACGCGGCCCGGCCGCCAGTGGCCGTTCTCCTCGCCGGGGCCCGGCGCGAGACCGGCGACCTGATCGACGCGTGCCGCGCTGGCGCCGATGATCCGGTCGTAACGGGCCGCCTGGTCGGCGTTGTTGAGCGGGCCGAAGTCGGCGCCGGCCCGCCGGGCGCTCATCGCCTTGGCCAGTTCCTCGACGACCCGGTCGTGGTTGCTCCGCAGGGTGATGACACGGGCCGGTGCCGCGCAGCTCTGTCCGGCGTTGTAGGTGGCGGCCCGGACGAGCGCGTCGCAGGTGTCCGCGGGGGCGTCCGGCAGCACCACGGCGGGGCAGTTGCCGCCGAGTTCCAGGCTGAGCCGGCGCAGTCCCGCGCGGGCGGCCACGTCCCGGCCGCCCGCCTCGCTGCCGGTGAACGCCACCGCGTCGACGCCGGCCGTCACCAGCAGTCGGCCGGTGCCGCGGTCGCCCGGGACCGTCCGCAGCACGTCCGGCCCCAGGGTCTCGGCCGCGTCCCGTGCCAGCAGCAACGCGGTGTCCGGGGTGCTCAGGGCCGGCTTGAGCACCACCGTGTTCCCGGCGGCGAGTGCGGGGCCGATGCGCCAGGCGGCCATCATCAGGGGGTAGTTCCAGGGCACGACGGCCCCGACGACGCCCAGCGGTTCCCAGCGCACCCAGCTCTCCCGGCCGGGCAGACGCCGGCCGGCCGCGGGCCCGGTGTCGGTGCGCAGCGCGCCTGCGTAGAAGCGCAGCAGGTCGGCGCACTGCTCCACCTCGGCGGCCGCCTCCGCGGCGGGCTTCCCGGTGCCGGCCCGCTCGGCCGCCGCGTACTCGTCGGCCCGCTCCTCGACGAGATCGGCGAACCTGAGGAGCCGCCGGGCCCGGTGCCGGGGTGTCAGCGCGGCCCAGACGGGCTGCGCGGCCCGGGCGCCGGCCACGGCGGCGGTGACCTCGGGCTCGCGTCCGGGGGTGACGTGCCGCCGCTCGCGTCCGGTGCGGGGGTCGGTCAGGGCGACGGTGGTCTGCGGCTCTGGCGTCCGTGACATCGTGAGGTGCTCCTCGGCTGCGTCGTGGGTGGAGGGGTGGCTGCCCCGGCGTCCTCGGTGGGGCCGCCGCGCACGCCGCGCTACGCGTGCTGCTGCGCGCCGGCCCGTTGCTTGGCCCCGACGTACTCGGCGATGCCGGCCACCGTGCG
This sequence comes from Streptomyces sp. NPDC031379, assembly GCF_055569615.1. Classification (NCBI taxonomy): domain Bacteria; kingdom Bacillati; phylum Actinomycetota; class Actinomycetes; order Kitasatosporales; family Streptomycetaceae; genus Streptomyces; species Streptomyces sp. NPDC031379. The sequence goes on along the minus strand of NZ_JBVIIT010000009.1, from coordinate 39,821 downwards.
GAAACGGTCCGCGGACAGGTCGGCGGCCAGCACGGCGACGCCGAACTTCTTCTCGAGGGCCGCGAACAGGTGCAGGAAGCTGATGGAGTCCAGCAGGCCGGTCTCGATCAGATCGGTGTCCGGGTGTGGCGGCTCGATCTGCAGGAGTTCGCCCAGCAGGGCGGCCACGCGGGGGGCGAGGGGGGAAGCGTCGGTCACGGGATGCTCCTGGGAGGGGTCACGGGCGGTGGGACGGGGGCGTGGCGGTGGCGGTGGAAGGGGCTGCCGTCGGGGACGCCGAGCCCTGGTCACCGGCCAGGCGTTCGGCCAGTTCGCGGCGGCGGACCTTGCCGGTCCCGGTCCGGGGGATCGACTCGAGCACGACGATGCGGCCGGGCCGGACCGAGGGCCGGAAGGCCCGCGTCAGCGCGGCCCGCGCGCCGGGTACCGGATCGGCGCCGGGCTCGGGTACGACCGCGGCCACGACCTCCTCACCGAGGAAGCGGTGCGGCAGCGCCACGCAGGCGGCGTCGCGGACCTGCGGCACCGCCCGCAGCACACGGTCCGCCTCGTCGAGGGAGATCGCCTCGCCGCCGACCTTGGCGATGTTCTTGCGTCGTCCGGTGACGACGACGAAGGTCCGGCCGGACTCGTCGTCCACGATCTGCGTCCCCACGTCCTGGGAGTGGAACCAGCCGCCCTGGAACGCCTCGGCCGTGGCCGGCTCGTTGCCCTCGTATCTGGACATCACGTTGTGCCCGCGGATGCAGATCTCCCCCTCCTCACCGGGGGCCGCCCGTTCGCCGTCGGGCGTCAGCACCGCCACTTCGTTGCCGTACAGGGCCGTGCCGATGGACGGGATGTCGGTGTCGGTCATCAGGCGCCGGTAGGCGTCCTCGGACAGGTCGGCGGGCAGCGTCGTGGAGAAGTTCACCGTCTCCGTGAGCCCGTAGCCCTGTAGGACGCGGGCGCCCGTCCGCTCGTGCACGGCCCGTGCGGTGCGGACGGTGAGCGGTGCGGCGGCGGAGACGAAGTAGTCGAACTCCCGCGGGAGTTCGGGCCTGCGCCAGGTCTCCAGCAGGACCTCCAGGACACTGGGTACGACGCTGGCGATCCGTGGCCGGAAGTCCTGCACCTGCCTCGGGTAGCGCAGCGGGTCGAAGCCGGGGGCGAGCAGCACGTGCGCACCGGAGGCGAGCACGCCGAGCACGGTGAAGTGCAGGCCGTTGACGTGGTGGACGGGCAGGCAACCGAGGATCCGGTCGCCCGGCCGCAGCCCGTGGTGACGGCGCAGCGCCTCGGCGTTGACGGCCGCGGCGTAGTGGGACTGGGCGACCAGTTTGGACGCCGCGGTGGAGCCGGAGGTGGCGAAGAAGAAGGCGTCGTCGTCCGGGCCGGCCGCCGACTGCTCGCCGGTGCCGGGGTCCGGCAGGGTCCGCGGGTCGGGCAGGGTCCGCGGATCGGGCAGGGCCACGGCTTCCGGCAGTGCCTCGGCCGGTACGGTGGCGGGCCGCAGCACGACCTGCGCCGCTGCCGCCTCGACCTGTTGCCGCCTGCGGTCGGCCGGGTCCTGCGGGCCGAGCAGGAGCAGCGGGCAGCCGGCCCACAGTGCCGCGAGCACGGCCACGACCGACGCCGCGTCGTTGACCGGGGCCAGGGCAACGGTGCTGCCGGAACGCAGCCCGAGGTCGCGACGCAGCCATCCGGCCAGGCGCCGGCTCAGCGTGTCGGCGGCACCGTAGGTGAGGGTGGAGGTGTCCCCGGCGTCCGAGGGTGTGGTCAGGAAGGGGGCCTGCGGGCGCACGCGGGCGTGGTGGGCGAGGGCGGACAGCACATGGGTACGGGGTGTCAGCCGCCGGTCGAGGGATGCGCCCAGATAGGTGTGGGCGTGGTGGATGTCGGTGTGTGCGTGGGCGGTCATGGTCACTGGAACCTGTGGGGCGAGTGCCGGCAGCCGCGGGCCGCCAGTTCCTCGCCGCTCGACGCGCTCACGTCGCAGATCCGACAGGTGATCTCGCCCAGGTCGCCCAGGAGGGCGGTGTAGGCGGTCAGTTCCTGCCGCTCCGGGCTGTCCAGGTGCCGGTGCGGTGCCCCCACCGAGAGGATCATGTGGTCGGTGATGGCGCCCACGGCGTGGGTCACGGCGCCCTCGACCATGTAGACCTGCCCGGGCCGGGTCTCGACGATCTGCCCGGCGACCGCGATGGTTCCGGAGCCGGCCAGGACGAACAGCAGGTGGTCGCCGGGGTGGGTGTGCGGCGCGAAGCCGCTGCCTGCCGGCACGTGCAGGATGTCGGCGCCCAGGGCACCGCTGGACAGCAGGGACTGCCCGGTGGCGGCGGCGGTCTTCGACACGCGCGTCGGACCGGGCGCGACGTCGATGCCCAGCCGCTGGGTGGTCGCGTCCAGCCCGAGGTCGGTGGCCCAGTCGCAGATCAGCAGCGGCGCGCGCATGGTGCCGGGCTCGGTGGTGTCGTGGGCGAGGGCTTCGGTCTTCGCGCGGCCGAGGACCGCGAGCAGTTCCGCCGCCTTGGCCGCGCGCTCGCCGGGAGCGAGGCTGTGCAGTTCGCCGGCCAGCAGGTCGATGACCTTTTCGGCGGGCATGTCCTTCGTCGTCTCGTGCATCGTCTCGGTCACGTTCGTCCTCCGCTGTGTCGGTTGGTGTGGTCCGTGGGGTTCGCTGTCCCGGGCCGCCGGTGCGGCGAGGCGGGGCGGGCCCTGGGACGGGCGGTGCGGCGAGGCAGGCGGGCCGCCCCGGGACAGCCGGTGCGGTCAGCGGGCCGGCCGGTCACCGGCGGCCCGGCCCGCCGCGAACGGCACCCGCTCCAGGCGCAGCGCCAGGTGGCAGGCGAGCGGGGCGGCGAACAGGTGGTAGAGGAGCGGCGAGAACTCCTCCCGCACGTGCCCCTTCACCGGGAGCGTCGCCCAGGCCCCGCGCACCGCCTCGGTCTCGTCCTCGGGCGCGACGACGACGACCCTGCGCCCCAGTGCGGCCGCGCGATCGACGACCCGCAGCGCGTGCCGGCGGGAGCGGCCGGGCGGGGCCAGCACGATGGTGGGCAGGTCCGGCGGGCGGGCGAAACGCTCGACATGGCACCACTCCTCCAGGTCCTGGGCGACGCCGAGGACGGCGGAGGCCTCGACGGTCTTCGCGGCGCAGTAGCGGGCGGTGCCCAGGGAGGGGCCGCTGCCGAGCACGGCCAGCACGGGGGCGTCGGCGACGCGGTCGGCCAGTTCGGCGCACCGGGCGGCGGCGGCACGGGCGGTCCGGTCGACCGGTCCGGCCAGCGCGGCGAGTTCGCCGCGCAGCGCCTGGGCCTGTCCGGCGTCCAGCCGCCCGCGCGCCTCGCCGAGGCGGACGGCGATCAGCAGCGCGCTCAGCAGACTGGCCTGGTACGTGCGCACCCCCGGCGAGGGTTCCTGGCCGGGCAGTTCGGCCAGGACCGTGCTGTCGGCCGCTCGGGCGAGGGGGCTCGCGGGTGTTCCGGTGAGTGCCAGGACGCGGGCACCGGCTTCGCGGGCCTTCTCGGCCGCTCGCACCACGAGCGGGGTGCGGCCGGACGCGGACACGGCGACCGTCAGCTCCGAGCAGGTCCGGCGCGCGGTCCACGGCAGGCCGTACTCCGTGTACGGCAGCGCGCTCACCGGCCGGCAGTCCAGGCCGGCCAGCGATGTGAAGGCCATCTCCACCGCGCAGGAGGCGTGCCAGGAGTCGCCGTCGCCGACGAGGGTGACGGACTCCACCGCCGCGCACCGCGCGTCGGACAGCACGGAGCGCACCTGCTCGTCGAGCACGTCGACCGTCGCGCGGATGTCCTCCCCGAGGACGGCGGCCTGACGCAGCAGCACCTCGGGGCGGACCGGCGGCGCCGCGGGGGTGAGCGGGCCCGGTTCGCGGGCGGGTCCGGTCATCGTTCGACTCCCCGGACGATGTCGACGTACCGTCGGACCTGGTCGACGTCGATCCCGCCGCCCCAGCCGCCGCGTTCCAGGCAGGTGCCCACGAACGCGCCGTCCGCCGCCGCCAGCAGCCGCGCGGCGTTGCCGTGGTCGGTGTGGCCGGCCAGGACGACGGGAGCGTCGGGTACCGCGTCGCGGACCTGCGCGATCATCGCCAGGGCCGTGCGCTCGTCGGGGTGCGACAGTGCCACGGCGTCCGCGCCCGCCGTCCGGGCGGCGCGCGCGACCTCGGCGGTGGACTTGCCCCCGCCGAACCACGCGTAGTGCATGGAGTCCACGTCGGCGACGATCCCGATGTCCTGCGCGCCGATCTGGCGGCGGTAGGTCATCACGTCGAGCGGGTCGGGCCGGACCATGCCGTGCGCGGTGAGGGTCTGCCCCACCAGAGCGCCCGCGCGGATGTAGCTGCCGCCCGCCACCCGGGCCACCGCGAGGGACGGCTTGAGCGCGTTGCGCATCAGCTGCACGCCGACGCGGAACCGCTCGTCGGTCGCCTCGGCGACCGCCTGCACGATCAGGCCCATCGCGACGGTGCGGGCCGGATCGGAGTCGTCGTCGACGCCGTAGACCCGGTCCACCGTCTGGATCAGGCAGCCGTCCGCCCCGCCCTCGTACAGGGCACGCGCGGAGGTGACCGCGGTCTCGAGGATGCGCGGGAAGGCGCCGTCCTCGTGGAACGGGGTGCCGGGCAGCGGGGTCAGGTGCACCATGCCGAGCACGAGTTTGGGGCCGCCCGGCGTCGTCCAGGTGTGCATCTCGTCCGTTCTCCGTGGTGAAGGGGTCACGTACCGGCGGTGATGCCGGAACGGGAACTCAGCAGGTCGATCGCCGAGGAGAGTTCGTCCCAGGGCCTCGCGGTGGTGATGCGCACGACCCCGCCGGAGAAGCAGAAGGTGAGGATGCCGGGGAAGAGGGAGACTCCCGTCTCGCGCAGGACGTCGCGGAAGCACCGGTAGGAGTCGTTCCAGCCGGGGAGTTCCAGGGTCGTGTTGATGGAGAAGCGCGGCGGCAGCACCCGTGCGCTCGTGTCGGCGAGGCGTACGGTGGCCGCGTCGCGCAGCATGGTCAGATCCTCGGCGCGCCGGACCCGCTCGGTGCGGTAGCCGCGGTAGGCGCGGCGCAGCCGGGTGAGGTCCAGTTCGTACGACGCCTCGAACTCCTTGAGTTCGACCGGTCCGGGTTCCTCGACGCCGGTGATCAGCCAGCGTTCCATGCGGGCGAGGACCTCGACGATCGTGTAGAAGAACGAGGGCGGTCCGCCGAAGGACGAGGAGGCGTACTCGTAGTACTCGCCGATGAACGCCGGGTCGGCCAGGAACCAGCCTGCCTTCAGCCCCGGGGCCGACCAGTTCTTCGAGAGGCTCGACAGGCGCACCACGTTGGACGCGCCGCGGGCGGGCGAGCGTTCCTCGGTGTCACCGAGCCACTCGTGGCACTCGTCCAGCAGGATCATCGTGGACGGGGATGCGGCCCGGATCAGCCGGGCGAGCCCGTCCTCGTCCACGGCCGATCCGGTGGGGTTGCCCACCGTCTGGAGCAGGACGAGCGGGGTGTCCGGGGTGAGGGCCGCGATGAGCGGTTCGAGCGAGGTCCGGCCGCCCTCGGTGGACAGCGGCACCAGCCGCACGTCGTGCCGCCGCGCCACCGTCTCCACCAGGGGCGGGTAGTTGGGGATCGCGCACAGGGCCGGGGACTGGGGCCGCGGGCCGCCGTGCAGGACGAAGTCCGCGAGGGTGCTGACGGCGAAGGTGCCGCCCATGGTCATGGCGACGTGCTCCGTGCCGTACCGCACCCCGCCGATGCGGGCGTTCTCGTAGGCCGCGATGGCCTCGCGGGCCGGCAGGCGGCCGCGTGAGTCGGAGTAGCCGTACCAGTCCCGCTCGAGCGCGAAGCGCACGCACTCCTTGAGGCTCTGCGGCAGCCCCCACAGTTCCTCGTCGACCGCGCCGCCGGAGAGGATGTAGCGCGCGCTGTCCCGCAGTCCGCCGTAGAGGTCGTCGCGGAAGTACCAGTTGAACAGCTCCTTGACGAACCGTACCGTCGCCCGGGAGCCGAGCACCTCGTCGGCGGTGACCGGGCGCAGTGGCCGGGCGGCGCGCCACTTCTCGGCGAGTTCGACGTGCCGGCCGTGGCGCCCGAGTTCGTGTTCGACGCGGCCGAGCCACAGATCGCGCAGTTCCAGCGGGTTCTCGGGGTCGGTCGCCCGAGCGTAGACGTCGAGGACGCGGTCGTCGATGCCGGGGACGAAGGCGTCGGATATGCCACCAGCGTGCGGTGCCCGTGCCGCGGTGTCGCGCGCGTCCTGCGGTACGTGTGAGGGACGCGGGGGCGGGACGGAGTCGAAGAGTCTCATGCGCCTTCCCGGGGAAGTGTCGGCGGGAACGAGGGGGGGTGGGCTAGAGGATCCGCAGGCGCTTGAGATGCCTGCGCCGTGCCGCGGGCGCCGCCGAACCGGCGGTCCGGCCGTGGAAGTAGAAGGTGTTGTCGATGACGACGAGCAGCCCCCGCCGCCACCGCACCTCGGTCATCAGGTCCGGGGCGTACATGACGGCCAGCAGCTCACCCAGTGCGCTGTCGACCGCCGCCGGGTCGGCGTCCGTCCCGGCGTACGACCACTGCAGCTCCTGGGTGAGGAAGTCGCGGAAGGAGAACACCCAGTGCGTGTCGACGTCCCGCGCGATCGGCTGCCCCACGGGGCTGCGGCGGTAGCGGGTGCGGGAGAGCAGCTCGACCGTGCGCGGGGCCAGTCGCCGTGCCACGTCCCGCATGGGCACGAGCACGGTGCGGGCGCCCTGCGCGTCGTCGCCGGGGTCGACGCACATCAGCACGATGTAGCGCGGCTGCTTCTGGAGGGGGGCACCGCTGCTCTCGGTGTGCAGGGACAGGTAGTTCCGGGCGAAGGGCTGGAGCGACACCTCGGCGGTGGGCGCGTGCGTGCTGACGAGGTTGAGTACGACCTCTTCCTCCACGTACGGCTGGACCGCCGGGTCCCGTTCCGGGACGGCCGCCCCGAGATACGCGCCGAGGGCGGTGAACCGGTCGTTCGGCAGCGGCTCGTCGAGCTGGACGGCCGCCACGCCGCGGCTCCACACCTGGTCGCTCAGCTCCCGGTGCAGGGCGTCGTCGGCGGCGCCCGCCGGATCCGGCGCGAGCCGGGCCTCCAGGGGGCGCAGGGGGGTGCCGTTGCCCAGCAGCAGCTCGCGCCGGGAGACGTGCGGGTCGGCCGGGGACGCCAGGAAGGTGCCGTGGATCTCGTCGGGGCCGGGTCCCGTGCCGGCGCCGGGGGGCACAAGGGCTGGCTGCTCCATGGCTCGCTCCTTCGGTAGTCAGCCGTATGTCGTCGAGGTGTGAGACGTGGCCCGGTGGCTGGGCCGCCGGAGGGCCCGGGTGCGACGGTGCGTGTGAGCGTGAGTGGGGGGATGGGGCGTGGTGGGGTGGGGTGGGGGCGGGTGTGAGTGCGGGTGTGGTTGCGGGGAGCACCCGTACCGGTCGCCCGGACACCTGTGCGACACCAGGACGATCACCACCGTAGGGGCCGCGCGGAACCGCTCAGGAATCGGCGCTTCCGGATCGAGGTACGTGCAATTGCCATCCAGTTACCCGGGGTTTCCCCGGCGATCGTTAACGTGCTGGTCCGCGGGGCTTTCCGGTACGGCCGTAGGCGCCCGCTCGATCGGGCGCCCCGTCCCCCGGCGGCCGATGCACGCGGCCGGGCGGTGGAGGGGCCTGCGGAGGTGAGGACACATGGGATTCACGCACGGGCGTCGCGTCACGCACTGCCCGTACTGCGGTTCCCGGTATCCGTCGGACGCCGCCGGATGGCCCCGGGACTGCTCACCCTGCGGCGAGACCCTGTGGCGCAATCCGCTGCCCGCGGCGGTCGTCCTGCAACCGGTGACCCACCCCGGTGGGACTCGTGGTGTGGTGGTCGTGTGCCGGAGCCTGCCGCCGGGCCGCGGCCGGCTCGCTTTGCCGGGCGGCTACCTCGAGGTCGGCGAGAGCTGGCAGGAGGGCGCCGTCCGGGAGCTGTGGGAGGAGACCGGACTGGTGGCGGACGCGCGGGAGGTCCGGCTCCTGGACGCGCACAGCACACGCGACACGATCGAGATGTTCGCGCTGCTGCCGGCGCGCGACGCCGCCGCGCTTCCCGCGCCGGTGGCGACCGCCGAGACGACCGGCTGGTTCGTGCTCGACCAGCCTGCCGAGCTGGCCTTCCCGGGGCACACGCGCGCCCTCGACGCGGTGCTGCGCGGCCGTTGAGTCCTCACAGCCCGTGCCGGGCCGGCCGGGAAGGCGTCGCCCCGGTCCCCTTTCGGAAAACAGAAGGCTCCGCGACCGGAGCGTGCGGACGCTTCGGCGACTCACGTACTCTCCCCTTCACCAGCCTCGTCAGGTGCCGCCCACGGACGCGCCCCGGCCGGGACGCCAGGGCATCGCCCGCGCCGGATCCGCACGCGCCGGGGACGCGGAGCCACGTCCCGGCCGACGGCCTCGGCCATGCGCCGTACACCGCGCCCCTGCACATGACCACTGGCCCGTTCGGTGGCTCGGGCAGGAGACACACGGCGGGCAAGACGCACAGTGAGGTGTCGTGAACTTCCAACTGCTCGGTCCCCTGCAGGTGTCCGTGGACGGCGCTCCCGTGCCGCTGGGTGGAGTGATCAAGCGGAGAACGGCCGCGTACCTGCTGCTCCACGCCAATCGTGTCGTGGCCACCCGCAGACTGCTCGTCGCCCTGTGGCCGCAGGACACGCCTCCCACCGCACGGAAGATGGTGCAGAACGCCGTGCGTGCCCTGCGCCGTACGCTGCTCGCCGCCGACCCCGGCACCGGGCCGACGCTGCTTACCTGCGCGCCCGGCTACGAGCTGCACGTCGACCCGGACGCCGTCGACCTGTTCCGGTTCCGGCGCGCCGCGGAGCAGGGCCGCGCCGACCTGAGCGCCGGCTCTCACGAGTCGGCGGCACAGGTGCTCCGGGAGGCTCTCGGCCTGTGGCGCGGGCCGGCGCTCGCCGACCTCGTGGAGGACGGCCTGGGCTGGCCGGAGCTGGACCGCCTGGAGAGCGACCGCCTCAGCGCGCTGGAGGATCTCTTCGAGGCCGAACTGGGCCGCGGCAGACACATCGCGGTGCTGGGCGAACTCCAGTCGGCCGCTGCCGCGCAGCCCACGCGGGAGCGCCTGTGCGGCCAGCTCATGCTGGCGCTGTACCGCTGCGGCCGGCAGACCGATGCCCTCGCCGTCTACCAGCGGATGCGGGGCGAACTGGTCGACCAGTACGGCCTGGAGCCGTCACGGTCGCTGCAGCGACTCGAGCGGGCGATACTCGACCACGCGCCCGAACTCGACCCCCCGGCACGGCCGGTCATGACCAGAACGCCCGACGAGGGGTCCGCGGTGGGCGGGGCGGTGCCTCCCGGCGAGGCGGATCACCATGAGGCGGTGCCCGATGCCACGTCGCCCGCCGGGAAGACGCGGCCGGCCGGCGCCGCGAGGACCGGGGAGACGGCGCGGCACCACGGCCGCGCGGACTTACCCGGAACCGGTGCTGTCCGCGCGTCCGAGGTGACCGGGTTACCGCACAGGGGCGAGCGCGGCCGGTCGGGACGTGCCACCGTCGCCACGGTCGTCCCCCTGCAGCACTCGGCGCATCGGCCGGTGACGGAACTCAGGCGCCTGAGCATGGTGCTGGTGTGGGCCCGCTGTGATGTGTTCGACCGGGACCCGACGGCGATCGAGGACCTGATGCGGTCCGCCGAGGTGGTCGTGCACCAGGAGTGCGAGCGGTTCGGCGGGCGGACGGGCAAGGCGATGGAACCGGTCTTCTCGGCGCTGTTCGGCGTCACCGGGCCGCACGAGGACCATGCCACCCGAGCGGTGATGGCGGCCTTCGCCATGCGTGACCGGCTCCACGACCCCACCGGACGCGGGGTGCCTGCGACTGGATCCCGCACACGCCTCCACATCGCCGTGACCACCGGCGAGGCGTGCCTGACCTTCCGCCCCGGACAGTCGGACCGCCCCGCCGTGGCCGGGGAGGTGGCGGACCGATGTCTCCGGCTCCTGACGGTGGCCCCGGGGGACCAGGTACGCGTGTGTGAGATCACCCGCCGGGCGAGCGAGCCGGACATCGCCTACCACGTCGGCCCCGAGCCGCCCGAGGGCTGGAAGGCGCTCGCCGTGCGCACGCCCGGCAGACCGGCTTCCCTGTACGAGTGGTGAAGCCGCAGCGGGCCGGCAGGCGTTGAAGCGCCGCCCCCGAGCGGGCAAGGTATCGATCATGCTGAAACTGCGCACATTGGACTCGGACGACTGGCCGCTCTGGCGAGAGCTGCGACTGGCAGCGCTCGCCGAGGCGCCCTACGCGTTCGGATCGACGCTGGCCGAGTGGCTCGGCTCCGGCGACCGCGAAGAACGCTGGCGGGCCCGTCTGTCGATCGCCGGCGCCCACGATCTCGTCGCCTTCCTCGACGGCCGTCCCGTCGGCATGGTCAGCGGAATCCCGGCGGCCGAGGACGGATACGGCGTCGAGCTGATCTCGCTGTGGGTCAGCCCTGCGGCCCGCGGCCGGGGCGTGGGTGACCACCTGATCCAGGCTGTCGAGCGGTGGGGCGAGGACCGCGGTGCCACGACACTGCGCCTGTCCGTGATGCCGGACAACAGGGCTGCGCTCGCGCTCTACGAGCGACACGGTTTCCGCGACACGGGCGAGCCCGGCGATCTCCTCTCGGACGGCGTCGGCCGGGAACGTGTCCTGGCGAAGAGCCTGACCACCCGGACACCGGGGCGTCCTTGACAGGCCCGGCGTACCCGGAGAGTATCGTCACCGATTAAAGTGGTGACGATTGGTCGGGTGTGCGTGTGCCCGCATGTGTGTCCACATGTGTGAGCACACGTGTGTGCGCGTGCCGGAGCGGAAGCGAGAAGGACGACGTGATCAGCAGGCGAAGAATGGCTCAGGCCATGACGGTGGCGGCGGCAGCGGGTGCCGCCGGTCTTCCGGGGGCGGCACAGGCGTCGACGCGCACGGCCGGGCCGACCGCGACGGCATCAGCGCACCCGCCCCGCGACCTGGGGCCCGTACGCCACGTCCGCACCGACCTTCTGGACATCGCCTACCACGAGGTGGGACCGGCCCACGGCAAGCCCGTGATCCTCCTGCACGGCTGGCCGTTCAGCCCGGTCGGCTCCTACGCCCAGGTGGCGCCCGCGCTCGCCCGACGCGGCTATCGCTGCTACGTCCCCTATCTGCGCGGCCACGGAGAGACCGGGTTCCTCAGCGCCGACACCTTCCGCTCCGGTCAGCAGGCAGCCCTCGGCGCCGACCTCGTCGCCTTCATGGACGCGCTGCGCATCCCCCGGGCCCTGTACGCCGGTTACGACTGGGGCGGACGGGCCGCGGACATCGCCGCAGCGCTGTGGCCGGAACGCTGTACCGGCCTGGTCTCCGTGAACGGCTACCTCATCCAGAACCTCGCCGTGGCCGAGGAGCCCCTGAACCCGTCGATCGAGTCGGGCTACTGGTACTTCTTCTACTTCCTCACCGAGCGCGGGCGCAAGGGACTCCAGCGCAACCGGGAGGACCTGGCCCGCGTCGTCTGGCACCGCAACTCGCCCGAGTGGCAGTTCACCGAGGCCGAGTTCGCGCAGGCCGCGACGTTGTGGAGCAACCCGGACTACGTCGACGTGGTGATCCACAACTACCGTCACCGCCTGGCCGCCGCCCCCGGCGACCCGCGGTACGACGCTCTGGAGAAGCGGCTGCTGGGCCAGCCGAAGATCATCGTGCCCACCGTCACACTGGACGGACAGGCCGACGGCGTCATCCCGGCCACCGACGGAAGCGGCTACGCCGCTCACTTCGCGGGCCCCTGGACGCACCACGTCGTCCCGGGCGCCGGCCACAACCTGCCCCAGGAGCAACCCGAGGCGTTCACCGCCGCGATCCTCGAAGCCGACGCCATGCGGTGACCGCCCGGCCGGCCACGGGCTTCGGCGTCACGGCGAACGTTCACACCACGAGAGCGACCTGTTCTCTGTATGTGCGGCAGACACAGCATGCAGTTGAATAGCATCTGACCGTGCTGGACCGAGATACCTAGCCGTCGTCCCAGGCCGTGGCTACATCATCCGTAGGGGGATCGTGACTCACATCAAGGTGTCCGTGCTGGGTCCGTTGCGCGTATACCGGGGGGATACGGAGATCAACTTAGGTGGCCCGCAGTTGCAGGCCATGTTCTCCGCGCTGCTGTTCCGCTCCGGCCGGTCCGCGACCGCGATGGACCTGGTGGGAGCACTGTGGGGCATGGACGAACCGGCCTCGGCCGTGACCACCCTGCGCACGTATGCCTGGCGACTGCGCAAGGTGCTGGAGGCGAACGGCACCTTTCCGCGCATCCTGGCGTCGGTCGGCGACGGGTACCAGCTCCAGGTGTCCGACGCACATGTCGACTACTGCCAGGCGGAGGACCACGCCCGTGCCGCGGAGCGGGCCCGGCGTGCGGACGAATCCCTCCGCGCCTACGAATCGGTCGAGACCGCACTGTCACTGTGGCGGGGAGAGCCCCTGGCCGCCATCCCCGGCCCGTTCGCGGCCGGCCAGCGGCACCGGCTCGGCGAACTGCGTCTGTCGCTGGTGGAAGAACGCATCGACCTGGGACTCGAGCTGGGGCTCGACAGCGGATACGTCTCCGAGCTGCACTCGTTGATCGACCAGAACCCGCTCAGGGAACGCCTCTACTGCCTGCTGATGCGCGCCCAGTGCCTGGCCGGACGGCGGGCCGAAGCGCTGACGACGTACCGTGACGCGCGCAAGGTGCTCATCGATGAACTCGGGGTCGAGCCCGGACCCGAGCTGGCGGGGCTGCACCAGCGCATACTCAGCGGCGACCAGAAGCTCACCCGGGCTCATCGAACCGACACCCGCGCGCGGCAACCGCTTCGCGCCGCGTCGCCCTCGGCCGCCGCCGACCCCGGACCGCCGGGGCAGCCGACCGCTGACGCCTCGTCCACCCGGCGGGAGCAGCCCAGGCAGCTCCCTCCTGAACCGAGTGACTTTCTCGGCCGGTCCCATCTGTCGACGACGCTCGCCTCCGCGCTGACGGTCGGGAAGCGCACCACCCTACCCGTCGTCGTCCTCGTGGGCATGGGAGGTGTCGGGAAGTCCGCCCTCGCGCTGCATGTGGCACACAAGGTGCGTGACACGTATCCGGACGGTCAGCTGTACGCGGAACTGCAGTCCGGCGACGGCGCCCCCGTGCGGCCCGAGACCGTGCTGGCCGGCTTCCTCACGTCGCTCGGTCTGCGGCAGGAGCACATGCCGCAGACGCTGACGGAGCGGACGGCACTGTTCCGGACCATGATCGATCATCGACGCGTCCTGATCGTGCTGGACGGTGCCCAGGCGGCGAGCCAGGTCCGGCCGCTCTTGCCGGGCGAAGCGGACTGCGGGGTACTCATCACCAGCCGGGCCCGCCTGGGCGGTCTGCCCGCGGCTCTCCAGACCGCGTTGGGTGTGTTCCATCCGTCCGAGGCACTCGACTTCATGGCGCGAACCATCGGAGCCGAACGCGTCGCGGCCGAGCCGGACGCCACGCTGAAACTCATGGAGTCGTGCGGGTTTCTGCCACTCGCCGTCAGGATCGTGGCCGCCCGGCTGGCGGCACGCCCGTCCTGGTCCATCGAATCGCTCGCCGCCCGGCTTGCCGACGAGCAGAGACGGATCAACGAACTCAAGGTCGGGGACGAGACCGTCGCCACCGCGTTCGACGTCACGTTCCGGCAGCTCACGGAGGAGCAGGCGCAAGGGCTGTGCCTGTTGTCCTCCGTCTCCAGCCCCGAGCTGTCGCTCTCCAGCGCGGCAGCCGTGCTGGCCTTCGACGAAGTGACCGCCGAGGAACTGCTGGAATCCCTGGTGGACGCGGCGATGCTCGAATCCCCTTCGGCCGGCAGGTACCGCTTCCACAGCCTGCTGCGCTCCTTCGCCCGCCACAAGCGGTCTTCCGGCGTCGAGCAGGCAGCGGTGCGCAAGCTGCTCGATTTCCTGGTGGCCACGACGGTCAACGCGTTCGGGCTGGCCGTCGCCGGTGACCCCATACGGGACGCGCTGCAGCGCAGCCCGCTCCCCGGCAAACGCTTCACCACCGTGGAGGAAGCCCGTGTCTGGGCGGCGGAGGAAGGAGAGACCGCTCTTTCACTGGCCGCGCAGGTGGCTCGCGGGGTGCTGGCGGGCTCCCTGGGAGGCGAAGGGGATGAGGCCGCGGACACCCTGCTCGGCACGGCCATCGACATGCTCATCGCCCTGAGCGCGTTTCAGTCCGACGTCGGCATCGGCGCCTGGGCGGAGGTCACCGAACTGCTGTCCATGACGGCGAGACAGTGTGCGGACAAGAAGGCGGAAGGGCGTGCCCGTTTCCTGGAGGGCACCATCGCGCTCGCCACGAGCAGTTTCGCTCGGGCGCGTGAGCAGGCGGCTCTCGCCGTCCGGCTCTGCCGTGAGTCGGGTGACGCGGTCATCCTCCGCCAGGCCCTCAACGACCGTGCTCTCGAGCTGCACATGCGGGGGCGGTTCGAGGACGCTCTGCACGACTACGACGAAGCGCTCGCCATCGCCCGGCGCCTGGGCCATCGAGGCGGTGAGATCACCACCACGCTGAACCTCGCGCTCCTGCACGTCAACGCGGGTGCGCCACAAAAGGCACGACGTATCTGCGAGGACATCCTGTCCAGGTCCACGGACCTGAGCGACTCCGCGACCGCCTACGCCTACTACGTCCTCGGGCTCGCCCACCACGCGAGCGGTGACCTGGCGGACGCCGTCGGGTGGCAGGAGAAGGCGCTGGCGCTGTCCGTTGCCGCGCGTCTGCGCGGACGAGAGGCGCAGGTGCGCTTCCGCCTGGCCGACTCCCTGCGGGCGTCGGGAGATCTGGAACGCGCGGTGGACGAGGCGGCCCAGGGCGTTCGTCTCTGCGAACAGGCCGGTAACCTGCGCAACCACCATCAGGCCCTGATGGTGCTCGGCCACGTCCAGTGGTCTCTCGGCCGGGTGTCCGAGGCGCACGCCAACCTCACCAAGGCGCATACGTCGTTGACCGCGTTGGGTGTCCCCGAAGCCGAGCGGGCGGCTCGGCTGCTGGCCCGGATCGACACCCCTGCGGGTGCCCTGCCCCGTCATGACCGCGAGGCGGTGCTGCCGGCCAAGGACCGGTAGGAGCGGCTCGGTCAGCCCTGTGCGTCGGGCGGGTCGTCCACCGCCTCGCGGGACGCCACGACGAACAGGTTGGCACCCCGCGCTCCCGCGTCAGGATCGAGCAGGAGTTCGGTCTCCATGGCGAGGACCTGCTGGAAGAAGGCCTCGTCCCGCAGGAACTCCTCAACCGACCCGGCCGAGGCCGGCGAAGCGCCCAGCGGCGTGGGGTAGAGGAGGCACGGGAAGCCGGTCAACAGGTCGACGGTGAGTTGTGACGCCGTGTGCAGCATGCGTATCTCACCCGGCGTGAAGAGATGTCCGTAGGGTGCGTCATGCGCTTCCCACGAGAAGCCGGACAGGCTCTTGTGAGCCCGTTCGGCGTTTCCCACGCTCAGGTCTCCGAAGGCGGCGTGCCAGCGGCTGGGCAGCACGGAGACCATCAGACCCTGGTCCGACAGCAACGGGACGAGAGATCCGAGAACGAGTTCCGGCGAGTGGAAGAACCCCAGGAGATGATGGGTGTTGATGATCAGGTCGAATGTCGTCCCGGCCACCAGGTCGGCCACGGAGTCGACATCGCCGCGAACGTGGCGGACGCGGTGGGTGTATCCGCGCTTGCGGGCCCGTTCCTCGGCGAGTTTCACCATCCCCGGACTCACATCGAGCAGGACGCCCGAGCAGTCCGGGCGCGTGGTGACGAGCAGTTCCGTCCAGCGTCCCGTCCCTCCTCCGACATCGAGGAACGTGAACCCGTCGGGAAGCCGCGAGAAGACGGACAGATGCAGGGACTCGGCGAGCAGCGCGTCCGTCAGCTTGCCGTACGGCCCGCGCGCATCCGCATCGTAGGCGGCCGCTTTTGCTTCGAAATAATGCCTGGAATGCGGTAATTGATTGAAAACCGTCTGCCCCATCTCTGCTCCCCCTCACGCGTCGGGACGAAGTCGAGGGCACGCCCGCCGCGGGAATCCAACGTATCCCACCCCGGCTTCGACACGCAATGCCGCTTCTGTAATTGGCAATTCGGCAGGTCAGAGTGGCCGGGCATCCCTGGCATCGGTACGGTTCGGCACACCACATACTGAGTTCCGCCTTTAGCCGCACGAAGGGAACTGTATTCATGGTGGAACGTGTCGTCGTCGTCTCGGACTGTACGGATGTCGCTTTTCTGGAGTTGCGGTCCGCGATTCTCGCGGCTGCGCGATCCGCGGTGCCGCGGGCCGCCGTCCAGATCGAACCGCTGGTGGCGGTCGAGCCGTTCTCCGTCCTGAACGCGGCGTTCCTGACCCGCCTCGTAGCGGAGCTGGCCGGGCCGGACACCGTGATCATGTGTGTCGTCAACAGCATCCGTGAACGCACGGAGCGGCTGATCGTCCGAACCGAGCGGCAGGGACTTCTCCTCGTCGGGGCGAACACGGGTGCCCTCGGATGGCCGGCATCCGATCTGGGGGTGGCCGAATGCGTGGAGATGCCGGACCCGGGTTATGTGCCCTTCGGGGGGAAGTACGTGCATGCTCCTGCCGTGGGCGCACTGGTGCGCGGTGTTCCACTGCCCGAGCTGGGCGAACCGTTCTCGAAGGGGCTGATCCGTGCGGCTCCGCTGTCGCAGGGGCTGATCGTCCACGTGGACAACTTCGGCAACGCCAAGTTCCCGTGGGCCGCGGACGGCCTGCGTCCCGGCGCACGGCTCCGGGTCGAGGCCGACGGACGGTACGTCGAGGCGACGTACGGGGAGCGCATGATGGACTTCGACGACGGCTCCTGGGTGGTCTACCCGGGCAGCTCTCTCGGCCTGCACGAGATCGGCCGGGTGAGGCGGCAGGGGGTCACGGCTGTCGGCTGGGGAGTCGGCACTTCACTGCGCCTGCGGCGGCTCTGACCCCGGTGGCCGGTTCCGGCTCCGCCGACGCGTTCACGCACCGGGCGGCAGGGTGGGCGAGAGGCATGTGATCCGGCGCTGATCCGCCGGTGATCCGGTGACGCCAGAGTGGGCGGGTCAGCAGTTCGCCGAGCATGCGAGGGCCGCCGTATGGCGCTTCACACACCACTTCGAGCAGGGGTCACCGGTACACCGGCGCCGGGACCCGACGGCGATGTGCCGGGCATGCCGACGGGCGCGCGCGCCACGCGGGCGTCCGCGGTCGGGCGAGGCCCCGCCCTGCTGCTCGATGACCGGCAGCACATGCTCGTCTCGTTGTTGTGGGCCGGGCACACCGACGCGAGCGCCGCCCGCCGTCTCGGGGTCAGTGCTCGGACGGTGACCAACATTCTGCGTGCGCTGATGGATCACCTGGAAGTGGGCAACCGCTTCCAGCTCGGTGTCATTCTCGGCATGTATTTCGGACCGAGACGTGCGGACGCCGGGCGCGCACCGATGGCCGGCGCGACCGGTCCCGCACCCGCGAGACTTCCGCGGTGACCTCTTTCCCGTGCGCTTTTGCGCAGTAAGGCCCGCACGCTGTTCCGGCCTTCGCCTTCTTCTGGATACTCTCGCCAGCGTCGTCGGAAAACCTTTCGCACCGTCAGTGGCGCGTGCGATGGAATCAGGCATTCTGCGGCGCAATCAGCACGCGATCGCACACGAGGCGAGACGTTCACACTCGTGCTTCTTGCGCAATCCTGACAGGTGGTCAGCATGACAACATTCATCGCCGAGAAACGAGCAACCGAAGCGCCCCCTGCGGAACTTCCGGACCTTCCCTATCTCCGGACCGCACCGGCCGTCGAGGCGGACCGGGAGTTTGTGCGGACGCTGCTGAACCAGACACTGGGGGCCTACTACGCCGGTGATCACGTGGCGCACGCGGATCGCATCCTCGACTCCCATCTGGCGGCCGGAAGAGATCCGTTCGGGCACTTCTCCGCCACTCAGAACACCTTCGTCCTGTGGGCCGGCGAAGGGGCGGCGAGCCGCCGGCTCGGGCTGCTGCATCTGGTGGCCAAGCGTCAGGGAACGGTGAAGATCAGTCCTCTGATACTCCTCCCGGAGTTCCGTCGCAGGCGAGGCCTGGGATCCCTGCTGATGAACGTGGCGGAGGAGTACGCGAGGGCGAAAGGCGCACGCCAGCTGTACTGCACCGTCGCGGCCCCCAACACCTCGGCCGTGCGCTTCTTCCGCCGTCAGGGCTTTCTCACGGCCGGGGGATCTCCCGGCCAGTACAAGGCCGGCGTCACCGAGCACATGCTCTACAAAGACCTGTCGACCCCCGACGAGTCGGCCGAGCAGGTCGGCGTCCGGCTCTACGAACCCTCGGACGAGGCGGGACTGCGCGATCTGATTCTGCGCACCATGCCGGAGGCCTACGACGGGGTGGACACGCGGTGGGTCGACGCGCTCCTCGCCGGCCATGACCGGCGCGGCACCGCCGATGTGAATCAGAAGTTCAAGGTGATCCATGTCGCGGTGGACACGGACGGCACGGTGCGGGGGGTCGCGGCGGCCGGGCCCAAGAAGGGCGAACCGGTCAAGCTGATGCCGCTGTGCGCGGACAGCCCCGGGGTTCTGGATGTGCTCCTGCGCGAGATACCCGGCAGGCTCGGCCATCTCGGGCGGAAGCTCTACACCCACCAGCCGCCGACACCCGACGTGACCATACGTATGCACGGCCATCACTGGGACCTCGAGGGCCTGATGCCCAACGCCTACCGCCCAGGCATCTGCACCGTCCAATGGAGCCTGTCGCTTCCGACCGGCTCGGGACCCGACGGAGACGACGATGAGTGACCTCGCCGACTACACCGACGCCCTGGAGGCCTTCGTCCGGGCGCGCGCCTGGGAGCGCTTCGAGGACCCCAAGAGCCTCGCCATGGCCGTGGGCGGAGAGGTGGGCGAGCTGCTCGCCCTGCTCCAGTGGCGCTCACCGGAGGAGATCACCCGGCTTGCCGAGACCGACCAGGAGTTCCGTCGCGAGCTGTCGTACGAGATGGCGGACATCCTCAACTACCTCGTGCGGCTCTCCCGGCACGTCGGTGTGGATCTGCTCGAAGCCGCCCGCGCCAAGCTCGCCCTCAATGAGGAGCGATACCCGGTGGAGCAGGCGTACGGCACGTCACTCAAGTACGACCAGTTGCCCGGAGGCACTCGATGACGACCACGACCGGCGCGGCGCAGCCCGCGCTCCGCGTATTCCTCGCGGCTCCTTTCGTCCAGTTGATCGACCCGGTCAACGGTGTGGTCGGCAGGGTGTGGCGCGAGCGCATCTCCGGTCTGCGGGACCGGTTGCTGCGCCGCGGCCATGCGGTGTTCAACGCCCATCACAACGAGGGCTGGGGCTCCAGGGGACTTCCTCCCGAGCAGTGCGTGCCCTCCGACTTCCGTGCGCTGCAGACAGCGGACCTGGTCATCGCCTACCTGGGTACCCCGGCGTCGAGCGGCGTGGCACTGGAACTGGGGTGGGCCTCGGCACTGCGCAAGCCCATCGTCCTGCTGCTCGACTCAGGGTCCCGGTACAGCCCGATGATCGAGGCCCTCGGCCGGACCTCGCCCGTGCGCGTGGTGCGCGCCGATGACCTGTGGTCTCCGCACGTCATGGACAGCACGACGGCCGAGGCGCTGGAGTGGGCGGCCACGGTCACCGGCAGAGAGGGCAGCGCCTGGCGCTCGCCGGAGTACGACGACGCCCTCGCCTACCACCGTGTTCCGGTCGGAGACCGGCCGTGACGGCCCTGCGCGCCGGTCGGCGCCCGGACGGCGGGTCCCCCACCATCGCCCTGAGCGCCGTGTCCTTCGGCTGGGGCAGCGCCGGGAAGATCGGCGCCGTCATCACGGCACTGCGCTCGCAACTGGGCCCGGACGTCCGGTTCGTAGGACTCGGCAGCCGCCTCGGCCGTGACCTGATCGCCGACTACGGGGTGACGCAGTGGCACGACGTCGTCCCCGGGGACCACGCGGCGATGGGAGCCCTGGTACGCGAACAGGGCGTGGACGCCGCGGTGTGCGTGCTGGACAGGGAGAGCGCGTCGCTGCTGACGGACGTCGGCTGCCCGGTCGTCTACGTCGACAGCCTGCCCTTCCTGTGGACCGAAGAGGACCGCGCGAGCCTGCCGTTGGCCGCCCACACCTACTGCGCCCAGCTCTGCCCCGGCCTTCCCGCCCCGGCCTGGCCGGTACTGGCCGCCGCCACCAACCTGCGCTGGGTCGAGAGCGTCATCCCCACGCCGTCCGGGGACAGCGACCGGCCCCGTGCCGTGCGTCCCCGCGGCCGGCGGCGGGCAGTGGTCAGCCTCGGCGGTCTGCTGTCCCCGATGCTCGACTCCCCCTCGGACTATTTGCGCCTGACCGTTCCGCCTGCCCTGGACGCGCTGATCGCCTGGGGCGTGACGGACATCGTGATGTGCGGCAACCTGCCGCCGTCCCTCTCGGCGGCGATCGGGAGCGAGGTGCCGCAGGGCGTACGGATGCGCTGTGCGCCGCTGGGTCACGGCGAGTTCCTGCGCACCGCGGCCGATTCCGACGTCCTGCTCGCATCACCGGGACTGACGACGTTGCTCGAGGCCGGCGCACGTGGCGTCCCGGTCGTCTGCCTGCCGCCGCAGAACGTGAGCCAGATCCTCAACGCCCAGTTCTACGCCCAGGCGACCGGTGCTCCGATCGCCGTCTGGCCGGACGAGGTCTTCCGGGTGGGGGACGTCTTCGACGCTCGCGTCGGTGCCCCTGACGACGGCACGGGCTCGCCGGGAGAGAACGCCGCACTGCGTGTGATGTACACCGGTCTGGCGTCGGCGGCCGCCCGGCCGGAGCGTCTGCGTGCCGGGCTGGCCGGGCAGCTCGGCGCCTGCCTCGACACGGTCGAGACGGGCGGCATCCGCTGGTCGGCCCTCACCGCGCTGATGGGCACCCGCGGTGCCCGACAGGTTGCCGAGGCGGTCGTCTCAGCCGTCCGCGGCAGGGCCGCAGCGTACGCAGCCTGACCGACTCCTTCGAAAGGACACCGACATGTCCGTGCTCACAGCGGAGACGGCTCAGCCGCCCCGCGGCACACCCGACGGTCCGGACCTCGTCTACTTCGGACTGTTCGACAACTGCAATGTCAAGTGCAACATGTGCAACTGCTGGGAGCTGCCCCGCTCGTCGCAGGACATCGACCACTTCGAACGCGCCCTGGACATCGTCCTGGACGCCCAGCCGAAGGCCATCCGCTTCACCGGTGGCGAACCGCTGCTGCTGTCCGGGCTGCCGCGGCTGATATCCCGCGCCGCCGCCGCCGGAGTCCAGGTGTCGGTCATCTCCAACGGCCGCATCCTGCGCGGGCGGTTCCGCGACCTGCTGGACGCCGGCTGCGACGAGTTCGTCATCAGCATCGACGCGCTCTCGCCCGTCCATGACACCATCCGGGGCCTGAACGGCCTTCACCGAAAGGTGTCCGACGCGCTCGCCGAGCTGCGTGAACTGGGTGCCGGATACGGCGTCAACACCGTGGTGCAACGGCTCAACATCGGAGAGCTGGAGCGCCTGTCCGAGACGCTGCTGTCCGGCGAGAACCGCCCCCGCTGGTGGCATCTGATCCCGGTGCGCGGCAACGACCTGCTGCTGCCCGATCCCGAACAGCGCGCCGAACTGCGCTCATGGATCCCCAAGGCGCGCCGCGCGGCCCGCGCCGCCGGGTCTCTCGTGGTCGCCGATCCCGAGATGTTCCTGGACAAGGAACGCCGGTCCTGCCACGTTCCCCGGTTCACCGCGTACATACGGGCCGACACGGGTGAGGTGTCCGGCTGCAACATGCTCACCTATGCCGATCCCCCGGTCGGCAACATCTTCCGTCAGTCGTTGCGGGACATCTGGGCGAGCCGCGAGGCTCTGCGGCTCCAGGAGGCCTGCGGCACCGGGCAGCACGCCAACTGCCAGCGATGTGACACGGGATCACAGGAAATGAACTACACGCTGCACCGGATCGCCTCGACCGGAGGTTCCTCATGACGCGCACCGGCACCCGGCTCGCCGTCCACGGTGGCACACCCACCCGCCCCGCGCCGCCCGCGAACCGTCCGCGCATCTCCGGACAGGCCAAGGCCGACGTCGCCGCCGTTCTCGACTCCGGCAACCTCGCACGCTTCTACGGCGGCACCGAAGTACACCGTTTCGAAGCCGAGTTCGCCCGTCACTTCGGCACCCGGCACGCTCTCGCCGTCAACTCCGGCACCGCGGCGCTGCATCTGGCGTATCTCGCCGCGGACCTGCCGGAACACTCGGAGGTGCTCGTCCCGGCGAACGCCTACGTCTCCGTCGTCTCGGCCCTCATCCAGGCGGATCTGGTTCCGGTACTGGTCGATGTCGATCCCCTGACGTGGGCCATGGACCCACACGACGCCGAACGCAAGACGACGCCCCGCACCTCCGCCCTCGTCGCGGTGCACATGTACGGCCAGCCCTGCGCGATGGAGGTGTTGAGCGACTTCGCCCGCCGGCGTGGACTGGTGCTGTTCGAGGACTGCAGCCAGTCACCGGGAGCCACCGCCGCCGGCCGGCCGACCGGCACGTTCGGGCTGGCCGCCACCTTCAGCCTGTGCTGCCTCAAACACGTGGCCATGGGCGAGGGCGGCGCCGTGATCACCGATGACGGCCGGCTCGTGGAACGGATGCGGGCGCTGGCGCACAAGGGCAAGGGCCCGGGCTGGTTCGAGTACCGGGAGATGGGCTACAGCTACAACCTGACCGAGATCCAGGCCGTGCTGGGCCGCCACTCCCTCGCCGGGCTCGGTGACGAACTCGCGCGACGTCACCGGCAGGCGGACTACCTGCGCACCGAACTCGACGGCACCGGGCTGGCGCTCCCCGCCGTCGCCGACGGAACGACGCACGCCTACTACCGGCTGCAGGCGGTACTGCCGCCCGAGCTGGGCGACCGGCGGGACGAGATCGTGGACGCCGTCCGGGCCGAGAACGTCGGCTGTGATCCGAGCCATCCCTCGCTGTCGCAGATCGACTGGCTCGTGCAGACGCACCCCTCCTTCTTCCGGCGTGTCCCGGCCGAGGTCCGGCCCGACTACTCGGCCGGGTCCGTTCCCGTCGCGCACGACGTCCTCTCGCGCTCGCTCATCATCGAACTCGGCCACCAGCTCGAACTCGCCGACATCGCCCTGACCGCCGCCGCGCTGCGGAAGGTCATGGCGCACTTCACCAGTCGCGTCCCGACGGAGGTTTCCTCATGAAAGCAACCACGGACACCGCGTACTCCGTCCCGGACGTCCGCGACGGTGTGCTGCTCAGCGGGCAGGAGTCGGAGACACTGCGCGCCGCCCTGGGCTCCGCCGGCCTCGCCGTGGAGGGGAGCGAATGGGACAGCCTCGACGTGGTCTGCGCGCTGACCGTCCTGGAGTACGAACTCGGCATCGTCTTCCCGGAAGGCATCCGCCCCGGACGCGTACGCGGGCTGCCCCAGCTCATGGAGGGCATCGCGTCGGCCGGCCGCCGGATGCCGCCCAAGGCCCGGCTGTCGCTCGAGGTGCCGGCCGACGAGTCCGGCCTGGACCCGGTGGCCGCCGAACGGCAGCGGCGTCAGATGGAATACCGGCTCGCACTGACCGCGCCCAAGGCGCACACCGCGGTCTCCCGCGGCCGCAACCTGCGCGTCATCGCCACCGCGGCGGCCGCCGCCGACCTGCCGATCGGCTCCTCGTTGCTCGGCATCCTCGACGACTCCCGCACCAGGGGGCCGGAGACGGACCGCTCGGAGGCGATGGCGACCGCCCTTCCCGTCGACCCCGCCGCGCTGCGCAAGGCACCCGCCGGGCGCGTGGGCCGCACGGTCGTCGAGGCGTTCGAGGAGTTCGTGCTGGAGCGCGGCGGGGAACTGTGGATGCCGCCCAGTCAGCTCATCACCGTCGAGGAGCTGCGCCGACTGGGCTACTACGAGGCCCATCCCGAGCAGGTCGTCCACCTGTCCGGCGACGTGGCCCTGCTTCCCGCGGTCTGCCTGCCGTCCTATGCCTGGCTGGCCGAGCCCGACGCTCCGCGGCTGGGCACGCTGAGCCAGACGGTGCACCGCCGTGAACTCTTCTACGACGGCGAGAGCGGACGCCTGCCGGCGTTCACCCAGCGTGACATCGTCTGGAAGTCGCGCGACGAGGACGAGGACCTCGCGATGGCGGCGGACCTCGAGGCCCTGCTGACGGAACTGGCCGAGCGGTTCGGGTTGACGTACGAGTGGAACGAGGCGGACGACCCGTTCTACATCTCCGCCGACGCGGCGGCCACCCGCAAGCGTGAGATGCGCGTGACGACACCCGTCGGCGCCATGGCGGTCGCCTCCGTCAATCGGCACGGGGACCACTTCGTCCGTCGCGGGTTCGGCGGCTCGGGCCGGATGACCGGGTGCGCGGGCATCGGACTGGAGCGCTTCGTGCTGGCGGCCGCCCTGAGGGAGGGCAACGTATGAGGTCCGTCGACGACTCGCACCGTCGTCTCCTGGACGCGATGTACGGCCCCGACCTGCCGGCGGTCCTGGCGGCCCACGGGGTGCGGACCGGCATCCCCGCATGGGTTCCGGACGTCGACGGTCTGGCGTTCGTGGGCCACGGCAGCGGTCTGGACGAACGTCCGGCGCCGGCGGCCGTGTTCGCGTCCACCTGTGTCGACCACTGCGAGGCGAGGCCCGAGGAGCTTGCCGCGAGCGTCGCGGCCGACCTCCTGCACGGTGCTGTCGTCGCCAGGCATCTGGACGTACCGCTGCTGTCGTTCGTGGGAACCGGCGAGGAGATACGGCTCGTACCGGGCGGAGGAAGCGACGAGCGAGCCTGGCACGAGGTGGCCGAACGCGTACGCCGGTTCGCCGACACCCTGCCCCTGCCCGCGGGGTCCCAGGTCTTCACGTGCCAGGACGATCGTCTCTGGAGCCTTCTGGAAGCCACCGTGGAGCGCGACCGGGACGCGGTGACGGAGGACGACCTCGCCGGCCTGTACCGCATGACGGACGGCTCGCGCTTCCCTCTGGGCACACCTTTCGGCTACTTCTTCGAGTACTACCGCTACAACATCGCGCACTACCGCGAGCCGGTCGTCGAAGGCCTGCTGGGTGCGGACGCCGGCCGCATCCTCGTCGTGGAGAACGTCAACCAGACCAAGGCGATCGCCGCCGCCCGCCGGCTCAACCACCGCCTGAGGGTCGACCACCTGGTCACCCTCACCCCTCCCGGCCCGGTCACGGCGGAGAACGTCACACGGGCCACGCCGCCCTTCCGGCTGGACGACTTCCTGGGCCCCGTCGCGCACTGGCCCGACGCGAAGCCCGGCAACCTCGCCCTGTGGACCCGCCTGCGCGCTCTCCACGACGTCCTGGCCGCCGCCGTCCCGTCACCGTCCGCCGGAAGCGGGAGGTGACGCCACCATGCCCGTCGACCTCCACGAGAGGGCCGATGACCTCCCCGCCGCAGCGTGGGACGCGCTGGCCACGGGCGCGGAGTTCGCCCTGACCGCACGCATGCTCACGATGACGGCGCAAGCCCGTACCTATCCGGCGCGCTACGCCGTCTCCCGCGGTGCGGACGGCGTCCCGGACGCCGCCACGGTCGCCTACACGCTCACCTCCGACGCCGTACCCTCCGCATACCTGCGCATCGACCGGATGCTGGAACGGGTCGCGGAGGAGGCCGGCCTCGGCGCCGAGGCGGCCCTCGGCCTGACGGCCCCGGACGGCGGCCTGCTGCCCCAGACCTCTGTCGGCTCCTACCAGGTCACCGGCGCCCGTATGCTGCGGGACCGCACGGCGTCCGCCGAGCGCCGCACGGCCGCCATGACCAGCGTGCTGCAGGCGCTGGAGAGTGCCGGTCGCGCGGACGGTGCTGCCTGCGCCGTCTGTCCCTTCGTCGCCGAGGACGACAGCGAACTGCGCGGCCTGCTCACCGCCCGTGGTTACCTTCCCTTCGACAGCGCGCGGGTGGCGGTGCTCGACCAGGAATGGCCGTCGTTCGCCGATTACGTCGCCTCGCGCACACGCAACAGCGCACGGCAGATCATGCGGGACCGGAGGGCCATCGCCGCCGCCGGGATCGACATCAGCGTGCGGGAGCTGGCCGAGGACGACGTCGGCGCCCTCGACGCGCTGCGGCTGAACCTGCTGGAGAAGTACCACGGACCCGAGGCGCGTACGGGGCCCCAGCCTCCCTCGACCATCGGTGCCGCCGCCCGTCTTCGCCCCGGCACTCCGCTGGTCGCGCTCGCCCGCCGGGACGGCCACCTGATCGGCTTCGTCCTCGCCTTCCGGTTCAAGGACGAACTGTTCGTGGAGCAGCTGGGCTTCGACTACGGCCGCAGCGCGGGCCTGCCGCTGTACTTCGAACTCGTCTACTACCGGTTCCTGGAATACGCCATCGACCACGGGATCAGCAAGCTCGGTTTCGGCCCGGAATCCGTGGAGGCGAAGCTTCGCCGCGGATGCCGCATGGAGACCTACCTCGCCTATGTGCACTGCTGGGACGACGCGCTGCAGCGAAAGCTGTCGGCTTTCCTGGCCCAGGTCTCCGAGAGCCGTGCCGCTCGTGCGGTGGGTGCCGCGTGACCGGGCGGGCGGGAGGCGCGGTCGGTGCCGAACTCGTCTCCGTGTCGCGGGAGGTCATGGGCACGGAGGACGCGGTCGGCACCGTCACGGGAACCGCGGCCGTCCTGGCGAGCGCCTGTGTGCTCGCACGCCCGGGCCAGGTGGTCCTGGTGCCGGGATGGATCTGCGGCACCGTGGTCAACGCGCTCGTCCTCGCCGGCATGGTGCCGGTCCTGGTGGATGTCGAGGCGGACCTGTCGATGTCGATGGAGTTCGCCTCCCGGTTGCCACCCGGAATGATCGGGCTGGTCATCTACGCGCCGTTCGGCGGATACATGCCCGATCTCGACCGCTGGCTGCGCTGGGCGGACGGACTGGGTGCCGCGGTCCTCCTCGACTTCTGCCAGGTGGCAGACGTGGCGCAGTGGCGGCACGCCGCCGAGAGGGAGCGGCTGATGGTCACCTCGTTCCGGCCGGGCAAGCCGCTGGGCGCACGCGGAGGCGGGCTGGTGACCGGGCCGTCGCACGTGGTGGAGGAGGCACGGACCTTCGTCCGCGGCGGGCACGACATCACCGGCCACAAGAGCGGTATCGGGCTGGAGGTCCAGATCAGCGCCGACTCCGCGGAAGCCGCCGCCGGCACCGTCGCCAGGTTTCCGGAGACGACGGCGAAGCTGCGGGAGACGACGTTCCGCGAGCTGGCCAGGGGAGACCTGCTGCCCGGCTGGCAGCACCATCCGTACGCCCTGTCCCGGATCCCCCGGCTCGACGGACCCGGGCTCATTCCCGACGCCACCTACCGGGCCGAGGGCTGGCAGCGCGAACTTCTCGCCCGGTACCAGCACTCGCGCCTCCAGATGCCGATGCCGCGTCTGGAAGGCATCTACGACCTGATCGGCGTCACCAAGATCACTCCTGCGGAGAACAAGACATGACTGCACAGCGACCCGAACCGGCGAAGGCCACGGCCGAGGGGTGGGACGCGATCGCCACCCGTGTCGTGGCACGCGGATGGAACGTCCACGAGCCCCTGAGGCGAGTGGAGGTGGGCGTCAACAAGCACATCTGGCGGGCGGGCCGCCACTGGCTGGCGAGCACCGGCGTCCACCAGGAGGCACGCGTTCTGCGTGAACACGCTCTCTACGAGCAACTGGCGTCCATGTCCCCGCAGTTCCAGGTGCCGCACCTGGTGCCGTCCGTCTCGGGCGGCCACGAGACCGAGGCCGGCCGGCTGTGGTGGCTCACCACGCATGTGCCCGGCCGGGCGGCTGATCCGGCCGATCCGGCGGACGGGGCGGCGGCGGCCGCGGGCCTGGCGCGGTTGCACGAGTGGCTGAGGCCGGTCGACCGTACGGTCGAGGACCAGGGTGTCGGCCTGCTCGAGTACTGCCGCATGGGCCAGCAGGCGGCTGCCCGTCTGCCCTTCGACGCGGCCGACCAGGCGGTGATCGCTGAGGCGTCCGACCGGGTGGACGCCTGGCTGGAGAGCCACCGGATGCCGGACGGACAGGTCGTGCACGGCGACCCGTCCTTCCCCAACCTCCGGCTGAGCGACCACGGGACCCCGGTACTGACGGGTGTCCTGGACTGGGAACGGTGCCGGACCGACACCGTGCTGTCCGACCTGGCCACCATGGGAGAAGCGGTGGCGTTCTGGTCCCGGACCCCACACCCGCGACGACGGCTGGAGGACCTGCTCACGTGCTTCCGGGAAGCGGGTGGCGAACCCTGCACCATGAACGACCTGCTGATTCATATGCTCATGACCAACTTCGAGGCGATCTCCCATCATGGCGAGCGGTTCGTCCGCGGTGACTGCGGCTGGGAGATGCTCGCCTTCCGCCCCGACCGGTTCCGCGTCGAACTGGCCCTGCTCCGGGAATGCGGCGATGGCTGATTCCACGATCCGGCCCCTCCCCTGGTTCGCTTCCCTGCGGTACGGGGATTTCCGGCTGCTGTGGATCGGCCGCAATCTCTCCCGGCTCGGCGACCAGGTCTACAAGGTGGCCCTCGGGTGGGCGGTCTTCGCCGTCACCGGCTCCAGTCTGGACACCGGCATCGTGCTGGCGGTCTCCATACTTCCGCAGGTCCTGGCCTCCCCGATCGCGGGAGCAGTGGGTGACCGGATGAACCGCCGGGTGCTGCTGATGTGGTCCGACGCCGCATCGGCCGTCGTGGTCGGCCTGATCGCCCTGCTGCTGACCCGCGACGCCGGCCTGGGCCTGCTCCTCCCGCTCGCGTTGCTGCTGGGCATGGCCGGCGCGTTCGCCCTGCCCGCGCTGGGCCCGCTCGTCGCGGAGTCGGTCCCGGCCGCGCATCTGCGCGACGCCAATGCCCTGGACGGCGCGGCCTACGGCGTGGTGGCCCTCGCGGGCCCGGCGCTCGGCGGTGTTCTCGTCACCTACTCGCCGCCCTTCGCCTTCTGCTTCGACGCCGCCACGTTCCTGCTGTCGATGCTCGCTCTGGCGCGGGTCCGCTCCGGGCGGAGCCGGGCGCCGCTGCGCGCCACCCGTCTCTCCGATGTCACGGCCGGGTTCCGTCACGTGCGCGGCCGGCCCTGGGTGACCTGGCTGGTCGTCATGTCGGTCGCCATGAACGTGTTCTGCGTCGCTCCCTTCCTCGTGCTCCTGCCCAGCAGGGTCACCTCGCTCGGGCTGTCCGCCGCCGTGGTCGGCGTCTGCCTCGCCGGGCAGGGCCTGGGCGGACTGGCGGCCTCGTTCCTGCTCGGCCAGGCAGGGTGGTTGCGCGGCGCCGGGCGGGCGCTGTCTCTCGCCTGCGGTGCGGCCGGCGTGGCGGCGCTGCTGCTGGGCCTTGCCGGCGGGACGGTGACCGTGGTCTGCGCCGGCCTGCTCCTGGGCCTGTCCGGAAGCCTCAACGTCGTCGAGAACCTGCTCATCCAGAAGTACGTCGACAACGACTACCGCAGCCGTGTCTACGGTTTCGTGGCCGCCGGATCCCTCGCCCCCCTGCCCCTCGCCTACGGGACGGTCGGCTCCCTGGCCGCGGCATACGGCGCCCAGACGGTGCTGATCTGCGGCGGCCTGCTGCAACTGGTGCTGTGCGCGGTCGGCATGGCGCTCGGCAGCAGCGCGGAGCTGCGCAGGATGGAGCTGTGACATGGCGCTACGACGTCTCTGGCCGCCGGAGCCCGGCGGTCCCGCCACCGTCACCGAGCTGGCCGCCCACCTCGCCCGGTCCTTCCCGGGCGAAGCCGACATGCCCCAGCAGGATCCCGCGGCCCTCGCCGCGCGGCTGGCCTTCACCGAACACTCAGGCGTCGCCTTCGAATGGCAGGGGGAGACCGGGCTGTGCGTGGCCCTGCGCCGCTCGGCCTCAGGCGTGTGGACCTCGGTGGTCCCCGGATCGCCCCTGCTGCTCCGCGGAACGCCGGACCCGGCGCTGATCGAGCGGACTCTCGCGGCAGTGTGCTCACACCTGGGTGCGGAAGTGCTGTACTTCCCGCTCAACCACCCCGAGACCCCGTCGTACACGCTGCTGTCCGCCGCTTCCGCCACCACGACCTGGCAGCGGCTTCCCTCCCCCCTGATCGACTGGGAGGCGCGCGGCCAGGACCTCGCGAGCCGCTACCGCTCCCGCCTGGGCGGTCAGGCCGACCGCAAACTGCGCCGCTGGGAACGGGAGCTGGAACTGCGCGTCCCGTCCTGCCCGGAGGAAGCGGTCGCGGCCCTGCACCGGGTGGAGCTGGCCTCCTGGAAACGGGGCAAGTCCTGCGACATCGTCAGCCAGGGCGAGTTCGCCTGTTACGCGCATCTGCTGCGCACGGGAGACCTGCACCTGACTCTCGCCACCCACCGGGGCACGGTGGTCGCCTTCCGTATGGACGCCGTAGCCGGCGACGTGGTCTTCGCACTGAAGTGGTCCTACGACAAGGCGTTCGCCTCGCTCGCCCCCGGCGCGTTCCTTCTCGTGCGGGGTCTGCCGTTTCGATGGGGCGGCACACCACTGGATCACATCGATCTCTTCGGGAGCCCCGACCTGCTGAAGGGGACCCTGGAATCCGGCCGCCGCCCCCGTGTCGACGCGGCGTGGCCGGCCGGCAGGACGGCCGGCCGGCTGCGGCGCGAACGACAGCTGCACGACGCGGACACCGAGCATGCCCGCCACGGCGGCGTCGGCATCCGCAGGCTCTACACCTCACGGGCCGCGCCCGCCGCGCTCATCACCGCCTCTCTGCCCGAAGCGCCGCCGCGCCTCGTCACCGAACCGGAGAAGTCATGACCCAGAACCCGGCACCCGAGCGGATGCTGCTCTTCGCCCGCCACGGACAGGCCCAGTCCAGCCCCGACCTCTACGACCGCGACGAGGACCGCCCGCTGACCGCCGGCGGACGGGCGGCCGCGGGACGACTCGCCGAACAGGTGCGGGCTTTCGCACCCGACGCGCTGTACTGCTCGTCGTCCCTGCGGGCGCGGCAGACCGCCGCCTACGTGGCCGAGGCGACCGGTCTCACGCCGCGTGTACTGGAGGATCTGCGGGAGCGGACCTTTCCCCCGCTGTACGGCCTGCCGATGCGTGACATCGGCCGCCAGTACGGTGCGA
This sequence comes from Streptomyces sp. NPDC031379, assembly GCF_055569615.1. Lineage (NCBI taxonomy): Bacteria > Bacillati > Actinomycetota > Actinomycetes > Kitasatosporales > Streptomycetaceae > Streptomyces > Streptomyces sp. NPDC031379. The sequence continues at coordinate 8,668 of NZ_JBVIIT010000009.1, read as the reverse complement.
AGGTGGCCGAGCAGCTGGCGTTCAACTCCGACGGCCTGTCCTTTCCCGGGACGGAATCCCTCTCTCAGGCCTGCGAACGGACGACGGCCGCCGTCGGCGGCATTCTGGCCCAGGACCACAGCAGACCGGTTGTCGTCGCGCACGGTGGTCCTTACGGATGGATACTCACCCGGGCCCTCGGTCTTCCGCTGGAGCGCAACCGCACCTTCCAGCTCGACGAGGCGCATTTCTCGGTGTTCCGGTTCGAACCGACCGGTCGGCTGATCCGGGCTGTCGCTCTCAACTGCGCCGCCCTGCCGCACCAGGCCACGCTCCGAGCGGCGCGGACCGTCCCGGACCTCGACGCCACGGGCGGCACACGATGACGGCGCCCACCACCGCACGGCATTCCGCATCCGTCCGGGTCTACGCCACCGTCGCGGCCGTGCCGCGGCAGACGTGGCACCGGCTCGGCCCGCAGGGCCTCTACGCGTCGCGTGACTGGTACCTCCATCAGGAGAGGCTGACCGGCGTGCCCCTGCGGGTGGCGGTCGCCGGGCCGCCGGACGCACCAGCCGGTCTGCTGGTGCTGTGCGACGGCCCCACGCGGCCCGGCGGTTCCTACGACATCGCCGGCCGATTCGCCCCCCTGCTCGGTGCGTCCCCCCTGTGGGACCGGACGGTGCTCGCCGGCTCCTGCAACAGCAACCACGCGGTCCCCACCGTCGCCGGCGGGCTCCCACCGGACGCGCGTGCGCGGGTCGTGGCCGACCTGGTCCGGCATGCCGCCGACGCCTCGTCCGCGAGCTGCGTCGCCCTGCCTTTCCTGAGCGGCGGCGACGCCCGGATGCTCGCGGCCGCGTTCCCGGCCGCCGTGGTCCTCGGTGACACGCCCACCACCGTGGCCCCCATGCCGCACGACGGTTTCGAGACGTACGTGGGGCGGCTGTCCAAGAGCCGCAGGCGGGCCGCGCGCTTCGAGACCAGGGTCTACCAGGCCTCTCACAGCACCACCGTGGAAAGACTGTCGGACGTGGTCGACGAGGCCGCCGAACTCGTCGCTCTCAACAAGATCCGGCACAACGCCTCCTACAGCGCGGAGTACGCACGCCGCCTCCTGAAAGGGGAGGCGAGGGCCTTCGGCGACCGGGCGATCGCCTTCTGCGGCTGGCGGGACGGGGAACTGCGCGCGGTGGCGCCGGCGATCAGCGACGGCACCGACCTCTTCCTGCGGCACTTCGGCCTGGACTACGACCGGGCGGGCGACGCCTTCGAGTACTTCAACCTGGTGTTCTACGAGCCGATGCGACGGGGCGCGGCACTCGGCCTGTCCCACCTCCACGTCGGGCCCAGCGCCTTCGAGGCGAAGGTCAACCACGGTATGGCACTGATGCCCACCTGGACGGTGCTGATTCCCGCCCGGGAGCCCGCTCCCGACGTCAGGCAGCGCTCTCGCGTCTGGAACGCCTCGTACCGGGAGCGGTGGGCCGGGTTCCTGACCGGGCTGAAGCGCACCGCCGCCCTCGGGCCGGACTGGTGGGCGGACACCGCGATGCCCAAGTCCTGACCGCCGCCGGCCCGCCAGGAGCCGGCCTGAACACCGCCTCGCCGAAAGGACATGGACCATGCCCGCACCACACGCCATCGCCGTCTTCGGGGCAGGCTATATCGGGCTGGTGACGGCAGCCTGCTTCGCGGAACTCGGCCACGACGTGGTCGTGCGCGACGTCGTGCCGGAGAAGATCCGCCTGCTGGAAGCCGGGGACATACCGATCCACGAACCCGGCCTGCTCGAGATGATCAGCCGGAACAAGGACCGCCTGGCCTTCACCCTCGACGCGGCCGACGCCCTGGCCCGCGCGGACATCGCCTACCTCGCGGTCGACACCCCCTCCACGGCCGAGGGCGACGCCGACCTGTCGCGGCTGTGGGCCTGCCTCGACGACCTGGCCGAGGCCGGGCCCGGACGACTCCGCGCGGTCGTGGTGAAGTCCACCGTGCCCGTCGGCACCGGGGCCCGGGTACGTGCCCGTCTCGACGGTGCCGGTCTCGGACACCTCGGATACGCGTTCAACCCCGAGTTCACGGCCGAGGGCCGTGCCGTGACGGACTTCATGAACCCCGACCGCATCGTCATCGGCGCGCAGGACGGGACGGCCCGGCTGGTCGAGGAGATCCACCAGGGCGTGCCGGGGCCGGTGATGGTGATGGACATCGCCAGCGCGGAGATGGTCAAGCTGGCTGCCAATGCCCTGCTCGCGACGAAGATCTCCTTCGCCAACGAGATCGCCTCGGTCTGCGAGAGCACAGGGGCCGACATCGCCGAGGTGACCCGTGCCGTCGGTGCCGACCACCGCATCGGACCGCACTTTCTGCGGGCGGGACTGGGCTACGGCGGGAGTTGCTTCCCCAAGGACAGCCGCGCCCTGCGCACCCTGGCGAGCTGCAACGGGATAGCGCTGCCCCTGCTGTCCAGCGTCATCGAGGTCAACAGCCACCAGCCGCGTCGCGCCGTCCACCGGCTGAAGGCCCTGTTCGGCGGGAGTCTGGAGCATCGCCGGGTCGCCCTGCTGGGGATGACCTTCAAACCCCACACCGACGACATGCGTGAGGCTCCGAGTACCACCATGGCCTCCCGTCTGCTGGCCGAGGGGGCGGTGGTCACCTGCTGGGATCCGCTGGCCCGCCCGGTGCCCGGCCCGCCCTGGAACGCCGTCGTCCGCCACGCCGGACCGGAGGACGCCCTGGCCGGTGCGGATGCCGCCGTGATCGTCACGGAGTGGCCCGAACTCCTCGCGGTCGACTGGCCGTCGGTGGGGAAGCTCATGCGCACCCCGGTCGTCTTCGACGGGCGTCTCGCGCTGGACCCGGTGGTGCTGAGGGAGGCCGGATTCACCTACGTCTCGACGGGGCGCGCCGAGCGGTGACGCGCCGCCTCCCGATGCGGTGAGCAGTGTTGCGGACGGCGTGATCGGCCGTGTATCTGTCGTACATCGGCGCTCATCCAGCGCTGCTCGGGCGTCCATCGCGGCTTGCGACGGTTGTTGCGTCACCCCGGTTCACCGAGGAAAGGAACCCGTCATGACGCACTCGCCGAAGGTCCTTCGTTCCGTCGCCCAGGGCGCTGCCACCGTTCTCGGCGTGGGCCTGCTGTCCCTCGTCGGCCTCGCCGGCCACGGCGCCGCAGGCTGCGTACCGTCCGCCGGTTCGCCGGCCCACTGCGCGGTCTCGGCGTCCGCCGCGTCCGCGGCCGATGGCGACACCTCCGGTGGCAACCCCAGCGACTGGAACAGCGAGGGCTCCCGGACCGGTCAGCTCCCCACGGGCGGAACGCAGCTCTGACGCGGTGTGTCCGGCGCTCCCGGCCGACGCCGCACTGCCCGCGCCGCCAGCCACCGATCCCGTACGGGGAGTTCGCGGAGCGGGGTGAGCCGGCCGGCCACCGCGTCCAGCAGCATCTCCCCCGGCCGCGCGGTCCAGTGCTGCGGCAACAGGGCCATGGGCATGCCCAGCTCACGGCAGAGAGCGGCCGAATGCGACAGGACGTTGCCGCGGCGCACCAGAATTCCGCCGGCATGCCGATGATGCCCGAGTTCCGCGGCGGTCGGCATCGCATCGAGAACGACGATCTCCCCCGGGCCCGGGGAGCGCCCGCCGACCGTGCCGAGGACCCCGCTCGCATAGCCCCGCGACAAGGGTGTGACCGGCACCCCGCCGGAGGCCGGCGCCGGCCGCTGGTGAGGCGGCGGGAGCGGGAGAGGGAACGGGACGATGTCACGGGACTGGAACACCCACAGAGCGTCCTTCTCCAGTCCCCACTCCACGTCCTGCGGTCTGCCGAACAGGTCCTCGAGAACGACGGCCAGCCGGGTCAGCAGGGCAGGCAGGCTGCTGCCTTGCGTGATCTTCCACGACTGCGCCTCGTGGCGCACCACGGGATGCCGGGGGGTGGGAAGCACCCATGAGTGTGCGGCGCCGAGGCCCGCGACAACAGGCGTACCCAGCCCCTCGGACGCCTCCACACGCAGGGCCGGTCCGTCCGAGAGGGGGTCTGCGGTGTACAGCACACCGGATGTGGAACATTCCGCCATGCGCTGCACCACCACATGCATCGCGGGCTGGAGGGTGTCTCCCCGCAGTTGTCGGTACGCGTCGGCGTCGGCCCCGTGCAGCGCCGCACGAACCCGGCCCACGGCCTCCACGACCTCATGGGGTGTGCGGCGGTTCAGGTAGGAGTCGTACACGCCGGGCGCGGCGGCCAGAGGGCTGTCCTCACCGGCCGCGGAGCTGCGTACGACCACCGCCGTTCCCGTGCGGAACGCGACGGACAGGAGTTTTCGTGTCTCGGCCAGGAGTTCTTGCGTGTGCAGCCTCTCCAGGACGGTGTGCGTGAGCACGTACGCCTCGGGCACCGGCAGACCCGCGCGCATCAGCGCCCGCAACCGCTGGGCCTTCCCTCCCAGAGGGCCCTCGCAGTGCTCCAGCGGCCGGAAATACCGTAACCCGGCGCCGTGACCGTCCATGCTCCCGTCCTTTCATCCCGATGCCGCCTCATGCCTGAGGCAACACCCACGTTCGGCTTCTTGGAGCGCTGCGGCAAGGTCGGCGAGCCGACCCGTCGGCACGAACTGCCGCTGGTCATTTGGAGGAACCGATGCAGATGGATCGTTCGATGTCCCCTGCGGGGAACCTGACCGACATCGATGTCACGACATATGCCTGGGTCTTGCTGCGTCGCTCGGTGCGTGCGAGCGACGCCGCCCGCGAGCTGCGCGTGCCCGAACGAGCCGCGGCCGAAAGCCTGCGGCGCCTCATCGCGGCGAGACTCGTGCATCCGAGCCCGGATGATCCCGGGGCCGGATACGCTGTCGCCCCCGACGCGGCCCTGCACCTGCTGTCCGCGCCGATCGAAGCCAGTGTCCGGGAGCACCAGCACCAGCTGACCCTGGTCCGTCAGGAGCTGGACCGGTTCACGGCGCACTTCCACCAGTCCAAGGCGCCGACCGCTCGCAGGCTGGAGGTCATCGACAACCTGCCCGAGGTGCGCGCCGTGCTGACCCAGACCGCGGACCGCTGCCGCGAGGAGATGATCAGCAGCCAGCCGGGCGGAGCCGCTCGCGCGCCGGAGGCGATGCAGGAGGCCGTCCTGCGCGACCGCAAGCTTCTCGAACGCGGGGTCAGGATCCGCACGCTCTATCACCACACGGCGCGGTTCCACGCGCCCAGCCGGGAGTACGCGGCCACCGCCTCCGCGCTCGGCGGCCAGTACCGCACCGCCCATTCCCTGTTCGGGCGGCTCATCGTCTTCGACCGGGAAACCGCGTTCCTACCGGTCCAGGACGACTCCTGGGGCGCGGTCGTGATCCGTGAGCCGAACGCCGTGGCATACCTGTGTGATCTCTTCCAACAGGCCTGGGAGCTGGCCACTCCGTTCGCGGACGCCGCCCGGCAGGGTTTGGAGCAGGTGTCCCGCGCGACGCACAAGACGATCATCACACTGCTGGCGGCCGGTCTGAAGGACGAGACCATCGCCCGCCGGCTGGGTATGTCCCTGCGCACCACCCGGCGCCAGATCGCGGACATCATGGAAGGGCTGGGCGCCACGAGCCGCTTCCAGGCCGGAGTCGCCGCCGTCCGCAAGGGGCTCCTCGACGGACCGGAGCCCGTGGTGCAGCAGCCCGGCCTCATGAGCCACCGGCTCCCGCCGGCGCACGCGGTCGAGCACACATCGTGCCGTCCGGTGCCGGCTGAAGGCAGCCCCATGGCGAGTCGCACGTGAACCTGTCCGAGCCGCCTCTCACCTGTGGGGCGGTGAGCGGCCGAGTGGGCTGGGTTCAGAAGCCCGGGCGGGTCAGGCCGGTGCGTTTGACGGTGGCCAGGACCGGCGTGGTCTCGATGGAGCCGATCTGTGTCATCGCGCCGATGGTGTCGGTGAGGAAGCGGTAGAGCGCGTCCAGGTCGGTGGTGGTGACCATGACCAGGAGGTTGGCGGGTCCGGTGGTCGCGGCGGTGAAGCGGACGGCGGGTTCGCGGCTGAGCTGTTCGCCTGCTGCCTGGAGGGCGCTGGGTTCGACCGACAGCCACAGTTGGGCCTTGGTGCGCAGTCCGAGCAGGGCCAGGTCGGTCTCGGTGACCAGGCGAACCGTGCCGTCGTGCAGCAGTGTCTCCAGGCGGCGCCGGGCGGTGCGTGGTGTGGTGCCGGTCCGCTGGGCGAGCGTGGCGTAGTCGGCGCGGGCATTCTCGGTCAGGGCCTGGATCAGCGTCAGGTCCGCGGAGGGCAGGGGGGCCGGTGGCGGGGAGCTCAGCGGGAACGGCTGCACTCCGAGGCGTGCGGCCTCCTCGCGGTCCAGCAGTCGGGCACCCCAGTTGAGAGAGGCGGGGAAGACCCGCAGCAGGGTGTGGGAGGTCCAGCCGTGGACGGCGTCGGTGGCCGGCAGGTCGCGCAGCAGGAGGCGGTTGCGTGCCTCGGGGCCGTCCAGGAAGACGATGGTGCTGATCTCGTCGCCGCCGCCGAGGACGTCGACCCAGAGGGTGTCGGTGCGGCGCGCGAGGGTGGAGGCGACCGTTCTGATGCGGTCGGGACGGCAGCGGATGCGCAGGGCCATGGGCACCAGGTGGGGGAAGCGGATCGGGTTGCGCTCCGCGGTGGCGCGCAGCGTGCCGTCGGCGTACAGCGGGCCGGCGCGGCGGACCACGGTGCGTTCGGACAGTTCCAGGCACGTGGCGACGGCCCGCCAGGAGGCACGGGGTGAAGCGATCAGGGCGGCGGCGATGCGCTGGTCCGTCTCGTCGAGGTTCTGGCGCACAACCGGCACTCTATACGGCCCTTGTGACGCACAATCCGGCTTTAGGGAGATGTTTCTGGCGCCATGTCGTCGACACGTCGAGGATGGACCACGCGGAGCCGATGGGCCCGCGCACCACGACTGCCGACCCCGGCCACCACGGCACACCCGGCACCTGCTGGCTCCCGGACACGAGGGCGAGGTGCCATCCCCGACCAGGGGGCGGCCCGAACCACGAGGGAAACACCGTGACCCGCCTCAACGTCCTCGCCCTGTCCGGGAGCCTGCGCCGCGGCTCCCTGAACACCACCCTGCTCCGGGAGGCCGAGCGCCTCGGCCCGGACCAGCGCTTCGACCACTTCGACGGGCTCGGTCGTCTGCCCCACTTCAACGAGGACCAGGAACACCCCGCGCCGTCCGCCGTCACCGAACTGCGCCGCCGTGTCCAGGGCGCCGACGCGGTCCTGATCGCCTCCCCCGAATACAACGCCTCGATACCCGGAGCGCTGAAGAACGCCCTCGACTGGCTCTCCCGCCCGGCCGGCGACGACGGCCCCGCGCTCGCGCTCAAGCCGGTCGCCGTCATCGGGGCCTCCCCCGGCCCCTTCGGCACCGTCCGGGCCCAGCTGGCCCTGCGCCAGGTGCTGCACAAGATGAACGCCCGCGTCGTGCAACAGCCCGAGTTCCTCCTCTTCCAGGCCCACCAGCAGTTCGGCGACGACGGCCGCCTCCCGGACGGCTCCCCGGCCCAGCAGCTGCTGCGCGCGGTGCTCGACGCCCTCGCACAACTCGCCCCCGGCGAACGGCAGCAGGACCGCACGGGCGCGACCGTCCGCTGATGGCCCGACGAGACCTGGCATGCCCTCGCTCACCCGCAAAGGAACGGAAGCGACATGCACATCGGAACGCTGAACCGGCAGTCCGCCGTCCGGTCGCTCGTGCTGGGTGACGTGCGTCTGACCTACGTCGTGGACGGTGCGATGGCCATGCTGCCGTCGGGCTTCTTCCCGGACTTCGCCGACGACTACTGGCACGCCCGTCCGGAGCTGCTCGACGAGGAGGGCCGGGTGGCCATGTCGGCGGGCGGCCTGCTGGTCGAACGCGACGGCCGCCGCCTGCTGATCGACGCCGGGCTGGGGCCGGTACGCGGGCCGATCCACGTCTCCGGCGAACTGGTGGGGCACAGCGACTGCGGTGCGCTCCCCCGGACGCTCGCCGCGCTCGGGCACACACCCGAGGACATCGAGGCGGTGGCCTTCACCCATCTGCACGTCGATCACACCGGCTGGGCGTTCACACCGGAGAAGACCTTCCCCCGGGCCCGATACCTCGTCGCCGCCCAGGAATGGGTCCCGCACAGCCACGGCACGACGGTACCGGGCGCCCCGGCAGCGGACGTCCTCGCACTCATAGGCGCGGCCCACACCCCCGTCGACGACGGCGAAGAGATCTTCCCCGGGGTGCGTGCGCTGGTCGCCCCGGGCCATTCGCCGGGACACACGTCGTACGTGGTGTCCGCCGGGAGCGAGCGGGTGATCGTGCTCGGGGACGTGTTCCACACACCGGTGCAGCTGGCGCATCCCGAATGGCCCTCACGGCCCGACGCGGACCACAGCGGGGTCATGGCCGCACGGAAGCGCCTCGCAGCGGAACTCGAACAGCCCGGAACGATCGGATTCGCGTTCCACTTCGGCGACCAGGCGTTCGGGCGCCTGACCGGCACCGAGTGGGCGCCGGTCCCGGCACCGGCACTCTTTCCGGCTCCGAGGTCGGTCTGAGATCGGCGTGGGTCTCGCATGGACGGGGTTCAGTTCTCCAGTGTGCGTAGTACCAGGCCTGAGGCTGGTTTCGGGCCGAAGGAGGTTGATTTGCGGGGCATGGTGACGCCTTGGCGGGCCAGTTCG